>CAMXQX010000100.1 GCA_947246355.1 uncultured Bacillota bacterium | reverse complement strand
TAGTATACCATTACTCAGGATTTCCGTGTCTATATTTCTATCCTAACACCAGTTCATCTATTATCACCTACAATACCATTCTACCAAAGATTTAGGATTATTAGGTTAGATTAATTAAAAATTATCCCATAAAAACCAACTTCCCTAAAATATTTAGTAGAATTTGTGTTTGAACATTATCAAGGATTGTTATTATATATAATACCGTTACGATTGAACACTAACGTTATTTGCAAATGAATAGTTGACCTATCTTAAAATTATGCTATAATAGACAACAGTTTGGAGGATAATTTTATGCAAAAATACGAAACACTTATTTTTGATTTAGATGATACTTTAATAGATAATAATCAATCTCTTAAGTATGCTTTTACAATTATGATTAAGCAATTAGGAATATCATTTAGTAATGAATTATTTGAAAAATGGAAAAAATTTGATACTGCATATTGGCATACTTGGGAAAGTGGAAAAATGATCATTCCTAACTCTATAAAAACACTTGAAGATAAAATAACATATTTAAGAGCAAATAGATTTATTCTTTTCTTTAAAGGGATAGGTTTAGACTTTAGTTCTGCAGTTTCACTTAATGAATTATATTGTAGTATGTTGAGTGTTAATATGGTTGAAATCCCTAATGCCAGTAAATTACTACAAGATCTTCATAATAATTATGAAATACTTATTGCTACAAACGGTCCAAAAGATACAGCAATTAATAAAGTAGAAAAAGCAAAATTAGATTCTTACATTTCATTTATTGTTAGTTCGGAGGAGGTTGGTTATTCAAAACCCATGCTAGAATTTTTTGAATTTTTGTATCAAAAAACACAAAATAAAGATAAAAATAAAATGTTATTAATTGGGGACTCCTTAACAACTGACGTCCTAGGCGGAATGAATAATGGCATTGATACTTGCTGGTTTAATCCTAATGATGTTCCCCTTTCAAAAGAATATAAGCCGACAATGACTATAAATAAATTGCTTGAATTAAAGAGAAAATTATAGAGCATCTGCTCTTTTTTGTTGCTTGAAAGGAGGAAAAGAATTAGGAATGATAAAAGAGATATAACCTTAGATTCAAAATTAATATCTAAACAAGGGATGCCTATATTTTCAATACCAAATATTAATTTATTTGAAGAACTCTCTAATAGTTATCAGATAAATCAATTTGTAGAAACTGTTAAGAAAAAAAGAAAGTCTAAAGAAATCGTGTAAGTACAAAGGTTGTAAGATTTATAAAGTCTATCGCGAAGAAAAGAAGTTTGAACTAAAACATAAATTCCAAGAAATGATTCAAGATACGAAAGATGCCAAAATAAACAAAATCATTGGCTATAACTTGATAGGCTTACTCATTCGATTCAAATGTACACTAGTTCATTATGTCACAAACCATTAAAAATATAGAAAACAGTTCATTAAAAAACAAGAGAATCTCTTGTTCTTTTATTGTTTATCTTTCTTTATTATCCGTCATCATTTCCTTAATGGCAGTACCCATTGTAGCAATGGATTGAAGTTCACTTGGTACGATAATCTTTGTTGCTTGCCCATCCGCCATATGAGATAAAGTTTCATAGCTTTTTAAAGTAAGTACCGATGCATCCGCTTTCGCCTCTTTTAAAAGCTTAATTCCTTCTGCTTCTGCCGTCTTAATCTTAAGCATTGCTTCTGCCTCTCCTTCAGCACGTTTAATTTGTGCTTCTTTATCTGCTTCTGCCCTTAAGATGGCACTTTCTTTTTCACCTTCGGCGATTAAAACACTTGATTTTTTCTCTCCTTCTGCTTGCAAGATTTTCTCACGTCTCTCACGTTCAGCACGCATTTGTTTCTCCATTGCTTCTTGAATGTCTTTTGGTGGTAAAATGTTTTTTACTTCGACACGGTTTACTTTAATCCCCCAAGGATCGGTCGCTTCATCCAAAATAGAGCGCATCTTAGAGTTAATAATGTCTCTTGAAGTTAGTGTTTGATCAAGTTCAAGTTCTCCAATAATATTACGTAAAGTAGTAGCTGTTAAGTTTTCAATCGCGCTTATTGGATACTCTACTCCATAGGTATACAACTTTGCATCTGTAATTTGAAAATAAACAACTGTATCGATTTGCATGGTAACATTATCTTTGGTGATAACAGGTTGTGGTGCAAAATCTTTTACAATTTCCTTTAATGTCACTATGTTCGCAACACGATCAATAAATGGAATTTTAAAATGGAGTCCATTTCTCCAAGTCGTATAATAAGAACCAAGTCTTTCAATCACGTAACTCTTGGCTTGTGGTACTACTTTAATATTTGGTAGTACAATTAAAACAACAATAACTAAAATAGCAATTAATAATGGCATTTACTCATCCTTCTTTCTAACAATTAATTTCACACCATCGATTTTTTCAATTATAACTTCTTCCCCAATTTTAAATTCTTTCTTCGCTATGGCGCTCCAGCGTTTTCCCTCTACTTTTACCTCACCAATACTATTTTTGGAGATGTCTTCTGTAACGATCGCCGTAGCACCAATAATACGGTCTAGATTTGTTTTCTCGTTATTTTGCTTTAACAAACGATTTAAAAACTTTCGAGTCGTAAGCAACAACAAAATGCCCAACAGAACAAATACAGCGAATTGTACCAAA
>CAMXQX010000099.1 GCA_947246355.1 uncultured Bacillota bacterium | reverse complement strand
GTTGTTTTATACAAAAATGCATGATTTTCGTAATATTCTTTATATTCTAAAAAATCAGTTTTATTGGGAGCAAATATACCATCTATGACATCTAAATGTATATAATCTGTACTTGTCTCCTCTAATTTTAAAAATATTTCTTCTAAATTATCATTCATAACGGATAAAACAGATGCGGATATTTTCATTAAACTCACCTACTTATAAACTTTCTATAATTTTCATAGCGGCTCTTTAAAATTGTCCCTTTTTCTACTTGCCTTTTTACTTCACAATCTTGTTCATGTGTATGTGTACAATCTCGGTATTCACATTTTTCTTTATAATTTTCAAATTCAATCATTCCATCTTTAATATGTTCTTTCGCCATAGGAAGACAAACGGATGAAAAGCCAGGGCTATCGGCTATCCACCCACCACAAAGATATAAAAGTTCTACATGTGTCGTTGTATTCTTGCCACGATTTAAAGAATAAGAAATCTCATTGGTATCTAAGTGGAGTGTTGGATCAATTCGATTGAGCAAAGTAGATTTCCCCGCACCAGTTTGTCCTGTAAAAACACCTATCTTCCCCTTAAATGTTTTTTTGATCTTATCTAGTTCGTCATTCAAATAAACTTGGTAGCCAATTTTTTGATAATACGTTTTAATTTTAATGATTTCTTTTTTTTCAAGGGAAGAGAGTAAATCACCTTTTGTAAAAACAATAATGGGCTCTATTTTATGATATGCCACAAGTACAAGTAATTTATCAAGTAAGTTTAAATCTAGATTAGGATGTTTCAAACTAATAATGAGATAGGCTTGATCTACGTTGGCAATCGCTGGACGAATTAAATCATTTTTTCTAGGAAGAATATCTGTAATTCGATTGTTTTCATCGATAACTACATTGTCTCCTACTCGAGGTCTTCTTTTTTCATACTTTAATTTCCCTCTTCCCTCACACAAATAAGCTTTCTTTTGTACTAAAACGGTATAGCTATTGCTTACCGTTTTAATGATTTTTCCCTGCATTAGCTCTCCTTTGGCGTTCCTTTATCATTTTGTGTTGGTTCTTGCTTTTTATCCTCTTCTCCATTCGAATTATCTGGTTTCTGCACATTATCTCCCCCTGGATTCTGTGTACTCCCATCATCTGGATTGGGATTATCCTCTGGTACTGTAGGTTTTGGTTCGTCTATTTTTTTTGTAATTGTAATGGTTAATGTTACACCAGGTACAATTTTGGATTCACTTGCTCGGTCTTGACTATAAACAGTACTATCTGGATAATCGTTTGTACTAATTGTTTTAATTTTTAATTTAATTCCCTCTTCATCACAAAATTTTTGAATTTTCTCTTGGTTCCATGAACCATCAGTAAAATCAGGATAAGTTTTAATGATTTTCGGTATCGTAAGAAGTACTGTATCTCCTTTTTTTAATTCCTTCCCTATTTCCACATCTTGTTTAAGTACTGTGTTTTCCTTGATTTCTTTGTTTTCTTTCATTTCTTTTTCTGTTACTTCTTTTTCCTCCAAAGTGACTTTAATTCCTTTGGTTTCTAACATCGTCTTTACTTCAATATAATTTTTACCCACGTAATTCTCAGATAAAAATCCTTCAAGACCTAGAGAAACGGTCACTGTAATCGTGGTTCCTTTCTTCACCGTTCTATCTTTCTGTGGATTAGTTTTTATAACCTTTCCAGCCTCTATCGTATCACTATATTGTTCTTCTACCTTTGCCTCCACAATAAAGCCTAAATCTTCGAGTTGTCTGATTGCTGCATTTAATTCTGCATTTTCCACATTAGGCACTTTTATATCTGGAACTTTCTTTAAACTTGGAAGTATAAAAATAACAAAACAAATCACAAAAGCAACAATGGCGATCATAAGGCCTACAAGCCATAATTTTTTACTGGACTTTTTCTCTTTTTCATCATCTATAAGCTCTTCTAAATCTGCATTTTTTTCACTTCGACTAATACTTTCCTTTTCCCTTTCTTCATAATCATGCTCAAATTCAGGAAATGGAAATGTCATCTTTTTTTCATCTGCTCGATTTGGAGAAAGGCATGTTTTGATATCTTCTTGCATTTCTAAAACGCTATCATAGCGATTTTTAGGATTTTTGGCTGTTGCTTTTAAAATAATATTTTCAATGCTCTGTGGTATTCCTTCCTTATATGTATGAATAGAAGGCATTGGGTCTTTCATTTGCTTAATGGCGATTTCCACTGCATTTTCTCCCTTAAAAGGAACTTTACCCGTTAAAAGTTCGAACATAACAATACCAAGAGAATAAATATCACTCTTAATTGTTGTTCCTGTTCCATTCGCCTGTTCTGGAGGTAAATAATGAACAGAGCCCATTACAGAGTTGGTCTCTGTCAGTTCTCCTCGTTTTAAAGCTTGTGCAATTCCAAAATCCGTAATTTTGACACGCCCATCATCCAAAACAAGAATATTTTGCGGTTTGATATCCCTATGGATAATATAACTATTATGTGCACATGCAATTCCGTCTGTCAATTGTAACATAATATCGAGAGCTTCTGCAATGGTTAGCCCTCCTCGTTTTTTTATGAGACTCTTTAAACTTTTTCCTTCCACGTATTCCATCACAATAAAATATTTTCCATCATCTTCCCCTACGTCATACATCTCTACAATATTTGGGTGTGATAAGCTACTTGCACTAATCGCTTCTCTTTGAAAACGTCTGACAAACTTTTCATCATCTGCCAAATCTCCACGGAGAA
>CAMXQX010000098.1 GCA_947246355.1 uncultured Bacillota bacterium | reverse complement strand
GATGCTGATTATGTAAGTAAAATGGGATTAAGAGTTCTTTCAAAGGAAGAAAAAGAATTTTACGAGGCATTAAAAAACGACCCTAAACAAGCAGTAACAGGAAATCAAATTGATATTATGCCAACATCAATTATTGATATTACACTAGAAGATATTAAGAAAGAAAGTGGACTATTAAAACATATCAATTTTGCACCAGCCAACGTAAAGAAATGGATTACTGCTTCTAAAACAGGAACTTACTCTTGGGGAGCTTTAACTGATAAGATTAAAGGAGAATTGACAGCAAATTTTGCAGTTTTAAATATGGAAGTTGCGAAATTAACCGTATATATGATAATTCCTAAAGCTATTAGAGATTTAGCATTACCATTTGTAGATAAGTATTGTAGAGAAGTTTTAAAAGAGCAATTGAATGACGGCTTAGAATATGGAGTCCTACAAGGAAGCGGAAAAAACGAACCAGTTGGAATTTATAAACAAATTGCAAAAACAAATGAAGATGGAACACATCAAGATAAAACAGTTAACACAGACTTAACAAGTTTTAAACCAAAAGCATTAGCAGAAGCTAAAAAATATTTAACTAAAAATGGTAACAGAACTATTGATAAATTGACACTAGTTTGCCATCCAAATGACGAAGCCGACTATGTGGCACCTGCGATTTATGATGCAGAAGGTAGAAACATCTCATCTTATAAAAACTTAGAAGTAGTAACTTGTGCAAACAACCCACAAGGAAAAGCAGCGTTATTTATTCCTAAAAAATACACAATGGGATTAACCGGACTTAGCTTTAAAGACTATGACCAAACATTAGCTTTAGATGATGCAGATGTTATTATTGGAAAAGGATATTCAAACGGTAGAGCATCAGATGACAATATTGCTTATGTGTTTGATGTAACTAAATTAGAAGAATACGTTCCAACTGTAAAAGTCGTTGGAACAGTGGCTACATCTGTTGAAGGTGAAGTAACAACAAAAACAGCAGTACAAGGAGCCTAAAAATAGGCTCTTTAAATTTTAAGGAGGAATCATAATGGAAAAATACGTAGTTATTTATGAAAAGTTTAAAGACCTAGAAGATAATGACTATATTTATCAAAAAGGTGATGTTTATCCACGAGAAGGATTAGAGCCTTCAAAAGAAAGAATTAAAGAGCTATCTACTAAAAAAAATAAAATTGGAGAAATTCTAATTAAGAAACAAAATAAAGAATAGAGGTGTATTTATGACAGATACACAAATAAAAGAGCTTTTAAAAGAAATAAGAGGAGAGCAACACATATCTCCTTTTGAAAAAGATAATGTGGTTATGGGTTATATAAAAGAAGCAGAATATGATATTAATGATAAATCAGGTCATCAAATTGATTATGAAATTGATTTAACAGCAAGAAGTCTATTAAAAAACTATGTTTTATATGCTAGAGGAAAAAGGCTAGCAGAATTTAAACAGTTATACGGTGCAGGATATGCTGAATTACAAGCAAAATATTACAAACCTACCGACTTATAATGATGGTAAATTTAGACTTTTTGAAATAAAACAAACCAACGATACGTATACAGAAGAATACTTATATGATACTGGATACGATATTTGGTTTGAGGAATTATCAATTTCGGACAGATTAAAATTTGAAGCAGAAGAAAGAAAAAGAAAAATAACCTGTAAATTAAGAATACCACAAACAAAACAGATTAATTCGCTATATGTTGTTAAAATTGGCGAAGAATATCACAAAGTATTTAATGCTTATCATTTTACAAATAAAGATGGATTTAAAGAGACAGATTTAACATTAGAGGAATATCCACGAGTTAAATTGGAGGAAGAAGTATGCAAGAAGAAAAACTAATGTCAAAAGAAGAATTAATTGAATTATTAAAAGAATTAGATGTTCCAGTAAGTGAGGGACCACCAAAAGATGATAATATAGAAGAAAATGAAAGAATAAATTTCTGGGATTATAATTGGGAAGACTTGATGGCAAGTGGAGAAAATTATAATACAATTGTTACTTATCAAATATCGATAATAGCTAATAAGCCTAGAAGTGCAACATTATTAAAAGCAAAGAAAAAATTTAATGATAAAGGATATCATCCACGAATACAACACGAACATTTAATTGAACAAAGAAGGGTCCATTCGTTCTTTTCCATAGATGTATTAGAAAATATTGAGGTATTAGAAAATGTCTAGTAACGTTTGCGAATATGATGGTTTTCAAGATTTGGCTGATATAATACAATATTATGCTAAAGGTGCTGAAAATGCAACGGAAGGTATCGAAGAAGGGGCAAAACAATTTGTAAATGATTTGCTTAAACTACCAAAACCCATTTCGAAAATTAGAAAAGCAGGCTATACTCATTTAATTAATAGCTTTGCTTATAGAAACAATAAAAAAGAAATTGAGGTTGGATGGGGGAAATATTATGGTCCAATGGTGGAACACGGAACAGTGAATATGGATGCCAATCCACATGTTTATCCTTTGTGGGATAGAAATAGAGAAAAATATTATAAAACAATGCTTACTAAGTTAGGAATAAAAACTTGGTAAGCATTTTAAATTTAAAGGAGGATTAAAAATGTCAATTCAAACAAAAAAACCTATGGTTAAAGAAACAGTAGGAGGTATGTATTATAATTTTAATACACCGTCAGAAAATGGAGATTATAATCCATCAACTTATGAAGCAAATACTTATAAGTGCAACAACATTAAAAATATATCAAC
>CAMXQX010000097.1 GCA_947246355.1 uncultured Bacillota bacterium | reverse complement strand
GAAGTTTGCATACCTGTTCTCATGGAGAGTCTTTCTTGAAACTTATTCAAAATCGATTTACTGACCATGGACTCTATATACTAGATGAACCAGAAGCAGCTTTGTCAGTTCAAAGTCAAATGAAACTTCTTTGCTTAATTGATAATTTAGTCAAAGAGGGGAGTCAGTTTATTATTGCTACACATTCTCCTATATTAATGAGTTATCGGGATGGAGAAATATTGGATTTAGAAAATAATTTTAAAAAGATAGATTATGAAGATACAAGTATTTATCAAATTTATAAGATGTATTTGGATAGATATGAGAAAATGCAACAAGAAATGTTTGATGTATAGAAGAATTTTATAGAGAAAAGAGGTACCTTATGAAAAAAATTTTATTTGCAACAGGAAATCGTGCTAAAGTAAAACGTTTTGAGAGTCAACTATTAGAGCATGGAATTGAACTCGTTTCCTTAAAAGATATAGATACAAAAGTGGAAGTCGAAGAAAACGGAAGTACTGTGGTTGAAAATGCGCTTATAAAAGCAAGAGCCTATTATGAAGAAACCAAAATAACCACGTTTGCCATGGATGATAGCCTTTATCTAGAAAATGTACCTGACTCTCTACAACCAGGAATGTATGTAAGGCGAGTTGGGAATAAAAGACTAAATGATGACGAAATGCTATCCTACTACTCTACTTTAGCGCATACATATGGAGAAAATGGAAAATTAACCGCCAAATGGATTTATGGTATGGCTCTTATTAAGGATGGAGAGGAGTTCACTTATACTTGGAGTAAAAATGAATTTTATCTAACCGATACACCTTCTAGCAAAATAGAACTAGATTATCCTTTGAATTCTATTTCCATCAATCAACAATTAAATAAATATTTTACAGACATGACAGAGGAAGACAAACAACTTGTCAAAGAAAAGGAAGACGATGTAATACAGTTTATTGTAGAACATAGCTAGGGAGAAAATAAAAATGTTATTATCTAAAATAGAAGAAAAAGATTTAAATGTTCAAACTATCAATCAGATTTTATATTCTTTTCCCAAAGATGATTTAAAAGGCGGAGATTGTATTTTGGTATTTGGTTGTAAAAAAATAGAAGAAAGAGTACAGGTAGCTGTAAAACTTTACAATGAAAAAAGAGCAGCATATCTTCTTTTTACAGGCGGACTTGGAAAGGAAGGAACAATTCCTGAGGCTATTCGTATGAAAGAGATGGCTATTTCTTTAGGAATTCCAAAAGATGCAATTTTAACAGAAGAACAATCCAACAATACGACAGAAAATGTACTTTGTTCTCTCCTCACTTTAGAAAGAAAGTTTTTACTACAAAATATTCATCGATTACTCATTGTATCTCATCCTTTTCATTTGCAACGTGTTCGTTTGACGCTAAGTCGCTACATGCCTAAATGGATAGAATATAGTTATTGCTATGATGAGAACAGCCCTCTTTCTAAGGAAAATTGGATAAAGAAAGAAAAAACAAAGGAAATGATTGAGAAAGAAGCAAAAGGAATTCTTTATTATGCTCGAAATGGTTATATTGATGATTTGGATATAGAAGGAATATAAATTTATGGAAAATGTAAAAATCGTATCATTTTGTAGAAAATATAGAAAAGTGTTTCAAAAAATGTATAAAGATGTATTCCCAAAAGAAGATCAATTCCCTGTGTTACTTTTATTCCTTAATTTAATAAGAAAAGATACATAATTGTTTTTATTATTAGAGCAGGAGAAATTGATTGGTTTTCTTTATTCAGTATCTTATAAAAAAGAAAATTTTCTATTGTATTTAGCTATTCTGTCTTCTAAAAGAAAACAGGGATATGGAAGCTATTTTTTACAGTGGTATTGTAGTAAAAAGAAAGAAGAAAGTATTTATTTAAATATAGAGGAAGTGAATCCTTCTTTTTCTGATTACGATATTAGAAATAAAAGATATCAATTTTATTTAAAGAATTTTTTTCATGATACAAATTATATAGGGATAGAGGGGAATCAACGTTATCATATTTTTGCTTTTAAAAAACACTTTCCTTTAAAAAAATATAAAGAAATAGATAAAAAATAGCCCATCTTTTTTTCTGTAAAAAGGCTGTTTTTGTTAAAAGACAGTAATTAGAATTTTTCATTTAAAAGGATTATTATATAAGGAGTATAAAGGTATTTGAATTTATAATTTTTTCTTGGTACAAAATAAAAAATGTATGCTATAATAGTTCTTCGAAGGAGGAATTCCCATGGAAAAAAGCAATTTAATAGAAAAATGTTCTTCAAAAAAGAGAGAAAAGGATTCTTTGAATAGGTATTTAAAGATGTATCAAGAAGAAGTACAACTGGGAGATTATGAAAAGGCACTCAATTCACTTCAAAAATACGAGGATATAGCTTTTGAAAATCAAATAGAAATCAATGTAGTTTTATTTAAAGTATTATTGGAAAGATTAATGGGGCGTACGCCAAAAACGTATTTTTTAGATAATTACTATGGTTTAGTACCACTTGATGATAATACGTTTCACCTTTATAAAGAGGCTGTGTATTATATTTTAAACCGTGATTACGGTCTTGCTTATGAAATTTTTTATTATCTAAGTTGTGTTCATGAAGAATTGGATTTCGAGACAGTAAAGTTACTTATTGAAAGAAACTTTATTAAAGAACAAGCAAATGTGAAACAAAAGAAAAAATAGAAGAATGTAATTGGTGTCTATATATCTATATTAACACCATTACTAGCAGATTATATTGAATT
>CAMXQX010000096.1 GCA_947246355.1 uncultured Bacillota bacterium | reverse complement strand
TAATTTCCATTTGCTTAGTAAGCTTTGGAGTATATCTATTTGCAAAGCCTTTATTCTCAGATATTGTCATTCTTTGGATCTTTGTAGTATTGATTCTACTTGTATCTATTATTTTGTTGATTGATGGTCCTTTAGCAAAACCTAAGTCAAGAAAAACAAAAACCAAAAGTAATTAATTTTTAAAAAGGTGGGATAAGCTAATCTTTAAATAGTACCCCAAGTCAAGGACACAATAAAAAAAAGGTGTATTATTTAATTGGAATGTACAATCCCCTAGGGGATTCGCGATTAAAATTTAATCATAATGAAGCTGACTGTACTACTGTACTCTCAGCTTTTATTCTTTTGTTTTGTAATGGTTTGCCTCCTTCAAGTAAGTATATCCTATATTCAACAGGTGTCATTTTATTTAAACTCCACTGGTATCTATAATTATTATAGTAATCCATGTATTCATCAATTTCATTTTTAAGTTCTTCAAAGTCAAGACATTCTTTTAAATGTAATTCATCCTTCATATGACCAAAGAAGGATTCTTGAGGAGCGTTATCCCAACAATTCCCTCGTCTTGACATGGATTGAATTATTTTTAAATCCTTTAATAGCTTCTGATAAGCTATCGCTGTATAATGACATCCTTGGTCAGAATGTAATATTGTATCTTCCGTGATGGGTACTTTCTTTTCATCTGTTAATTGTGTTATTGTATCTAACACAAATTGTTCATCTAAAGATAAGGATAACTTATATGCTAGTATTTCTGTAGTGACAGAGTCTTTGATTGTTGATAAGTATGCTACATTTCTATATGGCCCATAGAAGAGATAAGTAATGTCTGTAAGTAGCTTTTCTCCAGGATTACCATTATAAAATTCTCTGTTTAATTTATTATCACAATAGTTATTTGTTTTAAGTGCTTTTGCCATCCTTCTATATGGATTAGCTTTACGTATTGGACATTTTAGATTATATTTATGCATTAAACGCCTTATTTTCTTGAGATTCATTATGATTCCATATTGTCTTTCTAAAGTCATTTTAATGCCTCTAGCACCTTTATTTCTATTCTTGAATCGATATGCTTTCTCTACTAGTTCATAGGATTCCTTATCTTTTTCTTCCTTTATTAGATATTTTGATGATGTTAAATTTTTAACATAATTATAATATCCTGATCTAGATACTCCACCTATTTCACACATCCACTTGATGTTTATTTTGTCTTTATGCTTTAACTTTATTTTATATATTATTTTGAAGATTTCTTTTTCTTTGATTTTGATGCTTTCCACATCGCCTCTCTTTCTAGTCTTTTCAGGTCCGATAAGTATTCTACCTTTGCCTTTAACATTTCTATTTCTGCCTTTTGTTTGGCTATGATTTCATCAGGAGCTAAATCTCTAGTAGAAGGTCTACCCATATTGGGATTATCAGCCCTTGTATCTTTGAATCCTTCTGGTCGTAATGATTGTTCTTTTATTCTTTGTACAATGTTAGATACTCGTCGTTCTCCTAACACCTTAGGATCAAAGCCCATTTCAATTAAGATTTGTGATAGTGGTTTCCCTGAATTATATTCTAATAGGAATCTTTCTTTGAATTCTTCAGTATATGTTATTGATTTCTCACTAACCTTCTTAACATACTCATTTCTCTTTAATTGTTCAACTTGTTCATTCGTAAAATATTTGTTCCCCATATCATTTCATCTCTTTCCTTTCTGTTTATATTATACAACGACAAAAAGACCCTACAAAGTAGAATCTACACCTTTTTTTATTCGTGTCTACTTTATAGGGTCTATTTTATAAAGGTATATCTTTTTTCTTTTTTGGTAAAATGATATAATTATAATTAAGAATTATGGCATTTTTTGAATATATTTGAATTTTTATGAATTGACAAGAATTTTTAAAGATGCTATACTAAATATATAAAGGAGAGTGTAGCTATGCTAGAACTAAAGGCAGTATCAAAAACATATAAAAAATCTAAAGCCAAGGCTATAGATTCTATTAATCTTAAAATAGAAGATGGAGATATTTATGGATTTATTGGACCTAATGGGGCTGGAAAATCTACCACGATAAAATGTATTACAGGAATACATACCTTTGAAGAAGGGGAGATTCTTCTTGATGGTGTGTCTATAAAAGAAAATCCAATCCAGTGTAAACAAAAAATGGCTTATGTACCAGATAATCCAGATGTATATGAAAATTTAAGTGGAATTTCCTATATTAATTTTATTTGTGATATTTACGGAGTTGGAGAAGAAAGAAATTCTCTTATCCATCAATATGCTGATCTATTTGGCATTAAAGATCGATTATCAGATCATATAAAAAATTATTCTCATGGTATGAAGCAAAAAATTGTATTAATTGCTGCATTAGTTCATAAGCCTAAGCTATTGGTTCTAGATGAACCCTTTGTGGGATTAGACCCTAAAGCTTCCTTTGATTTAAAGGAAATTATGAAAAGCCTTTGTAGTCAAGGAACCATGATTTTTTTCTCATCGCATGTTTTAGAGGTGGTAGAAAAGCTTTGCAATAAAATTGCTATAATAAAGGATGGAAAGATAATAGCGAGTGGAGATTTGGAAAGTGTTCGTGGAGATTCTTCCTTAGAAAATGTTTTTTTGGAGTTATTTCATGAGTAAACCAGGTCTAGCATTATTAAAAGTCAGCTTATCTCAAAGCTTTGATTTTCGAAAAAAGGATAAAATTAAAAATGTATCTATGCTTGTTCCTATAATTTTAATATTTATAGGAGG
>CAMXQX010000095.1 GCA_947246355.1 uncultured Bacillota bacterium | reverse complement strand
GTTGGCTAGAAAGGCTAGGTTTTCTATCTTATCCATATCTATCCTTAAATTAGTAACTTGCTCTAGTACTTCTAATGTAATATTATCATCTTCCTTTATAGGCCCATCTTTAGGTTTTTGAAGCAAAAGTACTTGATTACTATAAATGGATTTTCTTTCCTCTTCAGATATTTTGACTATCGTTTCCAATTCCTTTCTATATTCTCTATGCAAAGATATACTACTAGAGGAAAGCAAAGTAAATAAAGCTAGGCTAGCTATTCTTACTTTCTTCTTATTTTTAATTATGCATTCCCTTTTCCTATTCATATAAATTCCCTCTTATTTTTCCTTTTTTCATTTTGCTTTCTCCATGAAAACATATTATAGCAAGAATAATATTTATTGCAACCAAAAATATGCTATCTCAAGCATATTTTTGGTTCTCTCGTTTGTTTTTTATTCATGAAATAAGTATTTTAAGTTGTCGGCGTTGTCAATTCTGCATACGTTTTTCCCTCTAAAACTCCACTTATTATTGTTTTGGCATTCGTAATTGTTTCTTCTTTAGGAACCATCACATACAGTTCTTGCCTTGGATAACTATACGTATAGGTCATCTTTCCTGTTCCATCCAAATTCACATTATTGATTGTCCAACTTGGCATTTTATCAAGCTGCATTTTTACAAGGGCATAGATATCATCGGTCTCCATATTGGTTTGAAAACTGTTTTCTAAGGTAGATAAAATGTCACTATATTTACTAATGAGGGTTTTACTAGAAGTCATTTTTTCAATTAATTTTGTTATTACCTGCTGTTGGTTTTCTCCACGATGTCTATCTCCACTCAAATAGGCATGCCTTTCTCTTGAAAAAGCAAGAGCACATTTACCACTTAAATTATTTAATCCCTTTTTGATTGGACAAGATCGATCTGTCCAAGGAATAAATGCGGTATCCGAGTCAATGGTAATTCCTCCAACAACATCCACTAAATCAATGAGTGTATTGAAATTCACACGAACATAATAATTGATATCAATTCCTAATAAATCCTCTATTGTTTGTATTGACATATTAATACCGTGTACCCCTGCATGGGTGAGTTTATCTTTGAGTCCTGTCGTTCCGTGAAGCTGCACATAGTAGTCTCTTGGGATGGATGTTAAAACAATCTGATTGGTCTTTGGATGAATGGTCATAATAATATTTACATCACTTCTTGACCTTGTTGCAATAGGACCATATGTGTCAATACCACTAATATAAATATTAAAAGGTTCCTGTGTTACTTTCGCATCTTTTATCAAATTCTTAACTTCTTTTTTTACTTCAATCGTTTCAATTATGGTTACATGACTCTCAAAGCTCTCATTCATTTCAGCAATAGCATCTTTGCTAGAAGCACTGACAAAAATAACATTTATTTTTTTGGCAAGCAAATCTTCTACAAGTTGTGCTAAGTTATCATATTCGCTTTTGGTGATAGAAACTTTCTCATTCAATGTATGAAGCGAATCTTCATATGTCTCTGACGCATTAGTATAAACGCCTACTTTCTCCCCTTTTATGTCTCCTATTTTTTTATATTTAGAATCTTTCTGTACTAAAACATAGTACGGTTCTACTTCATATCCTGAAACGGAAATTTTTTTAAAAAAATCCGTTGTATCCAAAATTTTTAAAAGGCCATAAATACAGACACATCCAATAATTAAAGATAAAAAGCAAATGGGGATTTTAATTTCTTTACGAATTTTAGGAATAACAAGTAAAAAAAGAAAAAGAAGAACAACAAAAAGAGATATCCATATATACATCATATATTTATTAGGAATAACATTCATCTTTAATACATTCAATAAAAGTAAAAAGAAGGTAATAAAAAGAAATAATGCATCCAATAAACTAATTATATTAATTATCTTCTTAATTTTATTATTCTTACTATTTTTATGTTTATGCGCTTGTGTTGCCATAGTACCACCTTTCGTTCATATAATATTATAGCATGTTCTAAATAGGTTGTAAAATTATTTTCATTTACAATATGTAAAGTTTTAAAAATGTTCTAAAAAAACAAAAAGGCTTCTTTTTATGAAGCCGTAAGACAAATAAAAAGGCAACAATATTACATTATGAAATTTTGTAATATGTTGTTTAATAGAGTTCCTAAAAGAGCAACTTTGGTACGCGAAATCTAAGTTGCCTCTACCAGCTTAGTCGTGTGTTTATTACCTACTTGTTATAAAATAAGTTTTAAACAGAAATCCATTAGTTACATAATTTCTTTTGGATTTTTGCATATATGACATCTAAATTATAGTTAAATTTTTTTTGCTTCATCAATTGATTTTTGAAATAGTTGGTAATATGATGCCAATTATTCTATGAGGTTCGATATAGTTTAAATTTGTCTTATCAATCTTACGGATACTACCATTTATAATAGTAAGAGTAGTATTACAAAAATCACATATTATCTCTAATCGTTTCTTTAAAGATTCCTCCATATCAATTTCTTTTTTGATTACCTTAATCATAGACACCAACCTTTCTATGATTTCTTTCTAAAACAGAAAAAAACCAATCTTTCGATTGATTCTATATCTAAAAGTTCGAATAGTTCGAACAGATTCGTCAATGGTGCCAACTGCTGGATTTGAACCAGCGACCTACGCGTTACGAGTGCGTTGCACTACCAGCTGTGCTAAGTTGGCCTACTTAAATTATACACCATTTTTTCAATTTTTCAACCTTCTTTTTGAAAGAGTGGCTATCTCCTTTTTCTTACCTCTACTATCGCATAGGAAATCTTCTTTTATCATTTTGTCTTTCCATACTTTTCTTGTACAGAGCATATAATCGCTCTTTTTTTGGATCCAACAATGAGCCTAAAGGCAGAAAAAGCTCTAAATGTAATTGATGTTTTTTAGGAAGATGTCTCATAATTCGAAGAAGTTCTTCCTCTTTCATTTGCTTTTCACTAGCAAGAAGCAATTGATACATCACTTCAGAATCAATTTGTTCACTATTTTCCATAAATAATTCTAAA
>CAMXQX010000094.1 GCA_947246355.1 uncultured Bacillota bacterium | reverse complement strand
ATGTCCAATTCATACACATGTAGTAAATCGTCATATCTATAAACATACTTATACTCCACAATTTACATGTTCTGAAGAAGATCAAGTATGCAATATTGATTGTGGTAAATGTTCTAATTTTGCAGACTAAAAGGGAAAACCCTTTTTTTCTTATGTAAAAATCGAAAAATGGAGTGAGGAACTTAAAATACTTGAAAGTAAACTATAAATATAAAAGTAAGTTTTGATTAAACTGGATATAATAATAGTAAAATATAATTGACGTATGTATATATTTTGTATATACTATTAATAAATGGGGATGATTTTATGGAAGCAAGACTTCAAAAATGGGGTAATTCTGATGGAATTAGAATACCAAGTAGTATTTTAAAATCACTTAATCTAAAGACAAATGATAAAGTAGATTTAATACAAGAGCATGATAAAATTATAATATCAAAACAAACTAGAAAACATAAAACACTAGAAGAAAGATTTGAAGAATTTAATAAATTACCTAATGAAGAAAAAGGTAGTGTTGAATCTTTTGATTGGGGTAATGATTTAGGAAAGGAAAAATTCTATTAATGTATATACCAAAACAGGGAGATATTTGCTATATGGATTTTGCACCAACTATTGGTCATGAACAAACAGGGCTAAGACCAGCAGTAGTTATTAGCAAAGATAATTATAATAAATATACTGGACTCGTAGTAATATGCCCAATAACTACAAATACAAAAAAATTCTTTACTCATTATGAACTTTTGAATACGAATAAAATAAAGGGATCCGTTTTATGTGAACATGTTAGAAGTGTAGATTTTAAAGCTCGAAAACTATCATTTGTTGAAAAAATACCTAAAGAAGAATTAGAAGAAATAATTGACATAGTAAATGGAATAATAGAAATTTAGTCTATCAAAAAAGGGCAAGGACATGTATGTCCAATTCATACACATGTAGTAAATCGTCATATCTATAAACATACTTATACTTCACAATTTATATGTTCTTTAGAAAATCAAGTATGCAATATTAATTGTGGTAAATGCTCTAATTTTGCAGACGAAAAGGGGAGATCCCTTTTTTTCTTTCATTGACATTAAGAATAAAATTCACTATAATAAACTTAAGAAAATAGTCCTAGGAGGAGCTTTATGAAAAATAAAAATGCTTTTACTTTAGTAGAAATGCTAGCCGTTATTGTTATTTTAGGTCTCATTATGATTGTTACTTTTCCTAAAATACTAGAAATGGTTACAAAACAAGAAGGTCAAGTAGATATAGCAAAAGAAAAGATGATTTCCTCTGCGGTTGAAACCTATTTAAATGAAAATAGAAATGTTTATCCTGCAAGAGAAGGAAAAAATTATTGTGTGAATGTCTCTGATTTAGAGGCAGGGGGTTATCTGTCGATTGATGCGGAGGATTTGGATTTAACACAAGTGGTCTTGATTACCTATGAAACAGAGAATAAGTATTCCACAAAATTGATTTCTAAAGAAAAGGTGGAAGAAAACTGTACAAGCAAACCCAATGATAGTGATTTAGCGGGGCTCAGTTGCAGAGTAGATAAAGAGGGTTATGCTATAAAAAAAATAGTGACTGTCTCTTATCCAGTCAATGCCAATACAGTTACCTATTGCTATTCCACTAATAATGGGGCTACCTGGATAAAACTAGAAAAATTTGATGAACAGGTAAGTGGAAAAAAGGTAAAACGCTTTGAATTTAATACAAATGCTACTTTGATGGCCAAAGTCGTTTTAGGAACAGATTGCACTAATCCTAATTTAGAAAGTGCGACATGTACTGCTACTGTAGACAATATTGATACAACTAAAATCGGAACTATTGTTGCTTTAGAGGAAAGTAAAATAGGAAAAGGATATTTGAAAACAGATGGAAGTTTAGTTGCAAAAGGAATTTATCAACAACTATATGATTCTATTGATTTTAGCCAAAATGATATACAGCAACCACCGAATGGCCATTCGTTTTATTTACCAAATATTGCGGGAAAAATGATTAAATACCAATAAAAAAGAAAGCCATTGCTTTCTTTTTTTTCCTTTTGTATAATAAGAAGAGAAAAGAGGTTTTTATGGAATTAATTATTGGTTCACACGTTTCGTATAAAAAAGAAGAGCAAATGCTAGGATGTGTGAAAGAAGCCTTAAGTTATGGGGCAAATACATTCATGTTTTATACAGGGGCACCTCAAAACACAGTTCGAGCTGAAATTAAGTGTGAGAAAACAAAAGAGGCCCTTGCATTAATGCAAGAGAAGGGAATGGAGTTAAAAAATGTTATTATCCATGCTCCTTATATTATTAATTTAGCCAATCCAAAAACAAGTGAATTTGCAGTAAATTTTTTAAGACAAGAAATGGAAAGAGTAGAAAAGTTAGGCATAACGAAACTCGTTTTACATCCAGGCAGTCACGTAGATGTTTCTAGAGAAGAAGGAATAAAGAATATTATAAAAGGATTAAACAAAGTCATTGATAAAACGACAAAAGTGACTATTTTACTCGAAACCATGGCAGGCAAGGGAACAGAATGTGGGACAACCTTTGTGGAATTAAAACAGATTATAGATGGCGTCAATTATAACGATAAAGTGGGGGTTTGTCTAGATACTTGTCATATTCATGACGCAGGATATGATCTATCGCAAATGGATGAAATTCTTGCACAATTCGACAAAATCATCGGTCTTTCTAAGTTACAATGTATTCATATCAATGATAGCAAAAATGAACGTTCTTCCCATAAAGATCGCCATGAGAATATAGGATATGGATGCATAGGATTTGAAAATTTGCTCTCTATTCTTTATCATGAAAAATTAGTACACGTCCCTAAAATATTAGAGACACCTTATGTTGATAAAGAATATCCTCCCTATAAATTTGAAATTGAAGAGGTAAAAAATAAAAAAAGAAATGACAATCTATATGAAGATATACGAAATTTTTATAAATAAGATTTGTATTTTTCTTGGTAAAAGAGAAGAATTGGTTCTATTTTTAAGTAGGTTTTAGGATGTAAAGAAGATTTTAAATCTTTAAAAATCCGTT
>CAMXQX010000093.1 GCA_947246355.1 uncultured Bacillota bacterium | reverse complement strand
CTAAATTTTTATTTACTAAAGAATTTCGTGTCTAAATACTTGACCCAAATCCAAAATCCATTGTACTACGTAAATTAATCCCAAATATTGAAGTCAATAACATGCCACCTTTAATAATGAATTTTTCCCTATATTTAGAAATTGATATTCTTTTTAGCAACCCTTCAAACATAAAGCTTTGTAGTAAATAATTCGATGTTATATTTGTTTTATCTGATAAATTACGCAATTTTGCCTTTAAACTTTCTCTATTTGTTATCATGTTAACACCTCAAATGTATTTCTTACTTTTTCATATATACCCAGCTTTTCAGCATAGTCATATAATCTAATTATATTTTTATTTTTACTATAATAATAGTTTCTAATTGCTTTATTAAATAATTCCAAATCTAATTTGTTTTTATTTTTTATAATATCGCAAATGCTTTTTTCTACATCATACACTCTTACGTTATTGCCATAATTAGTTTCAATAGTAGTTAAGCCTAACTCAAAATTTTCTTTTTTAATATAGTATAAATTAATATTATCATTTTTTTGTAATGAACCTTTATAACCACTTTTAACTGTTACATCATATTTTACTGGAATTCTATCACATAATCCGTGAAAATAAAGTGCAGTCAGATTAGAAAAAATAGCATATTTACTTTTATTACCAATAATAAAATAATCATCCTCCAATTCATTAGGCAAAGCATAAATTCCTCTTGATAATCTAATAATTTTATTTTTTGCAACTAAAAATCCTAAAAATCTTCTAGAAATTCCTACATTCTCTACTTCTTTTGTTGTAATATATTTTTTTGTCCTAAATAAATCTAAAATTTTATGTTCATTGTTCATACAAAAATTCCCTTTCACACTTAAATTATATCATGAATAAGTGCGAAAGGGAATAGATTTTATTTATTATTTTTGTTTTGGTTTAATAACTTCTAAACCACCCATATAAGGTTGTAAAACCTTTGGAATCACTACGCTGCCATCACTTTGATAACCAGACTCGATTATTGCGATAAGTGAGCGTGGGCTTGCAATCACTGTGTTGTTTAATGTTGAAAG
Source organism: uncultured Bacillota bacterium (assembly GCA_947246355.1). Lineage (GTDB taxonomy): Bacteria > Bacillota_I > Bacilli_A > RF39 > UBA660 > CATOJL01. Next base: position 2,018 of record CAMXQX010000093.1, on the reverse strand, counting down.
GAATTGATTACCATTTTCAGTTTTCATTCTTATTCCTAATCTTCTTGCTTGAGCATCTCCTAAAGTTGAGCAAGAACCAACTTCAAAATATTTTTGTTGTCTAGGACTCCATGCTTCAACATCACAAGATTTAACTTTTAAATCTGCTAAATCTCCACTACAACACTCTAATGTCCTTACTGAAACATCTAAACTTCTAAAAAACTCTACGGTATAAGACCACATTTTGTTATACCATTCCATGGCATCACTTGGTTTACAAAGTACTACCATTTCTTGTTTTTCAAATTGATGAACTCGATATAAACCTCTTTCTTCCAAGCCATGAGAGCCTACCTCTTTTCTAAAACATGGAGAATAGCTAGTCATAGCAACCGGTAATTCCTTTTCATCAATCAATTGTCCTTTAAATTTACCTATCATTGAGTGTTCACTGGTTCCAATTAAATACAAATCTTCTCCCTCAATTTTATACATCATCGCATCCATTTCGGCAAAAGACATCACTCCTTCTACCACATCACTTCTAATCATAAATGGCGGAATACAATAAGTAAAACCTTTATCAATCATAAAATCTCTTGCATAGGCAAGTGTTGCCTCATGTAATCTTGCTATATCGCCTACCAGGTAATAAAAACCATTTCCACTTGTTCTTCCAGCACTTTCTTTATCAAGACCACCTAATGCTTCACAAATATCTGCATGGTATGGAATTTCATAATTAGGAACCACTGGTTCTCCAAATCGCTCAATCTCCACATTTTCACTATCGTCACGCCCAATAGGTACACTATCATCAATGATGTTAGGAATGAGGAGCATCCGCTTTTTGATTTCTTCTTTTACTCTTGCTTCTTCTTCTTCCATTTCTAAAAGTTGCTGATTAATTTCTACTACTTCTTGCTTCTTTAAATTGGCTTCTTCTATTTTTTTGTCTTTAAATAAAAGACCAATTTCATCACTAAAACGATTTCTTTTTGCACGTAAGGCATCAATTTCCTGTTGTAATTTTCTAGCCTTTTCATCAAGTTCCCTAACTTCATCCACAAGAGATAATTTTTCCTCTTGAAACTTCTTTTTTATATTTTCTTTTACTAACTGTGCATTCTCACGAATGACTTTTATATCTATCATATTTTTCTTTCCTTTTCTTCCAAATTCCATTCATAATAAAGAACTTCATGACTGGTTTTATAAAGCCTCTGTTTTTTGGGCACTTGTTTTACACATATATATTTTGCCCCTAATTTTTGAATCGTTGCCATCGAAGCTAAATTGGTTGGGCTCGTTGTAATGGAAACTTTTTTTACTCCAAAGAAGAGTGCTACATTCGATAACAACATACTCGCTTTGTAAGCTAAATGATTTCCTTGGTAAGGTGCAAAAATTTCATATTCAATGTTTCCCAAGTATTCATTTTCTTCATTTTCTAAAAGACGAATACCACACTGACCTATTTTTTCTTTGGTCAATTTATCATGAATCGTATAATAAAATTGTTTCGAGCTCATGAGACCTAAAGATAAGACAAGGTAAATTTCATTATCCGACAAAACTTGAAGATTTTCATCTATACTTTGCATAAAACCTCCTTCTATTTGCTATGAATAGCAAACAGTTTCTAATTTTCTTCTACGAAATACCCTTTTTTGTTCTTTTTATGAAATTTATATCACTTATTATAGCACAAAATTAGAAAAAGGAACAACACAAAGAGTTTAAATTGCTAAAAGAAAAAAGAGGTATTTTATATTTCCTCGTAAGGCCTCATATGAATATGAATGTATTTGGTTCGATTGTTTTTTTCCCTTAAATTTTTTTCTATCTTATCGATTTCATCGTGTGCTTCTTTTAAAGATAAGTTAAAATCCATACTGACTTCTGCTGTCAAACTATAAAAATAACCATATTTCATTAAAATTAAATTATCAATTTGATGAATAAAAGCATTTTCCAAAATGGTTGCTTTTACCTCTTCATAATAGGCTGTATTCCCCTCTTTTTCCCCAATTAAA
>CAMXQX010000092.1 GCA_947246355.1 uncultured Bacillota bacterium | reverse complement strand
TTATTAAAATTAGGGCTATCATAAACTCTTTTATCAAATTCTTCATTGCTTAATTTCTTATTTAATATCTTCTGCACATAATCTTCAATATCTCTTACCATTGTCCCTAATGGGGCACCACATATCATAATATGCAAATGCCAATTAACATATCTAATTCCTTTATCTTTATTCTTAGGCATAAACTCATACTTAGGCCTACCAACACCATTACTTTTATATTTATGATCAACACTTTTCCCATCTACATTAGACAATCCAACTAAAATGCTATAATCATAATTACTATTTTTATATTTATACTTTATAAACTTAATCAAATTATAATAAACTGCTTTTGCTTCTTCTTCACTAAATAAATAATATTCTGGGGTGCTTAATAATGTAACACCAAATCTTCTACGCCCCATAACTTTTGTTCCTAATTTCCATAATCAATTCTTTTAACATAGGCACATTTACTACAATATCTTTATCATATAAATATAAATTCAAATTATCATAGCATAGCAATACTACTGCTATGTCATTTATTTTTATAATAAATCTATGGGGCTCTATAAAATTAACATTTGTCTCATCTACTTTAAATATTAAACCATTTTTAAACTCTAACTTTAAATTATTAAATATGCACATATTATTTAACTTATTATATAAATTCTTATTCAATGGCATATATTCTTTACTAAATTTCATACTATCAAACCTTTCTTTAATATGCAAAAAAGCTAGGATTTCCTATTGAAATTCCTAGCTTTTAGCTATCAAACAAACCAAAAGGTTTGATTTTCCCATAAATGGGGCGCTCTATGGGGATCGAACCCATGCATGCCTGAGTCACAGTCAGGTGTGTTAACCGCTTCACCAAGAACGCCATATCAAATACATACATATTTTAACAATTTCTAGAATAATTCGCAACCTTTTTTGGATAATTTCTAAAAATGTTTCATTTTAGACAATCACCTATACACAAATTGCTTAGTTCCATATCCTAAATTAGAGGAGGAAAAAAGATGAATCAATACCCAAATTCTTTAGACTATTATAATTATACGAACAATAATTATAATCAGCCAACATTTACAGAGGATGTAGATGCGAAGAAGTTATATGACCCTTACCAAGGGTTTATTAGAGGAAATATGTTTCCCAATTTATACAATGGTTATAAATTAAATGGTCCTCTTAATTTAGAACCAAAAAGTGAACAAGAAGAGATGTTGATCTATTTAGATGCGCTATGCTTTGCAGCACACGATATTAGTTTATATTTGGATATTTATCCAAAAGACAAAGACATGATAGAAGCTTTTGCCAATTATAATAGAGAAGCCAACAAAGTGATGGAACAATACCAAAAAATGTATGGCCCTCTTGTTATAAATAGCGAAGCCAATACTGTATATCCATGGGCATGGGATAATAAACCTTGGCCTTGGGAAAAAATGTAGGAGGTTACTATGTGGAAATATGAAAAAAAATTACAATATCCTGTAAATATTAAAAAAAGGGATTTACTAATGGCAAAAGCTTTGCTTGCCCAATATGGGGGACCAGATAGTGAGCTTGCTGCTTGTCTTCGTTATATGAACCAAAGATATACGATGCCAGACGATAAAGGGAAAGCACTTCTTTCTGATATTGCAACTGAGGAAATTGCACATTTAGAAATGATTGCTTCCATGATTTATCAATTAATGCAGGGTGCAACGATTGAAGATTTAAAGAAAGCAGGACTTGGTGGACATTTTGCAATGCATGATAGTGCCCTATTCCCCAATGATCCAAATGGTGTTCCTTTTACAACAGCCTATATTGAGGCCAGTGGCGACTTTATTGCGGATATTGAAAGTGATATGGCAGCCGAACAAAGAGCTCGTGCTACTTATGAACATTTAATGGATATGACCGATGATCCAGCTGTTTTAGGACCACTTTCCTTTTTAAGACAAAGAGAAGTTGTACACTACCAACGTTTTAAGGAATTAAGAGATTACTACTTAAAAAATAAAATTCAAAGAATGAATTAATTTTTGGAAAACCAATTGCTCAATTGGTTTTTTTGTCGTAAAATGAAAATAGGTGAATGTAGTGAAAGAGGAGTATACATTAGAGGAAGTAAGTTATGCGATTAAAAAGTCTTGGTGTAGGGAGACATGTTATCCTAAAAAAAAGTCATTATGGAGTAAAAAGAACCCTTCTCTTGGACAAGCTGCTGTCACTTCACTTTTACTTTATGATTATTTTAAAGGAAATATAAAAAAATGTTCTATCGATGGAATGGACCATTATTTTAATATAATCCATAAGAAAATCATTGATTTAACCAAAGAACAGTTTAAAAATATGGAAATTCCTTATGAGTTATCAAAATATAAAAAGAAAAGTGATTTATTAAAAAATGAAAATGTAAAAAAACGGTATGCATTATTAAAAGAAAGAGTAGAAGGATATTTAAAATAATTGAAAAGAAATGCTATCATAGTGAACATGATAGCAATACATATTTTAGGGGTATGATTTAAAATGTTTATGAAACTGATGCATAATAGAAATGGATGTTGTAAGAAAGATAGGGATTTATTTGTAGAATGGCAATACATAATTATGGAAGATTTAAGGCGAATTGCCTATAAAGTATCTGATTATGTAGTAAGTGAAGAAAGAACTCAGTTGCTTCTTCATTTAAATCAAATGGTGGATGATATATGTAAATATATTTCTAAAACTAGTTTTGAAAATGATATAGAAGAAAACTATATGGATCTAGAAATTCGTATTACAGAAAATTATCTTGCTTTTTCTTATTATAAATTGGATAAAAATGAACAAATTCTAATTAGTAAACCATCGATTGCATTGATAAGTAGAAATATGAAAAATCTATATTTTATTGATGAAATGCAAGTACTTATCCAAAATGCTTTAGCAGATCGTGTAGGACTTTATAATGAATATGAAGATTATAGTTTATATAGTGTAGAAACTTATGAACTTGAGAAAATAGGTATCACAAGAGAACAAGATACATTTGAATCTTATGTCCAGGATGTTACTTATCCATGTTTTTATGAAACAGAAAAAATGGTAGAAAAGATAAAGAAAATGAACTTTTAAAAGAGTATTGTTAGGAGAGTGAGTCTCCTTTTTTGTTTGAAACAGGAAAAATACCACATACTAAAAAGAGGTGATAAATGTGCAAAAGGAAAGTATTTGGTTAAAAGACAGCAAGCCATTGCATTTAAATCCATTAAAGAAAGATATAGAGGTAGATATTTTAATTATAGGAGGAGGAATCACAGGTGTTTCTGTGGCCTATCAATTAAAAGATACTTCCCTAAAAATTGCTTTAGTGGAAAGAAATCAAATTGGTTTGGGTGTTACTTCTAAAACTACAGGAAAACTCAATTACTTACAAGAGACGATTTACTCTAAATTAGAAAAGAACTACTCTTATGAAGTGTCAGCTCTTTACTTGAAATCACAACGTTATGCGATTAAAATGGTCAAAGATATTGTCGAAAAAGAAAAAATAGATTGCAATTT
>CAMXQX010000091.1 GCA_947246355.1 uncultured Bacillota bacterium | reverse complement strand
ATCCCAAGAAAAAAGCTGAATAGAATTTGTTCATTTCTACTCAGCCCCTTTTTTTTTGCTTGAAAGAAAGATGGCTTTGTTCTATAATAATTAATCAAGGAAAGAACAGGGTTAAAAAAGAGCCAAAGAATTCTAAGAAGTGATATACTAGATATAAAGGAGGAAAATGAATGGAAAAAGATTTAGAAAAAGTTAAGAAAGAAAACGAGGTATATCTACGCTTTGGGGACGATTCTTATAAAGAAGATTGCCGCTATCAATTACATGGTCCCTTTCTTTTTATGGAAGATGTGTCAGAAAGATATGCGTGTGCTTGTGAAAGTAAAGTGTACTATCAGTGTGCTTGCTTAGAATGTGGAAAAGTAACAGATTATAAGATGGATAGAGGAGACCGTAGTGTGACTGTCTACACCAATAAAAAAGATGCACTAGACGATTTTTATGCGATTCGAGAGAGATACATACAATTCAAATCCACAAGGGAACAAGAAAAGTGTAATCGTTATGCTATGCAAGAACAATTTGTAGAGCTATTAAATAAAGAGTATCAAGAGAAGAGTACGCAACCAAAAATGCAGTACGTGAAGAGGAGAAAATGAACTGATGAAAAAAGAAAGTTGGAATTCCCAGTTTCGAAAAAAACGTTTTTATGAAAATCAAGTTTTAAAAAGGGAAAAAAAGAGACAAGAAGCCATGGAAGCAAATGCGTTTTCCAAAAATACTAACCCTAAATCGATAGCAGTCCTTCTTGACTTAGAAGAGACATGTGATTTTATTAGTGAGGAAAAAGTAATCTTATTTATAAAAAAACTAGAAAACTTAAGAAGAAAATTTAAAGCCGATGTAGCAACGATTAGTATCTCTACCCATTATCGAGATTTTACGAAGATAGAAGAAATTTTAGAAGTATTTGCTCCTTATGTAACCAATACAGTCAAAATAGGATATAGTTTCTTTTATGGGGGTATGTATGATTATGAAAATCAAATTGCACTACCTTGTTATGGTTCTAATCTAGACAAAGTGAAGACATTTTCTTATTACTATTTAAATGAAGCTGAATGGAATAATCAATGGTTTGCCCTAATTGATGATGGAATGGGAGAAGATACTTATAAACAATTTCAAGAAAGCCATCCTATGCTTCTTGGACGCCCCTCACAAGAGGAAGAAGAACTTGTTTATAATAATTTTATGAGTGTTGCCTCCACGACTAGGGGCTTTGATGGTGTACTGGGAATTATGGATTGCTATATTGAAAGAACAAAGAATAAAACAGTAAAACAAATTCTAGAGGCACAAGAAAATATGATGAGGCATTTATCTAGTTATGAGTTGACAAATAAAATTAGAAATAAAGAGTATGCCTTCCTTTTAAAATATTTTAAAGAGGGTTATGCAGATAGAGAGGATTATGGCCATGTTTTAAAATGGATTTCATTTATCTATATAGAACAGAATCTTGAAAGAAAGGAACTCTTAGTGTTAAAAGAACTTGTCCTTCTTTTAGAAAGTCAATGTATAGATAAAAAAGAAAATAAACAAAAAATAAAAGACCTTCTATTCGAATTGGAAAAACGACAAGTGTAAGAATTTATTAAAAATGATTATTGATTTTCCTTTTCATGAGGTTTTCTTTTTGGTAAAATAAGAAGTGGTGAAGACAATGCTTTATACAAGTAGCAATAATTCAAAAATAAAGAAAATAAAAAAATTACAACAAAAAAAATACCGTGACGAGACAGGACTTTTCTTAGTCGAAGGAGAACATTTAGTAAAAGAAGCCTACCACAGTGGTTTTTTGCAAGAACTGATTTTAGAACGTGATGAAACATTTTTCTTAGATGGTATTCCTACTTCCTATGTAACAAAAGAGATCCTATCCTATTTAAGTACACTCGAAACGCCTTATCCTATCATGGGCGTTTGTAAAAAGATAGAAGAAAAGAATATAGGAGAACGTATTTTAATTTTGGATGGTATTCAAGACCCAGGAAACCTTGGAACGATGATTCGAAGTGCGGTTGCCTTTCATATAGATACCATTATTCTCAGTTTGGATACCGTCGATTTATACAATCCCAAAGTAATTCGTTCGACCCAAGGGCTTTTATTTCATATCAATATCCAAAGAAGAGCATTAACAGACATATTACCTCTATTAAAAAAAGAAGACTATACGATTTATGGAACAAAGGTAAGTAATGGAAAAAACTGTAGAACACTTGAAAAAAAGGAGAAGTTTGCTATAATAATGGGGAATGAAGGAAATGGCATAAAAAAAGAAACAGAAGCTTTTTGTGATGTTTTTCTTTCTATTCCCATGCACAATACTTGTGAAAGTTTGAATGTTGGGGTCGCAACGGGAATTATTTTGTATGAATTAGATAAGTAGGTGTACAGATGAACTTGATCCATATTGGTACCATTGTCAATACACATGGTTTAAAAGGGGAATTACGTATTTTATCTTCTATTTCTTTTAAAGAACATGTTTTTCTTCCCTCTTTTGTTTTCTATGTCGAAGAAAAACCCTATAAAGTAGTAAGCTATAGGAAACATAAACAGTATGATATGGTAGTACTAGAAGGTATTTCTTCTATTGAAGATGCCCTACTTCTTAAAGGGAGGGATGTTTTTATCAATCGTGCAGATGTAAAAGATATTTTTATTGAAAACGATTATATAGGAATGGAAGTTTATTCTGCAAAGGGAAATCGAGGAGAAGTTACTGCTATTGTAAAGGGAGTTATGTATAATTATTTAGAAGTACACTTACAAGAAAAAAAATACTATGTTCCGCTGGTTCCTGCGTTTATTGAAAAAGTAAACGAGCAAGAAAATAAAGTATTCATACAAGAGATGGAAGGTCTAATAGATGAAGATTGATATTTTAACACTCTTCCCAGGTATGTTTGAAGGTTTCTTATCCCATTCGATTATCAAAAGAGCCATTGAAACGAAAAAAGTAGAAATCAATATTGTCAATATTCGAGAGTATTCAACACTGCCTCATAAAAGTGTGGACGATTATGGTTTTGGTGGAGGAGCAGGAATGGTTCTTCGAGTCGATGTGTTGTATGCAGCGATAGAAGCCTTAAGGGGGAAAGATACAAAAGTCATCCTTATGACGCCACAGGGAGAGACATTTACACAAAAGAAAGCAGAGAATTTTAAAAGTCTTTCCCATATTATTCTTGTATGCGGTCATTATGAAGGATTTGATGAGCGTATTTTACACTTCGTTGATGCAGAAATTAGCATTGGGGATTTTGTTTTAACAGGGGGAGAGATTCCTGCTATGGCTGTTACAGACAGCATTGTAAGGCTATTAGATGGTGTCATTTTAAAGGAATCAAAAGAAAATGAATCTTTTCAAAGCAACCTGCTTGATTATCCTGTTTATACAAAACCGAAAGAGTTTAGGGGCTACAAAGTGCCTGATGTCTTACTCAGTGGAAACCATAAGGAAATTTTAAAATTTAGAAAACAAGCAAGTTTAGAAAAGACGATTTTGAAGCGTTCAGATTTACTAGAGGGGACGGAATGGATCGATGGCAAAGAAAGTTTATAAAAAGAATAAGTACAATGGGAAAAGAACTGATTTAAAAGAAAGAAAAATAATTGGTTTTGAAATTAAACCTAAAAATGTATTTTTCTTTGCTGAAAATGA
>CAMXQX010000090.1 GCA_947246355.1 uncultured Bacillota bacterium | reverse complement strand
CATTGATGACACTATCTTTAAACGCTTCTCTTCTCGACTTTTCGATAAGATGAAGGACGGTTGGGGTTGCGATGAGGGCAATGACACCCAATACAACGATCACAGCGAGTAATTCTATCAATGTAAATCCATGGTTTCGTTTCATAAATACCTACTTTCTTTCCTTTTTAGGGGATAACACAAAAAAGTATACTTTATTCCAAGCAAACTTGTGTGCTAAAGGGCAAGAATAAAATATACTTTTTTCTTCTTTCATTTTACCCTGCAATACAATATCCTAGTTTTAGTTTACACCTATCTAAAATATTTTGTCAAGAGCTTTTTAAACCCCTTTTTTTTCCTTTTTTAAGTCCTAATGAAAAAACTTAGCTTTTAACCACTAAGTTTACTTCATTACAGCCACTTCTAACTTATTATCATGATGTACCAATACTAAATTGGCATACGTTTGATAATCCAAATCTTCTTTATATTCAATTTTACAACTGACATAATAAGCATTCTCATCTTTTAGTTTCGCAGACGTATAAGCTTTTTTCTCTATACTTTGTACCACAACTTCATTTACAATGGGTAAGTCCTGTTCTCTATTTTTATCACTGTTATTTTCCACATAGCGATAAAGGGTATCTTTTGCTTTTTTTATAAAGGAATCTCTATACGTAGATAGGACAAATTGCACTCCGCCAATGTCATTTTTATTCATAGCATTATTTAAAGTCAGAAAATCCGCTAAAAAAATCTTTGCTAAAGTAGACGCATACTCTTCCTCTAGCACAGTTTCTTCTTCTAAACAATCCTTTAAATTCTTAAATAATTGGGTTACATAAGCAGAATCATTTTCGTCCAAGTTGTATTGATACGTAGGTATACTATTGATTACTTTAATACTTTCTACTTTGCGGCCCTTAAAACTGTGAATAATATCAAAAATACAAAAAACTAGAATGCTTAAGATAATAAATATAAATAAAAATAGAATTGGTTCTGTTTTTACCCTACGTTTTCTTTGTCTCATTTTTTACCCCTTTGTTTATTTCTTCTTCTACTTTTTTAATTAAATCATGCACAATAATCGAATCCGATATAGAAATCAATTGTTCGGCATACTCCGTATTTTTTTCAATCTGCTCTGGACTAACGGTTTCTTCTGCATTTAATAGTTTTACTTCTTCTTTGCTTCGGCTATAGTACATTGTATTGGTAAGCCAGTTCCCATCTGGAAAGACAACGACGTTTTCTTCTCCTTCTTTTAAAGAGAAAATATCCTTCCCAAGGGCATATTTATTATAAATACCAAGCATGTTCCCAAGGGTTGGCAAAACGTCTATCATTCCCATTGCTTCCTCTACTTTCTTTTGGTACTTTCCATCCTTTGTCCAAATAATCAGTGGCACACTTCGATTCAATTCATAGTTATAATAATCAACATTGACATAATTGGGATCATCTTCCGCTATTAAATCATCGGCAACAGGATCATAGTTATAGAAACGATTGTATTCTGCCTTTTTTAATTTTGCATCATGGTCTCCATAAATAACAAGAACAGTATCATCAAGAAGCCCTGCCTCATCCAACTGTGTAATAAATTCACCCAGTGCTTCATCTGCATAATGCGCTGATTTAAAATAATAACCTAATTTTGTACCTTCCATATAAGGGGCTACTTTCTCTTCTTCTACCCCTTCTTCATTGGTGACTGTGTATTTCTTAGTGACCTCAAAATCACTATAAGCTTGCCCATCATCGTTAAAAGGCGTATGGTTGGATAGCATAATAAGCGTCCCATAAAATTTATTATGTTCTTCCTTTATCTTTTTTATAATGTCGGTTGATTGTCTAAAGAAAGACTTATCCGAAAGACCTAAACCAATTTTTTCATCCAATGTATAGCTTTCTTTATGACAGTAAAACCGGTCGTATCCTAAACTTTTATGGGCTTGAAAACGATTCCAAAAGGTACAATTGTTTCCATGCATACTAAAAACATAATAACCTTCCTTCTTCAATAGTTTTTGAATGGACGGATAGTCTCGATCAAAATAATTCACAAATACAGTTCCACGACTTGCAGGCAAAAGAGAAGTAGAATATGTAAATTCGGAATCGCTGGATGTGCCTACACTTTCTTCAGCATGAAAGTTAGAAAAATAAATTCCTTCACTAGCTAGTTTGCGCAAAGTTGGTGTAACATATTCCTCATTGAATGAAGTTTCAAGTAAAAAATTTTGAATACTTTCCGCATGAATAACCAAAACATTTTTTCCTTTGAAAATATCTGTGTATTCGTTTGTTTGTCGTTCTTTTTCTACACTATAATATTCTCTAAATGTTTTCACTGCTTCATCGTATCCAAACAAAGGATTAATTTCCGATTTTAACGTTGCAAATAAATCGTTAAATTGATAGGTATATGCCCCAAATTTCATCATAATTAAATTTGGATTCCACTGCTTGTTTAATCTTCCTATATCAGTCGATGTTAATGTAGAAATAAAGAATCCTAAAACAATCAACCCCACAACCAACGTATTTAATAATCGTTCCTTTCCAATCTCAATTTGTACAATTCGAGTATAATATCCTTTTCTCTTTAGTAGCACATGTATTAAAACTAAAACAACGATTTGAAATAGAAAAACAAAATCTTTTAATTCCATGACATTTTCAACAACCGCATCGGTTACACCTAATAGCTGCGTTGAGCTTTTCAAAAGAGAAAAAGAGGCAAACGAAACATAATTGTTATAATATACCGAATTTACTATACAAATTAAAGTAAATAAAATAGAGAAAAAGAGAAAATACTTAAATTGATTTTTGGGTTTCAATAAATAACCAAAACTACCAATTAAAAGAATTACAGCTATATCTGCTAAAATAGGACTCAAATCCCATATATTTTTAACAGTTACAAAACGAAGCAAAAAGGCATTGATGAAAGAAGTAATGACAAATGTAAAAAATAAGATATTGGTTTTGATATACCTTCCCATATCACAAAAAAAAGAAAGAAGTACATTTTTCATTTTATTTCGTATACTTAAAGAAGTATTTCCTTTTGTCTTTCGCAAACAGACCACCTCGTAATTACCTATAGTATAGCACTCTAAAAAAAAAAATTTCAAATATTGTATGGAAAACGGTGTAAAAAAGGTGCCAAGAAAAAGGAAAGGTGCTCTTCTACTCTTTCATAATTACAAAAAAACAACTTCAATCTTGAAACAAGAATGCCTTCCTTTGAAAAATCATCTTCTAATCAAGCAGTAGTATTTGAAAGAGATGGATAATAAAAATTAGGGACACTTCCCTCAATGATTTTCATGACAACAGGAATATTGGTACTTGCACTTACTGTTTTAGAAGTAAAAGGAAGTAACACTTGTATCGACACTTCCACATACACAATGACTTCTAAAAAAACATTATTGATACCATAATTGGATACTTTGGTTTGAATATCAGAAGTAACATCCCCTACTAAATGAATACGAACAGGGATTTTAGGCCCTAAATTAGAAAGAAGCGAATTTTTGAAAACAACCCCACTGGGTATCTCATAGATAATGCCTTGTTTTAATTTATGCAAATCATAGTTGCTAAAAATGGTATCCGAAACCCCCAAACTATCAATGTTTCCAGATTCCACTTTCTCTAAATATTCTTGAACATAATTGGTAATCATATTCAGTAATTTGTTTACACTAATGGGATTGACATCTACCTCTTGAATCATTCCCTTTTCATCTTTCGAAGTTACCACAATATCTTCCACATCCATCATATTAAAAACCTTATCATTCACAGCTTGTGTAATTAAAAGCGTCGCAATCTTCGTCGCTTTACTCTCAGCATAGGCAAGTAAAACGGGCGTTACTTTTTTATTAATAATTTGAAAAGAAAGAAAGATGGCTATTCCTAATAAAAAAAGAGATAGAAGAAAAAAATTCCATTTTGTTCTTTTTACCAGTGTCTTTTTTCTATGAAATCTTCTTCGCATTCTATCACCTCTATTTAACTATATGTATAATTTATCCAATTTATCTAATAATAAAACTGGTGATTCTATGTTAGAAAATATTATGAGTAAGGATATTATTTGGGCAAAAGAAGAAGATAGCATTCAAGAAATAGCAGAAAAAATGTTAACCTTTGATATTGGATTTTTGCCCATT
>CAMXQX010000089.1 GCA_947246355.1 uncultured Bacillota bacterium | reverse complement strand
ATTCTGTTCCAAAAGCTTCATTTAATTGATTTAATATAAAATCTACTCTTCCTTCATATCCTTTTTTAACCTTTCCATTTTCATCTACTAAAGTTTTTAATTCATTTTTTAATCTATCAACCGAATTAATATGAGATAAATTTGCATTTGTTGTATCGTCAATCTTTTGATTATACTCTTCTAAAGATTTTCTTTGTTCTTCCATTTCCTTTGCCATTTCTTTGGCTACTTTATAACTGTTTCTTTGTTTACTCTCAAACAAAACTAATGCTGTAGTTAATGCTACCACACCTGTAACAATTAGTCCTATTGGATTTGCATTAAATGCCATATTCAATAATAACATTACATCTTTTGCTGATTTTATTGCTGGAATAAGACTTAAAAAAGCTGATACTGTCCCAATTATGTTTTGTGCCACATTTATTGCATTTATAGCTATTAAAACCGCTTTATAAGACAAATATCCAGCTGTCAAAGAAGCTACTACTTTTATTAAGCTAAAAATTAACTCTTTATTTTTATTTGCCCAATTGTATATATCTTTTATTTTTGAAACTACCTTTGGAATTAGTGAAGCTATTTTTTTTAATATATTTTCTGCCATTTTGCCAATTTCACTTATAATTCCTGATAAACCACCCAAACCATTATTTTTTAGCATCTTATCAAATTCTTCTATAATTTTTGATACTCCTCTAGTTATAGCTGTTTTCATATTTGCAATAGATGTTGATATTCCACCTGTAGAATTTTTTGACTGTTCTTCAAATGACTGAAATTGTCCAATTCCCTTTTTATTCAATTCAACAATTTTATCCATAAAATCATCCATCGACAATTTTCCATTTCTTAATGCTTCTCCTAGTTCATCTGTCGTCATATCAAAGGCTTTTGCTACTTGCTTCAATTGTGCTGGCATTGCTGTTTGTAAACTTTTCCATTCCAACATATCTGGTTTTCCTTTGGAATATGCTTGACTTAATTGTTCCATAGCAGATGATTGAATATCTGCTGAAGCTCCACCAGCTAACAATGCATTGTTTAGTGCTAAAAAGTATTCTGTTGACTTATCAACATTTCCATTTACCGATGTAAATCTTTGTACCGAAAGAGAAGCATCGTCTAAAGTGGTTGGTATTCCTTGTAGTCCATCACTCAATTTTTTCACTGCTTTTTCACTATCTTCACTTGCTATTCCTAAATTTGACATTACTTTTGGAAAGTTATTTAAAGTATCAATTCTTGAAACTGCACCGTCCACACTATTACTAATTGTACTTATCGCTTTACCAATTATTTTTGTTATTCCCAAACCTGCTACTATATCTTTAATTTTTATACTACTCTTTTTAACTGAGTTTGGTAAAGTATCAATTCTTGAAACTGCACCATCCATACTATTACTAATTGTACTTGTCGCTTTACCAATTATTTTTGTTATTCCCAAACCTGCTACTATATCTTTTATTTTTGTACTACTCTTTTTAACTGAATTTGGTAAAGAATTTATCCCTTTTTCAAATCCTTTCTTATCTATAAGTTAAGCTTCCTGCTACTGCCATTGACTAACCTCCCTTTAGATATAATAAAAAACATTAGAATTAATCTAATGTTACTAAGTTTTATATTTTGATAAAATAAAAACACCTACATTTCTGTAAGTGTTTCTATTTTTAATTAATTTTTTGACTTCCCACTATTTCAAACTTATAATTAGGCTTTTCTATCTTACCTACATCTCCATAATCATATGTCGAAAACTCTCCCTTTCCATTGCTAACTAATACTATATCTATACTTTCTTGCTTTGAATTTTCACTGCCCCCATTTGTTAAAGTTTGTTTCAACGCAACTATATAGACATTTTTTTGTTTGATGTGGTTAATATTCCGCTTCCTTTATATGTAGTACTATTAGTAATTGAACTATAATTTGTAGTTTCGCTTGAAATTTTAAAATCTGTTACTTCAAAATTTGGTTTTATATTTGAAGTAAAAAACACTATGTATAATAATAGTATTAATATAATTATTACCCAAAACCACCATTCTTTATAAACTTGTTTTCTTTCTGTTTCTACATTACTTGCCATGAAAATTCTCCTTTTACACAATATAAAAAGAATATAACACACCTTTTATGTCGTTGTTGTCGAAATTACGATAAAGCAAATTATTTTAAACTTTCATACAAATTATTTAACCTTTCTTGTTCATCAATTGACTTTGGTAATTCCCAATAATCTCTCAATTCTTTCATATTCTCATCTTTACCAGTATAGGCTCTATATCCTTGTATCTTTACAAACTCTGTATCTTCTTTTAGTGACTTTAATAAAGCTTTAAACTTCCACCAATGCAATTTTTCATAGGATAAATCAATCCCATACTGTTCATAAAAAGCACCATATATATATTCATCATCAAATTCATAGCTATAAATTTGTCTATTCTTTCCTTTTCCATTTCCTTTTACCTTATGATAATCTTCTCTACCACATTGATAAAACCATATTAATTTATTACATGCTTCTTCATATAATTTTGGCATTTGTAAAAATAACTGATAATTTCTTATATCTGAAAAAGCAGGATAAAAAAGCCTTAATCCATACTCTATTTTTCTATTTTTATCTACTCTTTTATCCTGTAACTTATTTTCAAAAAATATCATATTTCTAAAATCTACATTTATTTTATATTCTTTCCCCTGTAAAATTACAAAATTAGGTAGGCTATTAAACAGAATCATTTTAATATCTCCTAAAATTTCTATTCTTCACATATCGTCTATTCCCATTATAAAAATTTCTATATTCTCTATTTCTTTGTTGTTCATGATTTACATGATTTATATTTCTTGCCCTATTTTCTATTTCTTTTCCTGTATTTGTTATATCATTTATTATGCCATTAGCTGTAAAATTCATATAGGTTGTATATAAAAATGTTAACACCTTTACTTCTTCTACTAATGTCATTGCTACATGTCCATCACGAATTGCCTTATTATTCAATTTTTCTATCGAACCTTCGCCTATTATTTCTTCAATCTTTCTTTTTACCATATCTTCGTCATTTTCATTTACATTTCTTATATCCTGATTTTCTATTTTCTCTTTATTAATTTCAAATACTAATCCAAAAATTTCTACTTCTATTTTTTTATAAATATCTTCATAACCAAAACTTACTCTTTTCTTATCTTCCATTTTTTATATTCTCCTATCATTATCTAATATCTGCCTATTACTTACACATTCTCTGTAAAAGTCTTTGTACTTGTATTAAAAGTACCATAAACAAAATCTCCACCTTTTAGCGAACCTGTTATTTGTTTTTGTTCTCCTGCTGCCCCATTACATTCTGTAATCGAACATGTTTGCGTTATCTTTCTTGCTTTATACGTATTTTCTTGTTCTGCTACTGGCTCCCATAGATTTACAATATAATGATCTATATCTAAATCTGAACCAACCTTTCTTTCATAAAACAAATTATACATATATTCAAACACTTCATCTCCTTTTACCATATCCATCGTAATTGGAAACTCATTTGCAAATCCTGTTACTTTTGTCACTTTAGATTTTTGATGAATATACTGTTTTTCACTTTCTGTTGGGTTTGCACTTTCTGTTAATTCAGTAATGACTCCTCCTAAAACTATCTTGTTATTTATTCCAAAATAATGACCTTCGTCATACTCCATTATATCTTTTAAAACATTTTCTGTATTATCTGCCATATTCTAAATTCCTCCTTTAATATTAAAATAAAGCTGTAAATAATAGGTACTTATAGAACCATCTTCCACTGTTTCATAAGTTATCGCATTAGCACAGCTTACCTTTTTTATTTCTTTATTTTTTAACTTTGGATAATCTCTTGTAATATTCCTTTGATGAATCCAATTACTCAAATCATCTAACCAATCAAGATTATCCAATCTTTGTAAGTCACTTTCACTACTTGACTTTAATAACAATACATATTGATACTGTCGATACCAACCTTTATCATTAATATACTTTAAAGGTAAATCCTCTACACCACTTCTTTGTAAAGCAAGTGTCTCTGTATCATCTGGCAATTCTTCTGTATGAATCGTTTCTGCTATTTGTTTAATCTTATCATACTGTAATAACCATTCATTTATTGATTTATCCACCTGAAAACCTCCTTGCATACTTTGCTGTTTGAGCTAAAATACTTTGTCCTTTATCTGCTTTCATTCTCTCA
>CAMXQX010000088.1 GCA_947246355.1 uncultured Bacillota bacterium | reverse complement strand
TTCTTCTTTTACATTTTCAGATGAAATCAAAACCTTTCGAAGCACTTGAAGTATTTCTTGCGTAGATAAATTTTTCATACCTCTTCCCCATCCATACTCCAAGTTTTTACTTCTGTAACTTTAACATCAATAATAGTCCCAATTGTTTCCTTTGAAGCTTTCACATTGACTAATTTCATCGTTTCTGTATATCCCATTACTTTCGTGTCATCTTTTTCACTCACACCTTCAATCAAAACTTGTACTGTTTTTCCTAAATAAGCCTCATTCGCACATTTTGAATAATAATTAATCCGTTCATTGAGTCTTTGTAGGCGTTCCTCTTTCACTTCTATAGAAACCGTATCTTCCATACGTGCAGCAGGAGTCCCCACACGTGGAGAAAAAATAAATGTAAATGCAGAATCAAATTTACATTCCTCTACTACTTGTAAAGTCTCTTGAAAATCCTCCTCGGTTTCATTTGGGAAACCAACAATAATATCTGTCGTAATAGAGACATTGGGTATTTTTTCCTTTAATTTATGAAAAAGAGTCAAATATTGTGCTTTTGTATATCTTCTACCCATTTGTTGCAAAATAGAATCAGACCCTGACTGCAAAGGCAGATGAATATAAGGCATAATGTTTTTACACTTCGCAATCACCTCAATCATTTGATCGGTAAAATCCCACGGATGACTTGTAACAAAGCGAATGCGTTCTATTCCCGTTTTACTTACGTCAAAAAGAAGATCCTCCATTTTATAATTGTCTTCTAAATCTTTTCCATATGCGTTGACATTTTGTCCTAAGAGCGTCACTTCTTTATACCCTTTTTCCTTTAATTCCTCCACTTCTTTTAATATCGCTTCGTGCTTTCTACTTCTTTGTTTCCCTCTTGTATAAGGAACAATACAGTAAGTACAAAATTTATCACACCCCAACATAATATTTACCCAAGCTTTATATTTTGAATCCCTCTTAAAGGGAATATTTTCAATGATTTCCCCTTCTTTAGAATACACCTCTACTTGACTTTCTTCTTTTCTTAAAAGATTATAAATGAATTGTGGTAAATGATGGATATTATGAGTTCCAAAAATCAAATCAATATAACTATATTTCTCTAAAATTTCATCCACAACTACTTCTTCTTGTGCCATACACCCACAAATTCCTGCTATAACATTTTTCCTTTTTTCTTTGATATTTTTAATCCTACCTAAAAAACCAAACACCTTATTATGTGCATTTTCTCGAATCGCACAAGTATTCAATAAAATCAAATCCGCCTCTTCCATTATAGAAATTTCCTTATAACCGAGTTCCTCTAAAATGGCCTTGATGTTCTCACTATCATGTTCGTTCATTTGGCATCCGTAAGTCTTTATAAAATAAGTTTTCCCTTTTGCTATTCCTTTTAATTGCATATTCCAAATGGAATCAAAGGTTTCTATTTTGGTCTCCTCCGTTGTTCTTTTCCTTGCTTCTTTTAAATTTGGTTTTAACATGTTATCACTACTCCATAAAAATGATAATACCATAAATCCATTATTTCTTCAATAAAAAAAGGATTATTTCTCCTCCTCTATGATTTTAATTTTTTGACTTGGTACAATATCTGTGAAATGCTCACTAAAATTTCTTATTTCTCTATGAATAATTAGAAAATCAAGCATATCGATTATAGAATAAATAATCATAAATACGCCAATTAATTTTGTAATGGCTACAGCTCCACGAAATGGATTGGTCAAAAACAGAATTCCCCCTGCCAAAATAAAAATAGATAAAACAAGGGTAAATGTCCAATTTTTAATAGAATTGCTCTTTAAAAGATAAGCGAATTGCAATTTGGATATTCCATTGATAAGCATTAATATTCCAATTAAAATAGGAATAATACTTGCAATCAAGCCCGTATTTAAGATAATAATCAACCCTGCAACCACCATAAAAATCTGACTAACAAAAGCTAAACTTCCATAATTCGCTTCTTTTGCTAATAATTGTTTTACAAGTGGAACAATGCTAAGAAGAAGCGTCCCACCAACAATATAAGAGATAATTTGAAGGGTAAGCTCAGCCTTTAATACTAAAAATAACCCTAAAACAATAAAAACAAGCCAAGAGACCAAAGACGTTTTTAAAATTTTATCAAATTGTTTCTTCATATATATCCTCTTCTCTCTTTCTATTATAACATAACCCTCGTCATTTGTAAAACTATAACTCATCTAACAAACGCTTATATTTTCGGTATTCTTGGGCAAGCAATGTATAAGCCTTATCTCCAAATTTAAGTTTTACATGTTTAGACCAGTTTGTAAGTGTAATTTCAATTTTATATTCTAAAGCCCATGTATAACAATCGGTGATTAGATCAAAGAGTAATCGTTTGTTTTGCTGAATACATTTGCTAAAATAAATCAAAGCGATAACTCGGTGATGAATTCTTGTATTGACTAGCTTTTTCGCATTAAATAAGATTTTGTAAATGGCAATAAGACCTAAATCCTCTGTCATAGAAAGTTCCATTAAAATATCCATACGTTTAAAAATATTTTTCTCAGTATAAATCTTTTCATAACAATTTGGATACTTTTTCTCAAATTTCTCTCTCATATTTTTTGTTTTATCAAAGAAAACATAATCCAAAAGTTCCTTCATTCCTATAGTGGAAAATAAGAGCTTTATAAAGGGTTCTGTAATAGCATACAAAGCGTTATAAACTGTATCTTTTTCATTAAAAGCAAGTCCTAAATACCCTTTCATAAAAAATAAATCTGGATTGGGAGCTTCTTGCGCATCGACAATATCTTTTAAAGCCATATATTGAGGATTGGCCTCTGTTTTTATAATGTTTAAATGTTTTAGCTCTCTTCCCTGTATTCCCTTTTCATTGGCAAGAATACACTCAATTAATCCAACACCATAGTTATAGGGATTATTATCAATATAGAGGATATTGAATCCATACTGCTGATACGCAATATTTGTTGTTTTCGCATTTTTGATTTTTAAAATATAAACGGGATGTGCAAGACTCTTCTTCCAATATTTTCTCAACTCTTCATAGGGAGAATGAATAGGCAACGTATCAAAATGAACAATAGAATACTTTTTGGATACATGCTTTTTTATCCAATGATTAGTATACTGCCTTTTAATGGCCCAATAAGCTTTAATTCTATCCCTTTTACCCACTTCTTGTCCTAGAAGATGAAAACAATTTACAAAATATGCTCTTTTTGAAGTATTTTTTAAAAGATTGTAATTTTTAAAAGCAAATTTTTTTAACATTTTTTCTTCTTTTGACTGTAATAAGAAAAGATCACTTTTTGCATCATAAGAAAAATTTTTGGAATATCTTTTGCATTGAGGATAGGGAAAAAAATCTATATCTCCTTGTGAAAATATAAAATACTTATGTTGAAGACATGCTTTTTTATATTTGAAACGATAAAAGCCATTTTCCATAAAATTCTCCTTTTTTTGCGTTTTACTATAACACACTTTCCCACTTTTTTCAATTTATTTTTTTGATAAAGGCTAGATGAAATTCTTATTTCCTTTAGAACACGATTATAAAATTTTTTTACAAAAAGTCCTAAAAGTATTTCCATATTTCTTAATTTATGGTATACTGTGATAAGCAATTGCAATTATGGACTGTTAGCTCAGTTGGTAGAGCAACTGACTCTTAATCAGTGGGTCTAGGGTTCGAGTCCCTAACAGTCCACCATTGAGGTTAAAAGTCGCACTTTAGCGATTAACTATATATAAAGTTCATAATATTTGATATTATGGGCTTTTTTCATTGTTTAAAGGAGTTGATGAATAGTTATGAAAACGACCATAGAAAATCTAGAATTTCCTTGTGAAATTAAAAAGAAACTAAAAATGAAAGTTAGCGTGGGAAACTTAGAAGTTGAGTTTATAGATGGTCATTTGATAAAATTTGATAAAATTTGATAAAACAAACCTAAGTGTTCAAGAACCATATAAAATAATCGTTAGTAATAAAAAGAATACTCTTATCGCTCTACTTTACGATAATGAAGATAAAATTTACGAACAAGTTATTGATGAATTACTTGATAGAAATATATTAAATAAAGATGATATTGATGAAATTCAAAATGGTTATTATTCTAATGAAAAAGATAATGATGATTTGGAACTATAAAAATACTATGGGCTATGGAGTTTTCCATAGCCTACTTTTTTTGTGCTTTATAACTATTAAAAACCTTTAAAAATGGTGTATAATTAGATTATCAAAGTGTTGTACAAATAGTAATTTGGTACTATAAAAGTGTAAGAAGTAGATCTAGTTAGTTAGATTGAAAATTA
>CAMXQX010000087.1 GCA_947246355.1 uncultured Bacillota bacterium | reverse complement strand
AATTTGATATTTTTCAATTACTTCATCATTTTTTCTAAAATAGATCATACTTAAAACCGCCGTTAGTAAGTATTATATCATGTTTCTTTGGATTTGTATTCATTATAGTTAAATTTATCTTTCAAAATTATCTGTTAATTACATAAAGATAATTCTTGTTTATTAACTATGAAATGGAACAGGCTACACAGGAATTTCATAAGTTATTTAATTATGAGAGAGAAAAAAGTAAGGAATGACCTTACTCTGTAGGGAATATTATGTTCATTTAAGTATAAATTTTTTAAGCGTTGATACTCATCTTCTGCTATTTCTCTCTCTTCATATTTATTAAATTGTACTAAATTGTTATTTTCCATTAAATATTGGGTTTTATATTGGAAATATAATTTTTTGTTTGCATAATCTGTATTTTTTTCTTTCTCATAAATGGTATATCACATAAATTGATTATCATTATTTTCTTCGAATTTATGAATTATAGTTTTGTTGCTATCTGTGATATATCTACCTTTTTCATCAAAATAGTAGGTTATGTTTTGTTTAGGTGTGCTATTACTGCCTTTTCTCTGTTCTATGTATGATTCTACTTTGGTAACAAAGATTGGTGATAATGATTGCGATAAATTAGTATTTACATTTATTAAATTATAAAAAGGAATATATTGTATTTTTTGATAGTAAAAAGATGGAAGGTAGTTGAGTAATTCAAATACATTGGTAGGAATTGTCATATTTTCAAATTTAAAGGTGCGAATATATATTTTATCACTACTATTTACTGTTTCTTTTACATAATCAATTTTGTCTATAGAATCGCTAAATTCACTATAACTATAGTCCTTTTCTATTCTTTGGATTTTATTATCCTTATATAAAAACTTATAAGTAAAAGCAGTCCCTTCATTATCAACCATGTATTTTATTGTGGAAATACTTTTATCTACGTTATATGTAAGCAATATTTTTCCACTTTCTAAGGTTATTGTATCTAATAATCCATTTTCATTATAGTTATAATTCCATTCAGTCGGCATTAATAAATCTCCATATTCATTAAAATTATAAAGCTCATTATTACAATATAGGAGTATATCATTTTGGATTTTGCAGGATAATTGGGGTTTTTCGTTTTCATTCTTTGAATTTGGAATATTTTTTTGTTTACTTTGGCAACCAATACAAAGTGTTATAGAAACTAGCAATAAGCATATTATTCTCTTCATATTTTTAAATCCTTTCAATTTGAAATTTCAATATTATATCACAATATGGAATATGGAAAAATTTATTATATATATGATGTATATAATAATCTTGTGTTATAATTATTTTAACAAAAGTGTGTAAAGAAGTAAAATAAAAATTATGTCTTTCGCTTTTGCAACATCTTATGTTCTTACGTCTTTGATATTTATCAAAGGGAGGTGCATGTACAGGAATATATAGTATTACATCCTAATGATGTGAAATTGTTGTATGCTGTATGTTGGGTGTTGTATCAAAAAATATTGAATTAAGGAGAGAAAAATGAAAAAAAGGTATTTATTTTGTTGGTACTTTTAACCGCTTTTTTACTTCCAAAAGGAGTTATGGCGGCTACAGCAACACCGACATTTAAGAAAAAATTAACATGGAATATTGAAAATGTTTATTATTATTTAACTGACTCAGCAACTGAATATAGTAATCTTATTAATACTGCTTAATACTGCGGCGAAGAATTGGGTATATACTGGACATGGATATAATAAATTATATCCAAATACTAGAGCATATAAACAGATTAATGGAACTGTAGATTTCTCATCTTATAATAATTCTAGTAGTTTAACAATTGCTTTTACTTCATTCTTTAAGAGAGCTAATGGGACAAGTGGGTCTATTTCTGAAGTGCATCCTAATGTAGAAAACTGGTTATTTGCTGAAATTCATATTAATAAACCTATTATAAATTCTTTAAGTTCATATGACCAACAAGGAACTATAATTCACGAATTTGGTCACGCTTGGGGATTGGCACATAACCAAACGAATCCTAATAGTATTATGTGTCAGTTAGGTTCAGGAAGAAAAGTCAATACTGTTCAACAAGTGGACAATGATGCTTTTAATAGCAAATATTAATGGGAGGAATTTATGACAAAAGTGAAATTTATATTAACTGTTCTTACTTTATCTATTGTTAGTGGAGTAATTTTAGTTACTACAAATAATGAAGATAATAAGGAAACTTTAAAGGATAAAAGTATTCAAAATGAAACATTGGATAAAGGCGGAAATGATTATCAAGTATACTATACTAGTGATTATTTGTACACAGAACCAAATGATGTTTTTAATCATAGCTCATTAGTTGTTATCGGCGAATATGTACAGGATTTAAAAAGTTTTGTTGGGGAAGATGAGCGAGCTCATACGATTTCTGAATTTAAAATTAGTAAGGTTTTAAAAGGAAACTTTTCATCAGATTCAATTGAGGTTGTAAGATTAGGTGGAACTGTACCTCTATCAGAATATATTGCTACGCAAACAAAGGAACAGCTTGAAAAAAAAGGAATCAATGCTTTGAGTACGGCACAAATAGAAAAGAGTAAGGTTGAATTTATATCACAAGATTATGATTTAAATCTAAAACAAAAAACGAATAAGGAATTTATGTTATTATTAAACTATGATTCAAATAATCAAATGTATGTTGCTTCTGCAGATGAGTACAGCATTTTAGAAATCGATACTTCAAAAAACGAGATTTATAATATTAATAAAAGGCAATTTGAAAACTATAATTTTATAAAATAGTGGAACTGCATTTTGATTAAATAAGAGTATCTTAATTCTAGGATACTTTTTTTATGTGATAGAAATGAAAGAAAGTGGGAATCCTATATGGATTTTCAAAAATTAAATTTAGAATTTTCTAACATGCAAAATATGATTACGAAATATAATCATTTGCAATTAGAAATAAAAAATAGAATAAAAAACAATTTTAAAGAAATTAGTAAGTATGAAACAAAAGTAAAGAATACAAAAATTTGTTTAGAAAGTGATATGGCACATTTGTGTATACCAATATTAGAAAATAAAAAAAGTGTTTTCATAACAGACTCCAAAGGGGATTTTTTCTACAACGAGTAAAACATTTAAAGAGAATGGATATAAAGTTTTAACATTAGATTTTAGAAATCCAAGTGTATCCAATCATTTGAATATATTGGAACCAATTATTAAGGAATATGAATTATTTAATGAAAATAAAAACTAGCAAAAAAAATGAATGATAAAATAGAACAAATCAAATATAACAATAAAGTTATGGAACATTTAGTGAATTGTAATCAATTGATAAGTTCTTTATCTATAATCATGATGGAAGATAAAACCGCAAAAGAGGTGTTTTGGAATAATAGCGCTAATGATTTATTGTATGGAATTATTTCCCTCTTTTTAGAAGATTATGTTGATGGAAAAATAAAAAGAAATGGAATTACATTATCTTCGATTAAAAAATTTCAAAATAGTTTCATGGCAGAACAAAATTTCAAGGTTTTAAGAAATTATGTAGAATTAAAACCTTATGGACTTAAAAGTAAAGATAAACTAATACCCATTATATCTACGAGTGAAAATATATATAAAAGTATTATGAGCACATTTAACGAAAGAATGACTTTGATTTTGATATATTAGGTAAAGAACTGACATCAAAAACAATGGTCCACTACTATGATTTAATTAATTTGATGTTTAAACAGGCAAAAAAATGGAAGTTTATAGAAAGAAATCCTAATGATGATGCAACAAGACCGAAACTCCAAAAGAAAAAGCGTAACTACTATAATGTGGAGCAAGTACAAACATTATTTAACGTCTTATCACAAGAAAATATCAAATATAGAACAATCATAACTCTAACACTTGTTAGTGGAGTGAGACGTAGTGAATTATGTGCTATTCGTTGGAGTGATATTGATTTTAATAAACAAACCATATATATTGATAATTCTTTAAAGGTTATAGATGGCGAAATTGATGAGGAAAATGCTAAAACAGATTATTCTGTTAGGTATATAGATATTGATAGTAATACTATGGAACTATTAAAAGAATATAAAAAGTGGCAAGAAGGATATATATTATATATAGGTAGTAAATGGCAAGGAACGGACAGAGTTTTTACGGATATTCATGGCAGGCATATGCACCTAGATACCTGTAATAAGATACTACAAAAAATTATTATTAAATATAAGTTACCTCATATTACTTTTTATGAATTAAGGCATACTTGTGCAACGTTATTAAATAGTAAAGGCGTAGGCCCTGTGACTATAAAGGAACGCTT
>CAMXQX010000086.1 GCA_947246355.1 uncultured Bacillota bacterium | reverse complement strand
TTTACTGACATTTTCAAAAAATGATATAACATGACATTATCACAAAACGATAACACCCTCTTTAAATGGACTTGATTTTAAAATAAATTTTTGCTAAAATAGTTGCTTGTGAAAGAAGGTATATACAAAAGGTTATGTTTGTGGACTAAAATGAATTTTAAAGAATACAATAAATAATAGGTCTTTTATAACTAATAAAATGACTTCTTTTATTGTTTAAGAAGGAGAAGAGAAAATGGAAAACAAAAAACATATGTACTATAAAGTCAATTTAAAAGAATTTGGATCTAGTTTTTCTTTGTACGAGAATAGAGTGCTAAAAAAAGGGGATTACCATCTAGCACCTTCCTATGAAATGCCAATTTATACATTGACACAAAAAGGAGAAAAAAGATTAGTAAATGGAAAACAAGCAGAACAGATTCACTACCATTTAGAAAAACAGATGATACAGGTGTGCAATTCGTTTAGAGAGGATGGCTTTTTTTATGATAAGGAACAGGAATTGGTATTCTACAGCAATGTTTTTATTTATGCTATAGAAAAAGAAGGGCGTTATTTTGATTTAGTAACAGGACAATGTATACCGATTTGTACCATTCATTCGCTAGAAAGGGTAATGACTTCTTTGGATCATATCACATTAAAACAAAATTTAAATGCAATTAACCCCCATGTTGTAGTTTATCAAAGACAATTTGAAAGTATTTTAAATCATGTAAAAACAAATATTTTGAACGAAAAAAGAAACAGAGAAGATTTACAAAAGGGAAAAGAAGTTGATGCGATCGAACCAAAATTAGTAGAAACCCCTCCTCAAAATTATTTGGATTATAAAAAGTTTGTAGAATCCTCTACTCTAAAGGAGAATGTTGATAGTCTTGTAAGTGAGATAAAGCAAAAAATAAAGAAAATAAGTTAATTTATTTTCTTTATTTTTTCTGTATTTTTAAAGTTTAGTTTGGCAATTTCTTCTAAAATGGAAATACCATATTTTTGGACTAACATGGCCCCTTTTTCATCTACCTTTTCGCCGGCCCCCTTGGGAAGAAGTGTACCAAGCTTCTTTTCTAGTTTCTCGTATTCTTTTAAGAACACATAGCGGCTAATGACAGAGGCACAGGCTACAGATAAACATTTGGTTTCGCCTTTGGTTAAAAAGGTGATATTGCGAACGACTTTTGGAACTTCTTTTAAGTAGCTATAGTAAACATAAGGTTTTGCAAATTCATCGACTACGATGAAGTCGGCGGTATATTTTTGTGTTAAAGAAAGGAGAACTTTATTATGTAAGACAGCTTTGATTTTATTCATATTCATTTTTTTTGAGCATATGTTATATTCTTGATTGGTTAAAATAGAAGTACTGTAAGCAATACGCTGAATGAGTAGGGGAACTACTTCTTTAATTTTTTCATCGGTCATTTTCTTGGAATCGGTAATTCCTAAGCTTTCGATAAAAGGAATATCCTCTTTTTTTACAAAGGTTCCTGTTACAACGATAGGTCCGAAAAAGTCACCAGTTCCTACTTCATCGCTTCCAATGGTGGTAGCGTAGTATATTTTAGGTTCAATGAAGGGATCATTTCTTTTTCCCTTTTCTTTTTTTTCTGAATTATTTACTTCCAATTTTTGATTGATCATTTTTTCGGTTGCAATCCAAAAATCACTTGCCAAATCGGCATCACGCCCTTGAAAGACAATTTTTCCAGAGTCGTAAAGCGTTACGACTGTATCTCCATCTTGGGCTTGAAAGGTAGCATAGGCAGGTGTTTTGTCCCTTTTGAGATCCTCGTAAAAATCTTTTAATCTTTCTTTGGTTTCTTCACTGACTTTAAATGAAATGGTCATAATAGCCTTCTTTCTTTGTTTTGTATTTCTATCTTGCGTTTGAATTTATTTTAGCACATATTTATTTTTGAGTAAAATTTTATTTGTATAAAGATAAATTTTATTGTCACTTGATAAAAAGAAATCCTAATTTTAAAATTTATTTTGTATTTTATAAGAATTTATAATATAATAATAATAGAAGGATGTGACGTATGAATATAATTGATGCCATTGTAATCTGTCTTCTCTTTTATTTTGGCTTTATGGGTCTAAGGAGAGGTTTTACGAAGGAACTTGTTTCTTTTGTTGGTGTGTTTGCTATTTTAATTATTGCGTTTCTTTTAAAAAATCCTATTTCTGAGTTGATGTATGAAAACTTACCTTTTTTCTCTTTTGGGGGAATGTTTAAAGGAATTACTGCCTTAAATATTGTTGTTTATGAGGCGATTGCCTTTATATTGGTTGTTGCTCTTTTAGGTATTGTTTTTAAAATTCTTTTATTTGCAACTTCTGTTTTTGAGAAAATTTTAAAATTCACCATTGTTTTAGGAATCCCATCCAAAATTCTTGGAATGTTTGTGGGATTTGTAGAAGGTTTAACATGGGTATTTCTTCTTTTATATATTTTGTCGCTTCCTATTTTCTCTTTATCAAGTAGTGTTAGAAAGTCGCATACGGCACCTATTATCTTGCATATACCCATTCTATCTCATTTTACAAAAGATGTTACCAATGCCATTGATGAGTGTATGGAATTAAAAGAAGAATATGAAAAGAGTGATAATACAGAGGAATACAATTATCGCACAATGGAGGTGCTACTGAAGTATAAAGTGATTAAAGTAGAGAGTGCTTTAAAATTAAAAGAAAAAGGGAAACTAAAAATTAAAAACATAGATCAATTAATTGAAAAATATAAGGAGGCCAATGATGGAAAAATTAAATAGTTCTACTTTTTATGAAAAAACGAAAGGAGATTTGGTTTTAGTCGATTTTTATGCGACTTGGTGTGGACCATGTCGAATGCTGCATCCTATTTTAGAAGAAATTTCCAATGAAAGATCTTCTTTAACGATTGGGCAAATTGATGTAGATGAAGCAAGTGAAATTGCGAAAGAATATGGTGTGATGTCAATACCAACCCTTGTTTTATTTAAAAATGGAAAAGAAGTGGCTCGAAATGTGGGTGCTTTAGGAAAAGAACAGCTCTTATCTTGGATCGAGAATTACAAATAAATTATTTTAAAGAAAAGAACGTGAGAAGCGTTTTTTTTCTTTAAAATACATTTTAGTAAGGATTTTGTTGTTTATAGCCTTGCTTCTATGCTATAATACAAGCATATTTTAAAAGGAGGAAAATAATGTTATTGCAAGATATAAAAACAATGGGTACAGCACAGACGAAAGAAGAACCTAAAATCATTGCTTATGAACCAATAGAAGAGCAGGGAATTATTTTAACATATTTAATTGACTGTAAAAGTAGTATTTTCAAACCAATGATTTATTCTAAACACAATTGTGAGGTTTTTGATAGAAGAATAGAAAAAAATGTTTTAGAAGAACAAAAAAAAGCCTTAGAAAACTATGAGGAAGTGAAATCATTAGGAAGAACCTGTATTATTACATTGGTATTTCTTAATTTATGTAGTATAGGTGAGCTAAATTTAGCGACATGTTTGATGGGAGCGGGTATTTTCTTTTTTTATTTCCAACTATTAGGCAGAGTAAAAAGAAGGTATATGCTTGCTTCTTATCGTGTTCGTATGTTTAAACTCCTAGAACAAGATAGAATAAAATTGACAGAAGAGGAAATGGACCTCTTAGATGAGGAAGAAAGATCACTTTATGAACAAAATAAAGAACTTTGTATTGGAAACGCTATGCTTGTATGTAATCCAAAAGTATTAAAAAAGCACTTTGGTGAAAAATAGTGACATCGGTGTATATCCATATTCCTTTTTGCAAACAAATTTGTTCTTACTGTGATTTTCCAAAATTCTTTTATTTGGAGAAGTGGATAAAACCCTATTTAGAAGCCTTAGAAAAAGAAATAAAAAGTACATACAAGGGTGAAAAGGTAAAGACCATTTATATAGGGGGTGGGACACCTTCTTTTTTAAAGAAAGAAGATTTAGAGATTCTTTTTTCTATTGTATCTATCTTTGATAAAGCAAAAGATGTAGAATTTACGATAGAGACGAATAGTGAAGATATCACCAAAGAAAAGGCAGAATTATTTAAGAAATATGGAGTAAATCGAGTCAGTATTGGTGTAGAGACGTTTCACCCTCATTTAGGAAAAATACTAGAAAGAAACTCTTCTTATGAAATGGTGAAACAAGCCATTCAAAATTTAAACGATGTAGGTATTTTGAATATCAATTTAGATTTGATGTATGCAGTACCGAGTGAAACGATAAAAGACGTAGAACAAGATTTAGAAAAAGTCCTCACACTTCCCATTACCCACCTTTCGTGTTATTCGCTTATCTTAGAAGAACATACGAAACTTTATTTAAAAAAACCTAAGTTAATAGAAGAAGAATTGGATGCGCAAATGTATGAAAGGATAAGAGAAATATTAAAAGAAGCGGGGTTCAATCAATACGAAATAAGCAATTATGCTAAAAAAGGATATGAGGCGAAGCATAATTTAGTGTATTGGAATAATGAAGAGTATTATGGATTTGGTCTAAAAGCCAGTAGTTATATGCAAAAGAAAAGAAGAACCAATACATGTTCTTTGACAGATTATTTAGAAGGAAAGTACAAA
>CAMXQX010000085.1 GCA_947246355.1 uncultured Bacillota bacterium | reverse complement strand
CTGTATCTTCATAAACTGTTCCAGCATATTCCAATCGCTTTTCATATTCTTCCTTCTTCAGCTCTATTTCCGTCAATTTTGCTTGATTTTTTAAATGATTTCTTAGTATTATTTCAACATCTTCTTTTATGTATTTCAATCTTCTGTACCTCCCTCTTTATTTTATATGTATCTTTTTGCATATTCCTTTATGCTCTGTTCTATTTCAAATTGATTCCTATCATTTCGGTAAAACTTACAATCCTTACAATTTTTCTTATTTAAAGCTTTACAACCACTATGTCCATTTCTTTCTCTATAAGCAAAACAATCTTTCTTATCCATCTTTTTCCTCCTATTTTTGTATCAATTCTTCTAATTCATCTGCTATCATGCTATGTGCTAACTTATAATCCTCGTTTTCTGTTGCTTGCTCTAATATCCTATGCCTTTTTACTTGTTCTTTTATTCTATTTTTTAATTTATTATATTTCTCCGCTTCTTCTCGTATTTTTCTTAAAACTTCTTTATTCATTTTATCCAGTTCTGTCATTTGTCCCCCCTCTTTCTTTCATTCGTTTGTTTACTTTTTCTTTAAATATTTATATATTACTTGTTCTACTTTGCTTAAAGCTTCTCTATTTGTTATAAAACGACCACTATGCCTATTTCTTATACTACTTCTTATTATTTTAATTTCTTGATTATATCGCCTTTTATATTGCTTAGCTAATTGTTCTTTGCTTAATCCATTCAACCATTTTTGTATTATTTCTTTATCTTGCACACGCTACACCTCATAAGTAGTATGCTCTATTGGGTAAGATTTTTTTCGTATCTTGACAAAAATTATTTTTGTTTTATCCTTACTACCATAACATCTAATCTATTGTATAATGGTTAGCATTTTCTAACATCATCTTTTCTACTTCTGTTGTTCTTCTATATACTGTTACCTTCCTTTTTGTTACATAATCTTCTTTCGTTCCACATTCCATTAATTCATAATACTGATTTGCCAATTCTGTTAAACGTGGTCTTACATGATTCATATCAAAATATTTAGAATATCTCCTGTTACACATTTCATCTTCTACCTCTCTTGCTGTCATCTCCTTATTTCCTAATATTTCTATAATTTGTCTATATTTTGTTAGCCTTTTAGGCTTTATTTCCTCATAACTTTCCTTTCTTGTTTCTTTTCCTATCATTTGTTTTCACTCTCCCTTATCGCTTATTACTCCTAATGCTATTTCTAACATATATTAAATCCTCCTAATATTTCACTTTCTGTTGTCTTTTCCTCTTCTTGAATTTTACTTAGTATTTCCTCTAATTCTTTCTTAAACATCATTACTTTATCAATATATTTATCAAACTCTTCTGGGTGTGCCTCAATATAATTACAACCATTGTAATAACGATTTAAAATATAATTATATTTCATTTTTAACTCTTGCATTACCAAGGCAATCTCTCCCTTTCCCATTTGCTTTTTTCTTTTTCCTCTGAAAACATTTTTCTACTTTCTACATACGTTTTTATATCTTTCAAATATTTAAGTCCTACTAGTCCACATCGTTCTCCTTTTGTCTTTAAAATTTCTAATATAGTATCAACATTTTCAATATTATATTCTTCTTTTACTAATTCTTTTTGTAATCTTTCATAATCCTTACTATCCTTTTGTATGGTATCTACTCTTAAAATCGAAACTATATTATACGCTTTATTTACTATATTTGAACTTCCTGCTACATCATATAAGCTTAATCTCGTTTGAAATCGCTCTGTCTTTTTTGGATGTGCTACTAGGTGGATATGTACTTTTCGATTAATCGCAAACATTCTTAACTTCTCCATAACCTTGGTTTGTTCTTGAAATATATTATCTGAACTCATATCTATTTGCATAAAATTATCTAAAAAAAATACTCTTATTTTCTCTCTCTTTCTCATTTCTTCCATTGCTCTTATCAATGTTTCAATATCTCTTTTTACTTCGTTGTTATAAATAAAAATCTTATTCCCATAGAGTTTATCCAATAACATAGCTTTTTCTGGCTTAACAAAAGTATCAAACACACAACTATTTTTATATTGCTTTTGGAACAAGTCTTTTGGTTTTACAGATTGCCTATATAAATTATTTTTGAAATCTTCTTTGGTTTGCTCTCCATTAAAGAAAAATATTCTTTCCCCTTGTTCTATTGTATTTTTGGCTAACATTGTCATGATGGTTGTCTTTCCAGCATTGGTTAATCCTGTCCATATCGTAATACATCCCATTTCAAAACCCTTTGTGTTATAATCTAATTGCCTTATCTTTGATAACACTCTATCCTTACAGGTAATGGTATATTTATAATCATCTAATCGATAATATAATGGTTTACTTTCCATTCTTTTGTACCTCCTGTTACAAATTTTTTATCTCTTGCATTTGTTCAAATTTCACTTCTAGCTTTACTTGTCTATCATATAAAATTTTTAAAGTTTCAAAATAACTTGTCCTTTTAAATATATTTATTAGTTTTTCGTTCTCTTGTAATTCCTTACATAGCTTTTTCATTCCCTGATTAAATCTTCTTTTGTTTTGCTCTCTTTGTTTTTTTTCTTTCTCCCTTCTCGCTTTTAATTTTTAAATTGTTTGTTTATCTACTTTTTGTTCCATAAATGGTAACCCAAAATCATGACATAAAATCCTTAATGCATGAAAATTGTCTGTATTAAAATACTTAACCACAAAACTTATAATGTCGTAATGTTCACTACTTCCAAAGTCATGTATACCTTTTTCTGATACATAAAAACTTGCTGTTTTTTCCTTTCGAAATGGGCTTCTATACCATAAGCCCTTGCTATTACTTTTATAGGGACTTCCTAAATAATATCTAATCACATCTTCTTGTTTTAAAGCACTTTTTATTTCTGCAAATTTATCCATTTCTACTCCATAATCTTCTCAAAAGTATCTTCTGTCCCTAAAATAACTAATTCAAGATTTCTATTTTTCTTATATGTTAATATTCGTTTTATTATCTCTTCGTCACTATATTTTTGTTTTAACTTTTGATACTTTCTTATTGCTTTATCAAAATCTCCTCTTATTAAATCACAAGCTTTTTCTATTTTACCTATTTGTCTTCTTTTGGTTTCTATTTCCGCTTCTCTCCTATTTCTATCAATATTTTTCATTTCTTCTATGATTTCTGCTATGGTTGGTATATATTTATTTTTGGCAACCACAATCTTAATTGCTTTTAAAAAATCTTCATTTGCTTCTTTGTAGTCAACCTCTATTGCCTCAAACACTTGTTGCCATGCTTGTATAGTTTCTTTTCCCTTATTTTCATCTTGCATTCTTTTTTCAAACTCTATATATACACTTTTAAATATCATAAAACCTTGTAGCATACTTTTTTTACTAATCTTCATTTTCTAATGCCTCCTTTAACCAATCTGTATTTTTATCATTAACATTTTTCTTTACTTGCCTGTTACTTTCTCTTTTTACCGCTTCTGCTACCCATTTTTTGATACACAAATAATGAGATTTTGCTTTATATCCCTTCATTTCGATATACTCATCTAAATACTTTATCAGCTCTTCCCAATTTTGATAATCTCCTTTTAAATTCTGCAATTCTTCCTCTTTCAACAACACATTTTTATATTCACCATATTTGTGTTTGTTGGCTTTTACAGAAATTGACGAAGATTTTTCTTCGGAAATTGGTATATAATTCTTATCATTCTTATCATTCTTTATCTTCTTGTTTGTGTCCTCTTTGCTGTCCTTTCTGTTGTCCCTTTGTTGTTCCTTTTGCTGTGCATTTTGTTGTTCTCCTTTTTCGTATAAGCCCTCTTTTTCAAGCATTACACTTGTGTATTTTGCTATTGCTTTTTGGGCTGTTATCTTTTCGCTTTCTAATACTTTTTTCCTGTCCATTGGCTGTTCATTCTGTTGTTCATTTTGTTGTTCTTCCTTTTGGTATAAGTCCCAATTCTCAACCGTTATACTTGTGTATTTTGCTGTTGACTTTCTTATTATCATATTTTCATTTTCCAAAGTTTTTAAAAATTTTCTTACTATCTTTCTATCCCAATTCCATTTTTCGGCTAGTTTTACTTCTGATGTTACAAACTCTCCCTTTTTTATCTCTACTAATTGTCCATTTATGATTGTTTTCTTATTTTTATGATTGGCTTGAAATAGTATATAGATCCATGCCTCAAATTTACTAAATTTTCTTTTTTCACTCCAAATCCAATGTTCTTGTAATTTTCTATGTAATTTTATCCAACCTTTCATAAAGTAACTCTTCTCCTCTCTTTAATCGCCTACTAGAGTTTTTATTGCTTTATCTATTTCAATCATTGCTTGTTTTCCATTTATCAATAGCATTTCTTCCTCCTCCTTTTTATTCTTTCTAATAGTTCTTGTTTCTTTATCTTGCCATCATGTACCTTTCTATGGCAATTTCCACATAATTCTATTAAGTTATCCTCTGTGTCATTTCCACTCGCTCCTTTTGACTTTATATGATGTTTATTTGTCCAGCAATTCTTTTTGCCACAATATTCACAATTATGCTTTTTGTCATTCATTACTTTTTGATTTTTTATTCTTTTTACCTTAGGATAGGGATTGAAACTATTACTTAAAT
>CAMXQX010000084.1 GCA_947246355.1 uncultured Bacillota bacterium | reverse complement strand
ATTGTTACCATAAAAAATATACTAAACATAAGGATAAATAATCCTACAAATATACAATTGATTGAAGAGTTAAAGGAATATGGTGTTTCGATGGAGTATAAGGGAATTGATACGAAAAACAATGCAAATATCGATGGAAAAACATTTGTTTTAACAGGCACTTTAGAAAACCTTTCTAGAGAAGAAGCAAGTCTTTTAATAGAAGAAAACGGAGGAAAAACGGCCTCCTCTGTTACAAGTAAAACAAGTGTAGTCATTGTAGGAGATAGCCCTGGGAGCAAGTATAAAAAAGCGATAGAGCTTGGGATTGAAGTATGGGATGAGGCTACATTTCTAGATAAAATACATGTGTTAAATTAAAAAGAATGATCAGATTGTTATTCTTTTTTTGTTGATTTATGTAAAAAAAAGCAATAAAAAATTCACATCATGTGGTGTGAACTTTTATACAAATAGAATCACTAAAATACCAGCAAGTAGACAATACCAAACGAAATAGATCAGTTTGCCATGCTTGACAACATCTTTAAACCACTTTGTACTAAAATAGGTAACGATACAAGATACAACCGCTCCTATTACATAGTACATCCATACAGTAGTACTTATATTGCTTTCAATTAAGTCTTTCATTCCTAAAACCATGGTTGCAAGACTAATAGGGATATAAAGCATAAAGGAATATTTAAAAGCTGTTTCTCTTTTTAATCCTTGTTGCATTCCTCCTACTAAAGTGGCACCACTTCTACTAATTCCTGGAAAAAGGGCTAATACTTGAAATAGACCAATCACAATAGCATTGGTAACACTAATACGATTGTCCTCTTTTTTTCCTTTATAATCTTTGACCAAAAATAGGAATAAAGAAGTAACCAAAAGAGCAAAGCCCACTACTTTCACGCCCCCCAAAATTGTTTCAATTTTGTCTTTTAATAAAAGTCCCGCAATGCCTGCTGGTACAGAACCAATGACGATCAACCATGCATATCTAAAATTAGAATAATATATCTCTTCTTTTGTTTTACTATAAAGAAAAAAATCATGAACAATTTGAACTAAGTCTTTTCTAAAAATCAATAGTATGGCAATTAAACTGCCAAAATTAACAATAATTTCGAAATTTAAATCATTAAGTACTCTATCGTTTAAAAGAGACTTAAAAATAACGAGATGTCCACTTGATGAAACGGGAATGGGTTCTGTGAGACCTTGAATAAAACCTAAAAATATATATTTCATCAAATTTATAAAATTCATACAATCACCCTACACTAATTATACACGAAGATTATAAAATAATAAATAAAAACGAAACATAAAAATAAAATTTAATTAGGTGGTAAGATGATCCAAATTGTTCTTTTTTTAACAGGTTTTGGTTTTTCCCTTATTGGTTCTTTGTATATTATTAGCTATTTAAATTTGATGACAATAGGGTATAATTTTTTAGAATATGTTAAATTTATAAGTAGTAAAGTAGAATGTTGGAATTTAGTATTTGGTTTTATTTTAATTTGGATTTCTATAGGAAAGGGGAATTATAGAAAATGAATTACGTATATGATATTTTACTCAATTTTAAAGAAAATTTTATTGATTTTTATGATTGGAATGCAAGAGATGGATTAGATCATATAAGAAAAATCCCAATCTATAAAGTGGAGACGAAAGTGCTTAAGGATTTTTTAAACTTTTATATTGCTTTATCCGAAGAAGATTTAAAAAAAATAGAAAATCAAACAGAAATTTTTTTAGGAAGAAAGATTAAGAATTTACGGTATTGCTGTTTAATTACTGATTCTAGGAAGGTAATTGCTTTAAAGGTAAAAGATCAAAAAATGTATATCAGCGATTTACTTTTAGATGAAGAAGAAACTTCACTCGATATGACATCTTTGCTTCCCCTTTGGGATGTACAATATACAAGATTAGAAAAAAGAAAAAACAATGCATTTAAAACAAGAAAACAGGTAGACTTTGAAAAAAATCTAAATTTGGAAATAAAAAAATTAAAAGGTGAGGAAAATCTTGCAAAATTAAAATATATTTACTATGAGTGTTTCGACGAAAAGGAAGAAGATAAAGAGGCTATTCTGCATAAAATTCATACAGAATTAAAACAGAACTTTACAAATTTTTCAAAAAAATTAGATTATTTATTAAAAATAACAAATACAGTTATTTAATGTATATAAAAAGATTTTTAGAAAAAAATAAGAGAAGAGGAGGAAAAATATGAAAAAAATATTATCTATTTTATGTATGCTTTCATTTTTAACAGGATGTAGTTTTACAAACAACATTACAAAAGATACGCCTACTAAAAAAGTAGAACATTTCTTTAATAACTATCAGAGTTTAGATAATGATGTTTTAACACAATTGGATACGGTTGTCGATAGAGAAACTACATTTACAGAGGAACAAAAGAAAGAATATAGAGACATTATGAAAAAGCATTATCAAGATATAACCTATGAAATTAAAGATGAAGTTATCGACGGAGATAATGCGACTGTAACTGTTGAAATACAGGTGAAGGATTACTCTAAAATTTTAGAGGCATCAGATACGTATCTACAAGAACATCCTAATGAGTTTAATAATGAAGCAGGTGTTTATGATGTGGCTTTGTTTAATAAGTATCGTTTAGAGCAAATTAAAAATGCCAAGGAAAAAGTGAAGTATACACTTAATTTAACTTTAACAAAGACGGATGATGAGTGGAAATTGGATAAGTTAAATGATATAGATGAGAATAAAATCCATGGGATATACAATTATTAAAAAATCCTAGCAATGGATTTTTTCTGTTAAGAGTATTATTTTTTGTACGAAATAGGGAATAATACAAATAAAGTAAAAATAGTTTACATTTAAAAATGTAAAAATGCAGTAGCAAGAACCTTGAATAAAGAGTGTAAATATGTTATTCTTGATACTAGAATAGGAGTATGTATATGAAGAGTAAGAAGTGGTATATTTTATGTATTGGTATGGTATTTTTAACGACAGGTTGTGTACGTGAAAAAATAGACTTAACCATTCATAAAAATAAAAGTATGAATTTTAATATGGATATAGGAATTTCTAAGACATTTTTAGAATCTTATAATAAAGAGAATGCAGAAGATTTGGATTTCTTTTCGGATGAAGAAATCGAGGAAATGAACAAAGAAGGCATAAACGCAACTAAATATGATGATGGGAAATATACAGGTGTAAAAGCATCGGCTTATTTTAGAAACATTGACACTCTTAGTACAACGAAAGATATTACGGGAGATTTAGCTTCTATACTCTCGGATAGCCAGTTATCTGATGATCAAGAGGTTTATTTGTTTACTGTCAAAAAAGGATTATTAAAAAATACTTATACTGCTAAATTGGATTTTTCCCTAGCTGACGAAGCAATAAAATCATCAGATTCTTTACTTCAAGATAAAGATGTTACAAGTAAAAATAAAAACACTACCGACTATTCCTCAATGATTGTGAGTGAAATGGACCTTGGATTTACGGTCAATCTTCCTTATAAAGCAAAAAAGAATAATGCTACAACGGTAGAGAATGGTGGAAAAAAATTGTCTTGGGATTTATTGCAATTTAAAGATCCCATTGTATTTACCTTTGAACTTTATAATATGACAACAATATATCTTTTAGGTGGAGGGTTTATCGTTACATTTATCATGATTGTGTTGTCTATTATTCTCATTTTGAGAAATCAAGGTAAGAGAAATAAAAATTTATCAAAAGGGGAAACAAATATTAACAGAGGAGAGAAACAACAATATTCATCTATAGCAGGTAGTGCTCCTGCAACATCAAATTTACAAAATCAAACTAACCAAAGTACGAGAATACAGTCTATTCCAGTAACAACAAAACCAATTTTGCAACCAAATCCAATCTCCCCACAACCCCAACCAATTCAACCAACAAAAGTAGTAGGACAAAGTACAGAATCTGGTTTTGTTATGGTAGAGAAAGAAAATAATATAAATAATCAACCAACGTCAACATCAAATATGACAAACGGTCAACCAATGTCAACACCAAGTATGACAAACGGTCAACCAATGTCAACACCAAATATGACAAACGCGCAACCAATGCCAGCACCAAATATGACAAACGTTCAACCAATGGCAACACCAAATATGATAAACGTTCAACCAATGCCAACACCAAATATGACAAACGTTCAACCAATGCCAGCGCCAAATATGGCAAACGTTCAACCAATGCCAGCGCCAAATATGACAAACGCGCAACCAATGTCAACACCAAATATGACAAACGTTCAAACAATGTCAACACCAAATATGACAAACGCGCAACCAATGCCAGCACCAAATATGACAAATCCTCAATCTATAGA
The DNA here is from genome assembly GCA_947246355.1 of uncultured Bacillota bacterium. Classification (GTDB taxonomy): domain Bacteria; phylum Bacillota_I; class Bacilli_A; order RF39; family UBA660; genus CATOJL01. Next base: position 421 of record CAMXQX010000084.1, on the reverse strand, counting down.
TTATCAGATGAAATATAATCCTGGTTCAAAGGTGCAAAATGTAACTTCTACAGGGTCAATTCCATCAATGGCAGTGCAAAGTCCTGCTTCCTCTATAGGAAATCAATCCGTTCCAAATCAATCTTCTATGAAAAATGAAAATCAGATGAATAGGGTACCGACAAATAATCAAACACTTTATAGACAAGATTTTAGTCAACAACCTTCTAATGCAGGACTTACAAATTCACAAGATTTACAGGGACAGTCGTTACAGACAAATACAAAACCAATGGACATATTTGGACAAGAAAATAGTAATAATTGAAAAGAGATGGGCCTCTCTTTTTTTTATTGTCAAGTAAAGGTATGGATGATTAGCTAGTTGGTTAGTGTAAAGAGATTTGGGGATTTTTAGTAAAAAAGCTAGAAATCCTTTTTT
>CAMXQX010000083.1 GCA_947246355.1 uncultured Bacillota bacterium | reverse complement strand
TTTTGAATATTATGATGAAAATAGAGAAAAAATACAATTGCCACAAGAATATAAAATGTATTTAGAACAAGTATTAAACTTATTAAAAGAACCTTTGATGTCAATTATTGAAGGACCTTTAACAACTAAAAAAATAGTATATTTAGAGTTTAAATAGAGTTGTAAATAACTACGTCATTTGTACCAAATTGATTGTTACTCGAACTTTCGAGTAACAATAGAAAACAGCTTGTCAAAAAGCTGTTTTTATGTTATTATGAATATGTTAGGGGAGCTCACATAAAGTAAAAAAGGGATATCTAGTTTTGAAGCGCTAGGTACTATTCCGTTAAAACAGTATTAGTACCGACTTAAACCGTTGGTACTATTTTTATTAAAATGATAAGAATCACATAATAAGGAGTATTATGATGGTGCAAAGATATTCGTCTTTCCCTCTCATAATTGCATCTCCTTCCACCTTTAAAAAGTAAAAGAGAATAGTACCTAAACTAACTAAATATTCCTATAAAAAATATATTAGATATTATACTTGTCACAATAAATTTACCTACATTTTGTTAATTTAATAAATACACTTGTATAATGACATAATCATTATTTGTGTGCTTTTTTATAAGGAGTAAATACTAATGAAAGTTGAGGATATAAAAAATATCGACATTCGTTTTTCGTTTTTTCATTATACAAATAAAAATAATATTGAAAATATAGCCAAGGAAGGCTTACTTCCTAAAATTGGTAATAGTGCAACAGGAATAGAAACTACAGAAAAAATATTTTTTGCAACAGGTGCAAAAGGAGTATTTTCTATTTTTGATTCATGGATAAGATGGTTAATTGCTAAAAGATTAACTGATTTACCAGGTGAAAAAGCAGATATTCCATTTTATCGTTTTTGTACATTTATTATGCGCCTTCCAATAATCCATCATTTTATAGCAATTATTGTTAATATAGTAGTTTGGGTTGAATTTAAATTTAAACCATTTAAGACTAAGTCTTTTAAAATTATGAAAGAGATATTAGATAATAGTTGTTTTCTTTTATTGAATTTAGAAGAAGAAAAGGATTTTTCTTATAAAGATATAGATGAAGTAAAAGCACAGAAGTTTAATAGGAAATTATTAAAAATGGTATACGCTAAACAAAATAAAATGGGTAGCAAAAAAATGGATTATTGGAATATGCATACTTTTACCCATGTTATAATTCCCCCAAACAAGATTACTCTAATTAAACGTAATAATTCTTATAAATGTTTAGATATTTTATTGTGGATGATAGAAAATAGTAATATAGATATAAAAATACTATCCCCTTTTCTATATGAATTTCTTCAATACTATAATCTTTTGTAATAGAAAATAGAATTATGAAAGTTGTTGTAGGTGTGAGTATTCCTTATAATTACGAAAATCAATATTCTAGGAGTGTGAAGATATGGCAATGTGGAATCCATGGCGAGGTTGTAAGAAATGTAGCGAGGGGTGTAGACATTGCTATATTCATAAAGGCGATTCAAAAAGAAATATAAATACGAATGAAATCATCAAAACAAAAGATTTTGAAAAGCCCATAGAAAAATTAAAAAATGGTGAGTTTAAAATAAAATCAGGTATTGTTTATTTATGTTTTGCTACTGATTTTCTAATTGAAGAAGCAGATGAATGGCGTGAGTGTTGTTGGGATATGATAAGAGAAAGGAAAGATTGTATTTTTCTATTTTTAACAAAAAGAATTGATAGGTTTATAAAATGTATTCCTAATGACTGGAAAGATGGTTATGATAATGTAGTTGTATGCTGCACTATTGAAAATCAGAAAAATGCAGATTATAAATTATCCATATTTAAAGATTTACCAATAAAACATAAATGTATAACAGCACAGCCATTATTAGAGAGTATTGATATAGAAAAATATCTTGATAATATAGAACTTGTCATTGTTGGTGGTGAATCGGATATCAATGCCAGACCCCTAGAATTTGAGTGGGTATTAAACATTAGAGAACAATGTATAAGAAAGAATGTTAATTTTGAATTTAGACAATGTGGAACTTATTTTATAAAAGATGGCAAACAATATAAATTGCAAACAAAAGACTTAATTAAACAAGCAAAGTTTGCCAATATTGACTATAAAATTAATCGCTAAATTACCATTTAAGAGAGTGAGAACTGATGGATCAGATAAAATCAGATTTAGCGATAGGTTAATTATATTTGTAATAAAAGAGGCTTTGAAAGTGAGAGGAAGTATTATGAATTTACAGAAAATAGAAAAATTTATTGATAAACAAAAAGTGAGTTTTATATGTTCTATTGATAGTGAAAACTATCCCAATGTAAAAGCAATGCTAAAACCAAGAATTAGGAAAGGATTAAAAGAATTTTATTTCTCTACGAATACTTCTTCTATGAGAGTTCACCAGTATAAGAATAATCCAAATGCTAGTATCTACTTTTACCACAAAGGGCTAATGAAATATATTGGTGTCATGCTAAAGGGGAAAATGGAGGTTTTAACGGACCAAGCTATTAAAAATAAGATTTGGAAAAAAGGAGACACTCTTTTTTATAAGAAGGGTGTAACCGATGAGGATTACTGTGTTTTAAAATTCACTGCGATGAGTGGGAGATATTATTGTGACTTAAAAACAATCGATTTTGCTATTAAGTAATGGAGAAAAGATTAATTCTAGGACAAAATGTAAAAATACTGTTCTTTTTTTTATTTTTTTGAAACTTTTTTTTAAAATGTACGACAATAAAAGTGAGGTGAACAAAATGATTAATCAAGAAACCTTAAAATTATTTGATGCACTTTATTATGAGACGTATACTGATGTTTTAAACTATGTTGTTATTCATTGTTCTCATGTGGAGGACGTTAAGGATATTGTGCAAAATATTTATTTAGATGTTCTAAAGAAAATAGAGAAAAATAACCAGGTTTTTAGTAAGCCCTATATTATTGGAATTGCTAAAAATAAAGTAAAAGATTATTACCGTTTTCATTATAAAAATAAAATAATATCTTTATTTTCCAGCATAAAAAAGCAGGATGGAATCGATTTGATTGATGCGATAGAAGCAAATATAGATATAGAAAAAATGATAGTCAAAGCAGAAGATATCCAATTTGTTTGGTCATATTTAAAGAAACAAAAGACAATTGTTTTTAAAATATTTTATCTTTATTATTATAGGGACTATAGTATCAAGGATATTGCAGAAGAATTGAATATCAAGGAGTCCAATGTGAAAAATTATTTGTATAGAACATTAAATAAATTACAGATTGTCATGAAAGGTAGAGGTGGAAAGGATGCATAAAAATCAAAACTTAAAAAAAGTATTTGATTATGAATTTAATCGAGAGAGTATGAAAAAACAGATTCTTTTTGAAAGAGAAAGAAGGGAGGAGAAAAATAGGTATAGAAATTTAAAATATATGGTGCCAGTATGTATGGTAATGCTATGTTGTGGTGTACTTTTCTTTAATCATACTCCATCCAAATTACAAGCAAGTCAGCAAGAAATAAAAAAAGACACAAGTAATATAAGAGTCAATACACTTTTAGTGCTTGGAGAGAAAAGGATAGATGCTGAAATGAAGAATATAGCGCCTGTGGAGGGAATGGATATATTAAAAGATATAACGATACCAAATGATTTAGAAATAATAGATCGATATGCCATCTATACTCGAAAAGAGAAAACAAATGACTATACGATTTTAAACAGTTATGTCTATAGTTACTTTAATCAAGATACACAAAGAGAGATTCGGATATCGTTTTCAGATAAAAATCAGCCTATGAGAGACTATTATTTTAATGAACAAGATGCGAGGACTTCCTATATGAATCACTGTGCATTAAAAATTTACCAATATGAAGATACTTATTTTACAGCGTTCAAATATAAAGATTACAACTTCGATATTGAGACAAATAAGCTTACTTTAGAAGAATTAGAATCACTATTACAATCCATTATTCAGTGAAAGTGAAGAGACAATAATTATCTATTTTTATGTAGAATGACGAAAGAAAAGTGGGAAAAAGGAAGATGATAAATTTTTTCCCCTTTTCTTTTTTTTCTTGGTAAACGCGTTTGATTTGTCATGTATAAATAGAGCTGATTAAGGAAAGAATCTTATTTGCAAAAGACAATTATGTAAATTGTTTTGTGCAAAAGCATTTAAAAAAAGGTTACACAGACTTTGTTAGTAGAAAAAACGATAGGAAATAAATGAAACTTCTAAAAGTACACACAAAATAGCCCTTTTTACATACAGTATACTGTTAGTTTACAAAAGAAAAAAGTCGCATTTTTCTTTAAAAATAAAGTAAAAAAGACTTCTTTTTTTCGACAAAAGATGATAGACTAAAGATAATTACATTTCCAAACATTTCCTGTTAAAAAAGGATTGCAAAAGAAAATGGAAATGCTATAATAGCAAGCAAAAGAAGTTGTTATGTGAGGGGTGTGTTTGTATGAAGAAATTGTTTCGTACGTTCGTTGTCTTTCTTGTTTGTTTTTTAACAATGCATGATGTTGTCTTCGCTCAAACCAGTATCGAAGCCAATGTAAAGACAAATCAAAAAGAAGTAAAAGTAGGAGAGCAAGTAGAAGTTACGCTTCGTTTTAGCGAATACAAAGAAGTAAAAAAAGGAATCAATGCTTATAAAGCAACGCTTATCTACGATAAAGAAATTTTTGAAGAGGTCCTTCAAGATGATTTTGTGTGTTTAAACCATTTTGAAAATTTAAAATACAACCAAGAAACAGGAGAATTTATTGCTATTAAAAGAGAAGGAAGCAAAAAGGATGAGGATGTTGTTAAGATACGATTGAAAG
>CAMXQX010000082.1 GCA_947246355.1 uncultured Bacillota bacterium | reverse complement strand
CTTTTCAACTCCTTATTAATAAGAGAATATTTCGCCCGTTCACTGATACTGTCAATGCACAAATTTGCCTACTAAATTTGATTCCTTCCTAACAGATATTTTTAACATAAATTTAAGCATGCCAAAACTTGAAACAAAAAAAGTTCAAGTAACAATCAATTTGGTGCTGTTGGGGAAGCTATCTACAACTTTATCAATGAAAATGGGCATTAAAATCAATCACTAGATAAAGTATAGCACAGAATTTGCAATTTTTAGATAAATTTAACAAATATTAACGCGTTGTGCTAGTTAATTTATTAAAGTATTTTCTGTAGTAACTTCTAATACCAGTTGCTGTGCTTTAGGTGTAACCAAAGCGACAGTTTTTCATTAGTCTTGTTTGATAACTATTTTTTTATATATGGATTTGATGCATAATGTGAACTGCTTTGTTTCATAACTTCATTTTGCTCTAACTGTGTTTCTATTTCTTTGTTCAAATCAGACATACTTTTATCATAATTGATACTAGATATTATATGTAATATATAAGATTCAGCCATTGATAATTGTTCATATGTTTCTAGTTTTTGTTTATCGGCTACTTTAGCGCTTAATTGTTCTTTTGAAATTTCACTTAATCTAGTTATCTCTTGTTTTGCATATTGTAATTCTTCCGCTGTTAGCTTTCTTAACATTAATTCTTCAATAGATTCATTACACATATAATCATATACTTTCATATAAATTTCTTCAGAGCATTCGCTTGTGCCATATATTTTAAATAATTTAGCAAAAGTCCTATCTCTACTATATCTGCATGCTTCTTGAAGTTCCTCATAAGATAACTCCGATATTTTTTTAGAATCGAGATATTCAATTCTTTTCTTTTCAAATTCTGGTTCATAGGATAACCATTTAATCCATTCGATATTAGGTGAAATATTCCCCATTGCATTTCTGCGAACTATTTTAGCCTTTTCCCCCATTCTAGCTATTTCTTTGACCATAATTCTATTAAAATCACTCATAAGTCAAACCTCCCCTAAGTAATTACTATTTTATCACAATTTACTAATTAATACTATATTTTCCGACTTTTTGGAATCTTAAATAGGATGAAAATACATAAAATGATATCTAAAAGAGCAAGAGAAAAAGCTTTATGTATATAAGAACTAACTATTACGTACAAACTAGGACAGAGTGTTTAAATTAAGAATGGATTTGCCCATAAACAAAAGTTAAATATTAACTGTATCTATTCTAGTAGTAATAGTTTTACAGGTAAATCCATTCTACAAAATTTCCATAGTATGCTTTCAGCACACCTTTTCATTTTGTGATTTAAATTTTGAATTTTTATATATTAACAGGATTTTTGGAATAGTTATATTTTTTGCTTTTGCAAAAAAACTATAACTATATTTCAAAAATCATAAACTTGAATATTCTAAAACTCTGTTACAGTTTACGGTTGGCATAGGTGTATGCTATAAAACAGGTTTATATAAGTTGCCAGTCGAAAACTACAACAGAGTTGATTTCAAGGAAAATGAAAAGATGCACTAAAATTGCTACACGCCGAAATGGAGCAAAAGAAAATCGCATTTCTGCGAATAATACTGATTAAAATTCCATTATTGTAACTTTTTAAATTGCTTAAAAAGTTGAGAACCGGTAGATTCTTTTACTGCAATTGTCCCTTGTTCTAGTTGTACATTTTCTAATATTTTTAATTTTTCGATTTCTAATTTCATTAAAAAGTTGGAAACTAAATTTTTATCACTCAAAATACTATATATATTTGCCGGAAGTTTATCTAAATTACACCAGCAGTTTTCAGTTAGCATAACAACACCATTTGTTATATTGAAATTTTCTCTACTTAAATCATTAGAACTAATTACAATCCCCAAATCTTGATTATTAAATTCTTGTTGCACAAAATGATTAAATTGATTAAATTCTGATAGTGTAATAAACTCCTCATTAAAAATTTCATATTTTGCTTTTATGAGTGCTATTGCTATATATTCTTTTGATAAAAATGGACTTGACATATTTCTTCACCTCTACAATAGTATATCATATTTTATATAGATACCTCCTATAAATTTTGACACAAGTATCAAAATTTTAGGTTCAGTTTATATTTCTAGTTCATATTTATTACTCTCGAATAAAAAGTTCAAGTTTTCTATCAATCTAGTGCGAATGACGTAGTTATTTACAACTTTTTTCAATTTTCACCATTTTTTTTAATGAATCGTTTTTACCTAATAACTGAAGTTGATTAAATAGATTCATAAAACATATATTAAACGGATCATATTTAGAACCTGAATTACAAATTCTTATACCGAATCCAAATGATGGATCTTTAGGATTATCAATAAACGTCAATTTAATTCCTTCACAACCTCTTTCAATTTGTAAGATATTTGCACTTTCATCATATATATTATCACTATACCAAACAATCATGTCGTTTTGTACTAATTCTTTATAAACTCGCTTTGATTTTAAGGTTTCATTTTCAATATCACCAATATCAAACACTTCGCAACCTATTATACAATTCACAAGTTGTTCAAAATATTGATAAATTTCTTCATGTTGTTTGATGGTAAAAATAGCATTACGACAACCATTTTCGTCTATATTGTGACTTCCAAATATATCAAAATATAAGTCTCCAGTTGCCCCATAAAATATTTTAAGCAATTTTTTATCGTGTCTAATAAAGATGTCTTTTACTCCACTAAAACAGTTATTATCTTTAAATTCTATCATAGACCCTCCTAATATCATATTTTGTTTTGACAAAAAGTATAGCTCACCCTGTATTTTGCCAAATATAGCAAAATTACCTAGGGGAAGAAAAAATACTAATCGCATTGACTGGTACTAATATATATTAAGTTCGAATAGTTCGAACAGATTCGTCAATGGTGCCCTAAGGAAGGATGTTCAACAACTTATTTATTGTTTATTTTATTTATATTCATAATAAAATCATTTAATTTAGGCAGATCATTAATATAAAACTTTTTAAACTCCTGTTTCATACGTTTTAAATAACAGAATTTTTTCTTAAAAGTATTATTTTCTTTATTTCCTCTTTTAAAACTCCTAATAAATGATAATATTGCACCGATTCTTTTAATTATAATAGGTTCTTTGATTATTAAACTTATATCAGATTTACAAAACAAATCGCTACCTTCGTATATAAAGTTTCTAGTTTTATGTTCTTTTACATAGTCTATTACCATTTTATCAAATTTTTTTCTATAATCCTCTTTTTGAACTAAATTTAAGTTATTTTTTCTCCATTCATTATTTTTAAAATAGTCTACTGTCTCTGGGTATAATTTCTGAAATAATTTTACAAAATATGTACATCCTTTATTATTATAGCAATCACTCCAAGCTAAATAGTCTTGTATAATAATAGTTGCATATATTCTTCACCTAATTTCCTAGCTAAAGTGGATTTCCCAGAACCTACTAAACCAGTAATAAACAAAATATTACTTTCTTTTTGAAATTTCTCTATATTAAATTTAATATCATTTTTTGATTTTAACCATTTTACTTTTATTTTGTTTTTAATCATCATATAAATCCTCAATTGACTTTTTAAAATTATTTTATTATAAATATAAACTGTTTTATAGATTATTATCATAAATCACTCATTTAATGATTATGTCATTATACAAGTGTGTTTTACTAAATTGACAAAATCAATTTAATTTCTGCAGATATTATACCAAAAATTTGCGTAAATTAAAACTCGAATTTTAAAAGTTCGAGTATCAATCAAATCTGGTGCCATAAGTAGGAATCGGACCTACATTAAAGCCTTACCATGGCCTCGTAATACCACTATACTATTATGGCATGAGTCCATTATAACAAGGATTTTTATTTATAGCAATAAAAAAGTTAATCTTTCATTAAAAAAAGGGAAAGAGACACTCAAGGAGAAATCCTATGAAAGCTCCAATAATATAAACAGAAAATAGGATAAAAAGATTCTCTTTTTTATTTTTATTGCTTTTACATAATACTAAAAATGCAGAACCACTCCCTGTTAATAATCCTGCAATACAAGAAGGAAATGTAATTAATCCTTGCAAGTACAATTCTGTTAACAAAATACTCGCACCACAGGATGGAATTAAACCAATAAAAGAAGCGAGAAAAGGTGAAAAAATGGAACCTTTTAAAAAGAGGTGTGAGAAAAAATCCTCTCCATAATACGTGAATAAAACATTAATAATGAACGTAAAAATAAAAAGAAAAAAACATGTATTGATTGTATGCTTCCAAGAAGAAACAAAAATAGACTCGTGTTTGCAATCACAATGATCATGTTGGCATAACTCGTATTGCAAGCCTTCTTCCCCTCTTTTCCTTTTTCTTAAAAAAAAGTCAATTAAAATTCCTATTCCCATTCCGATAATCCATTTCAAAAATAAAATTTGCAATAAAAGCGAAATGGGTGCCCCTTTAGAAAGAAAAACGGGAAGCATTTCGTCGCTCGTTGATAAATAAATGGCAATTAATGTTCCTAAACTAATAATTCTAGTTACATACAAATTGGTAGCGGCTATAGAAAATCCACATTGCGGAATTACTCCCAAACTGCTACCAATAATAGGGCCATACGCCCCTGCTTTTTGAATCCATTTTTGTGTTCTTTCATTCATCTTATGTTCTAAAAATTCAACTAAAACAAAGGCAAAAAATAAAAAAGGAAAAATTTTTAACAAATCAACTATTGTATCTATTATAATACTAAGCATAAATACCTCCTAGAGTACATAGAGTCTCTTACTGCATTTAGATTATATAACAAGGATGTATTTTTTGCAACAACTTCACTTCCTCTATTCAAAAGAAAAGAAAACACTTCTTTGA
>CAMXQX010000081.1 GCA_947246355.1 uncultured Bacillota bacterium | reverse complement strand
GAGCATCCGGCTCATAACCGGGCGGTCGTAGGTTCGAGTCCTACAAGGTCCACCATTTACTGCGAGTGTGGCGAAATTGGCAGACGCGCTAGACTTAGGATCTAGTGTCTTACGACATGGGGGTTCAAGTCCCTTCACTCGCACCATTGACGAATCTGTTCGAACTATTCGAACTTTAAATATTCTTTCAGTCTGAAATATGACTGATTTTTTATTAAATAAAAAATCCCCACAGGATATTTGTTTGTTTGACAAAATTCCTAGGGGTATCTATATTAGTATTTGATATAATTGACAAGATAACTATTTTAGTATAGAGTAACATTCATATTGAAAGAAGGAATTATATGAAACAGGGATTGATAATTAGTGGATTTGCAGGAATTGGAAAAACGACATGCAACAAAAGTATTCAAATGTAATTGATTTAGAATCTTCAGATTTTAAATGGATATATTCTACTCAAGATATTCAAAATATGGATAAAGAGCAAAGAAAAGCAGTATCTAATAGAATACAAAATCCTACATGGCCTTTAAACTATGTTAAAGAAATAGTACAAAAATCGCATGAATATGATATAGTTTTAGTTTCACAGGATAAGGATATGAGAGATTGTTTAAAAGAATATGGTTGCAATTATATGGCTTGTTTTCCTAGAAAAGAGTGTAAAGCAGATTTTATTCAACGATATATTACTAGAGGAAATAATGAAAATAAGTTCAAATTTTGAAATTTGGATAGATGTTTTAATGGACGAAGATAATAAAATAATAATGGAATCTGGAGAATTTTTAGAAGATACTCTAGATAGATATGGTATTTTAAAGAAAAATTCCAAAGTATAGCGAAGACTTTAGTGGCTACGCCACTAGTTTCGCTTATAAAGATATATACCAATACTATGAACATTGCATAGTATTTTTTAATATTTAAATTAATACTTTAAAAATTCCCAATTTTACTACCAATTTACTACTATTGAAAGCGAAAATATAAGAAATTATAACAATATATGTGAACATCTTCCAAAATTAAAAATGTCTTAAATGCGTATAAATAAAGGTTATAACGACATTTAAGAACTTATAAAAAGATAGTTAAAAAAATAATTAAATTTTTAGAAAAAAATAGTGCTTTTTTGGATTGTGCGAATGAGGAAGTTAATATAATAAATGCCAATGGAAAATTAATATTAAGATTTTTAATGGAGTTATTCAGAATGAAATTGAAAGAACTTTAGAAAGAATAAAGATAGGTTTATCTAGAACAATTAAAAATGGAAAATAATAATGGTAAAATTACAGTAATTATAATGACTAATTTCTTTACAATTGATATAATATAGATATATCAAAGTTGTGTACAAATAGTAATTTAAAAGGAGTTGAGGGTTTTATGGATCAAGAAAAGTTTGGCAAATTCATTAAAGACGTAAGGAAAAAGAATAACTTAACTCAAAAACAACTTGCTGATAAATATAATGTAACTTATCAAGCAGTGAGTAAATGGGAAAATGGATTGAATATGCCAGACACTTCACTTATAAAGCAAATGAGTAAAGATTTTGGCCTCAGTATAGATGAACTCTTAGATGGGGAGTATAAAGATGCTAAAAGGAGAAAAATATATTTAATAATCATTATATTTGGTTTAATATTCGTTATTTTATGCATGCTCTTAATGGTTGTTTTCAAACCATTTCCAGTAGATAGTGATTTTCAATTTAAAACTCTATCTACCGAATGTAAAAACTTTACTATTTCAGGGAATATCTCTTATAATAAAAATAAATCTGCTATTTATATTAATAACATTAAATATTGTGGTGGGGATGATATAGAAGAGTATAAATCAATAGAATGTACTTTATATGAATCAAATAATAATATAGAAAAGATAATTAGTAATTATAAATCTAAGCATGAGAAAATAAAACTGGAAGAATTTTTACAAGATATAACTTTATCTATAGATAATTATGAAAAGACCTGCACAGAATATAAAGAAGATAGTCTATACTTGTCTATAAATGCAACTGATTTTAATGGTAAAACAATTATTTATAAAATACCTTTAAAATTAGATAGTTGTAATGGTGACGATTAACTCAACTAAATGTTGAGTTTTTTCAACTCTTTCGTTATTGGTTTTTTCTAAATATGACTATAAAATGATTAGGGAAGGGAGAGAAAGAATAGATGAAAAAAATTTTAATTTTGGGATTAGTAATAATTGCTAGTATAATATTGGGAGGTTTAGGAAGTTATTTTATATTTGATAGTTCAAATATAAAGGAAGATAAATTTGAAGATCCTTTACCAAAACAAGAAAAGTCAGAGGGACTTCGAGGCGTGTATGATATTGATAAAAATATTAATGAAAAAACGATTGATAACTATTTAGGTAGAAGTGATACTGTATATCGTGATGTAAGAATGCTTATAGATAGTGCAACTTGGGAAAATAAAGGTGGAGAAAGGGAATTGACGGGATTTGTTGAAGGATTTGAGGTAGTACCTTACGCTTATCTAACTGAATTTCCACAAGCGTATGTAGAACAAAAAGCAAGTGAAAATATATCTGGTTTGTACAAAGGAAAAACATTGTTTTCTTTAGATGAAAATGGCAATTACATTGCTAACTATGAAGAATCAATGGAAATCTTAGAATATCTTTTTCCTAAAGATAAATATATAGTTTTGATGTGTGGTGCTGGAGGATATGCCAATTTTACGAAACAAATGCTTGTTGCTCTAGGTTGGGATAAAGACAAAATATACAATGTTGGTGGTTATTGGAATTATGAGGGAAAGCATAGAATAAGTACAATAAATAATCATGGATCTAAAACAAAATATGATTTTTGGAAAGTAAATTATCATGATATTGATTTTGATAATTTGACAGAAATTAAATAATGAAAAAGAAAATTATTATAAGTTCATCAATAGTATTGACTTTAGTTATAATTTTGCTGGTTATTTTAACAAATAAAAAAAGTAGTACAACATTTTATTTAGAAAATAATTATTATGGAGCAAATAATATTACAGAAATTAAAATTGATGAATTAAATCAATTAATAGATAATAAAGAATCATTTACTGTGTTTGTATACCAATCTATGTGTGTTACCTCGTCAGCTTTTGAAAGTGTATTGTATGATTTTTTAGAAGATGAGCAGATAAGTATTTACAAAATAGCATTCTCAAATATTAAAGATACTGAAATTGGAAAAATGGTAAAATACTACCCATCCTTTATTATTTATAATAAAGGAAAAATAATTGATTTTTTAGAGGCAGATAAAGATGAGGATGTCAATTACTATACTTCTAAAGATGGATTTAAAAGTTGGTTTACGAGATACATTAAATTAAAGGACAATTCATTTAACAATAATAAGTACAATGGCGATAATTGTGCACAAGAATAATTTGACAAATTTAAAAAATATGTTACAATAACATTCATATTTTCAAAAGGGGAAGGGAATGTGTATGTATATTGCTAATAATTTAAAAGAAATACGGTTTATAGAAAAAAGAATCAATTGTTTTTTTAAAAGAAAGTTAGAGTATGGAAAACAAATAGTCAGTACATTCGTGATAAGAATAAAAGAATTTGGTTGTGATAAAAAAGAGAGAAAGAAAAATATAGAGAAGACTGCACAAATTCTAAAAAAGGTTGCCTCCTTAACTGTTGATATAGAAAAGCAAACAAGTGTACAAAATATTTCTCTAAATAAAGAACAAATGAAAGCTATACTTCAAATTTATCATAAAGAGCCTCCTAATAAGAATGATTTAATTGCTCAGCGATTAGAAAGACAAATAAAACATTTACAAGAGGCATATACTTTAAAAGGTAGTTTTATGTATTATTTTCAACAGATTGATGAAATTGACAAAAGTATTGAAAAATATTATAGAATAGATGATAAAAGAATTTTAAAGGGCTTAAACACATTATCAAAAATAAAAAAAGAGTACCTTTTAAGAATGCAAAAGCCTGTTTTAGGGTTTATTGGAGAATTCAATAAAAAGCTAGAGGATTTTATTAAATCTACTTCTATAGAGAATGTTTCAAGAGAAGATATTGAATTAATGGATTCAAACTATGAATGTATTATAAACCAATTGAATCGATATTATTTTGATTGTTTAGAATTTAGGGAATTATTGGTAAGCATTCATGATAAAATTGTTAGAATAAACAATAAATTGGAAGGAAAAGGGAAGGAGAGATAAAACTTTCCTTTTGTTGACATTTCTATTTCTTTATTATAAACTTTTATATATAGAATAAGGAAAAGAGTGGTAGTTTGAGTATACATGAAAATAGTGATGTGAGGGTCCCTATTAATGAAGATAGTGTATCCATTAAAAGGGACAATACAAAGTGTATTTTATGTGGAAATTGTAGGAGCGTTTGCAAATATGTACAAGGAGTATATGGGAGATACGATTTAGAAAAAACAGAAGATTATGCGATTTGCATTGACTGTGGACAATGTACAACCGTTTGTCCAACGGGTGCAATTTGTGAAGTGAAAGATTTTATCAAATTAAAAGAGATGATGAAAAAGCCAGGGTATACTTTTGTTTTTCAAACAGCGCCTGCTGTTCGTGTTGCATTGGGGGAGGAATTTGGATTCGCTCCAGGAACTTTCGTGCAGGGAAAATTGGTTACAGCACTTCGAAAACTAGGAGCTACTTATGTATTTGATACGGCTTATGGAGCTGATGTAACTGTTATGGAAGAAGCAAGTGAACTCTTAGAACGGCTGGAAATGGAAAAAAAATTACCTATGTTTACTTCTTGCTGCCCAGCTTGGGTTCAATTTGTAGAATATTTTTACCCAGAATTTATCCCAAATTTATCTACTTGTAAGAGTCCTATTTTTATGGAAGGGGCTCTCATTAAATCTTATTTTGCAGAGCAAAAAAACTTAAACCC
>CAMXQX010000080.1 GCA_947246355.1 uncultured Bacillota bacterium | reverse complement strand
AAAAGCGCGAAGGAAAAGAGAAAGTAATTTTCCTTTTTGAAATTCTATTCTTAAATGCAACAGCTGCATACCAAAGGTAGAGGCATGGTTTAAAAAGGGAACAACGATATAATAACAAATAATCCCTACTATATTCAAAAATAATTGAAAGGTTTGGTTTTCACTTTTTTCCTTTTCTAGTGCACTCATCTGCATAAAATAAAAAACTCCGTCTATCTCTTTATTGGCATACTGTTCTGCTAATATATCCATTTTCGCTTGTATCTCTTTTTCTTCCTTAGTTTTTGGAAAAAAAGAAAACACAATGCCAAGGATAATCGTCACCAGCAATAAATCAATACCATACGCTATCAGTCTTCTACTTGGCATACTCTTCCAACCTTTCTTTGTATTCTTTTAATAATTCTTCTATCTCTTTTATGGTCTTCGTTTTAAATACAGCTTGCTTTAGTTCACTTGCATGCGGAACCCCTTTTAAATACCATGCGATATGACTTCGAATTTCTAAAAGAGCACTCTTTTCTCCCTTAAACTGAAGTAAATTATGCAAATGCTGCTCCATTACATCAAATCTCTCTTCTATCGTCACTTTCGTTGGAAGTTGTCCTTCCTCTAAATACTGAATGCATTCTTTGAAAATCCAAGGATTACCCAAAGCAGCTCTTCCAATCATGACAGCATCACATCCCGTTTCTTCAAGCATTCGTTTGGCGTCGTAGCACGTTTTGATATCTCCATTTCCAATCACTGGAATGGAAACATTTTCTTTGACTTTTTTGATTATATTCCAATCGGAACTTCCGCTATACCCCTGTGCTCTTGTTCGTGGGTGAACACAAACCGCACTTGCTCCTGCTTTTTCAATGATTTTGGCTATTTCTACAGCGTTAATGCTATTACTATCCCAGCCACTTCTTATTTTTACAGTCACGGGAATGGATACACGAGCAACCACACTTTTAACAATTTCTTCTACCCTTTTTGGATTTTTAAGTAAAGCACTTCCTGCCCCTGCACGTGAAGTCACTTTAGGAACAGGACAACCCATATTGATATCAATAATAGCAGGATGAAAATGTTCTTCTATATAGTGTGCCGCTTCCGCTAACGTTTTTGGATTGGAACCAAACAATTGAATACCAATGGGAAGGGTAAGTGTCTCTATTCCTTTTAACATCTCCAACGTTTTCTGATTGGACCGTACAATAGCCTCTGCACTGATTAACTCTGTGACAGCATACCCTACTCCCATCTCTTCTACAATCTTCATATAAGCAGCGTTTGAGATGCCTGCCATGGGAGCTAAAAGCACTCTATTTTTGATTTCTACATTTTTGATATTCCACATAAACCTTTCCCCAATTTCCTTATTTCAATTATATACCATTTTTTTGAAAATAACTAGACAACAAGAAAAGAAAAGATTAAAATAAGATACATTAAGTATTCCTTGTGAGGTGTTTCCATGACTAAGCAAAAAAAGAAAAGAAATAAATTAATCCTTATTCCTCTCTTACTCTCCCTTTTTTTTATTCTACTCTCTGTTTTCTACATCATCCAATGGAGGCAAGATAATAAAAGAACAGAAGGGCAAATTAAAGAAATCAACGATATTGTCCAAATGGAAGAAAAAGAAGACCAACAAGAGAATATTGAAATCATAGAACCAAAAGAAATTTCCAAAGAAGATCCTTATTTTGACTACATAAAAATGAACTTAATTCAAGTTGATTTTGCTGAACTCAAGAAAAAAAATACAGATACCGTTGGTTGGGTGCAAGTGGGTGGTACAAGCATCAATTACCCTTTTGTTCAAACCAAAGACAATAGTTATTATTTAAACCATTCCTTTGATAAAAGCAAAAACAATTCTGGCTGGGTATTTTTGGATTACAGAAACAATTTGGATACATTAAGTAAAAATACCATTCTTTATGCCCATGCGCGTTACGACAAAGCTATGTTTGGAACACTTAAAAATACTTTAAACGAAAGGTGGCAAAAAGAAATCAGCAATCATGTCATCAAAATATCAACAGAATATGAAAATTCCTTATGGCAAATATTTAGTATATACCACATTCCAACAACCAATGACTATATACAAACTGATTTTGCTTCCCAAGAGCATTTTAAAGTTTTTATAGAGACCCTCTTTAAAAGAAGTAGGTTTGCTTTTCCTACAACCGTTGATGAAAATGATTTTATTTTAACCCTTTCTACCTGTTATGGTGACAAAGAAAAAATGGTAGTACATGCCAAATTAATCAAAAAAGAAAAAAGAGTCTAAAAGGGCTCTTTATTTGCTTTCTATCTTTTGCTCGTATCTTATCTTTGTCACCCCTAAATCGAAGTACCGACTTGGGTTCTCTTTTTCTATTCTTTCAAAATGATAAATCATAGTTAAATTGTCTTTCTTTATCACAGGATATCGATGTTGATGCACATCCACTAAAATTCCTTTTTTGTTATTCCTTAATAAAGAATATTTAAGTAACATTACCTCTGGTCTAGAGGAAACAATTATTTCTAGATTCGGAAGTGTTCCATAGCGTTTTTGATAAGCTTCTATGATGTTTTTGATTTGAAAATCATTTAACTCATACGACAACGTCACTCTTTTCGCTCCCATCGCATGTAAAAAAGCAATCGCATAAGAATTAACCACATTGAAAGAAAAATCTGTACAAACATTTTTATATTTATAAAAACTTCCAAGCTCTGTTGCTAAAATATTCCCATCAAAAGTAGGCACTTCCTCATTCACTCGTGGAAGACGCAAATATACCTTGTATTTTTCTTGCAATTGTTCATAAAGGTTTTGATCATCTACAATATATTCACACTCTTCATCTTTTATATTTTCTACAGAATCAATGTAGAAAACTTGCCCCTTTGCTTCATGAAAAACAGGGACTTCACGACTATAGAACTCTTTTTTATAAGGCTTAACATACATTCGTTTCTCTTCTAATTGCCTTAAAGTCTCTCTTCTTAATGCATTTAAAGCTTGAATACTGACAAATACATTATCGTCTATGGTACACGTGCATGTAGTAAAGACAAAGGGCGTATTTCCTGTTTTTTGAACTTGTTCTATTATTCTTTCCTTTGTTGTAGGATTATTTTTAGCTTTCTCAGGAAGAAAAGAACTAGTAACATGCACTTCATGTATAGAATCACTTACCGAAAGGGAGAGACTTCCCTCAATACAAATCAAATGACCTTTTATGTTGACTTTGCGTTTTTCTTGCGACAATTTTTTATTCATTTCTTCCATTTGTCTTGCATCTGTCGTAAGTAAAACCATAGAACCTACTTCGACTTTATCTTTTACATAAAAAGAAACCTCTTCCCTTGCCTCTGTACCACTTACTAATTTTTTGCTTTTATATATTTTATTTAAAATAAGACCTGTATCTTGATCTCCTAAAATACGAATACCGTCGTTTTGATGAAGAGGATGCATTAACTTTACCGTTACTAACCTTTTTTCTACACTGACAACTTTTCCAACGACAATTCCCATATGATTGGGTCTAACTTCCTGTATCCAATCTTTGCCTTCTTCCCCATTTAAAAATCCTTTCGTAAATCCGCGATTGAATATTTTTTTCAATTCCTCAATTTCTTGTTCTTCTATTTCTACCTTCCCTTTTTCATAATAAGAATCAATGGCTTTGCGATACAGTTTGGTGACCGCATATACATATTCTTTTCTCTTCATTCTACCTTCTATCTTAAGAGAGGATACTCCTATTTTTAAAAGTTGTTCTAAATGAGGAAGTACCATTAAATCCTTTGGACTTAACACGTATTTTTCTTGGTTTATTCTTTTTCCATCGATTTCTAATGCATAAGGCATTCTGCAACACTGGCTACACGTTCCTCTGTTTCCGCTTCTTCCATTTAATAAACTACTCATCAAACACTCACCAGAATAGCTAACACATAAAGCCCCTTGAACAAAGATTTCCAATTCAATATTGGTTTCTTTCTTTATTTTTTGAATTAACGAAAGTGGTGTTTCACGAGCAAGAACGACCCTTGTAAGACCAAGTTCTTCCATCCACTTTACTCCTTCTACATTATGAATATGCATTTGGGTGGAGGCATGCAGTTCCAAAGTAGGATACGTTTGTCTAACCAAATCAAGCATACCTATATCTTGAATAATGAGGGCGTCAACACCATTTCGGTATAAAAAATCAACATAGTTTAAGAAGGCTTTTACCTCCTCTTCATAAACAAGTGTATTCATTGTTACATAGACTTTTACACCATATATATGTGCATAAGAGATAGCACTTATCATTTCTTCGTCACTAAAATTACCCGCAAAACTACGAGCTCCAAAATGTTTACCTCCTAGATAAACAGCATCACATCCTGCTAAAACGGCCGCTTTTAGCGCTTCCATATTTCCAGCGGGAGATAAAAGTTCTGGTTTTTTCATACAATCACCAAACTTATTGTAACAACGAATATATAAAAAAACAAGAATTCTCTTTTACACTTCTTTATTTATAAAATTCAATAGGCTTTAGATAGTCTCTTTTTACATATTGTTTTTCCACTTCTTGTTCTTTAAACATCTTTTCATCCAAAACCTCTGTAAAGATATTGCCTATTTCTCTTAGGACATCTTTTTCTAGTACCCCTTCTTCAACAATTGATTTTTCTAGTTGTAGATTTTTGAATTGACCATGTAAATGTTGAAATGCAGGAGTACCAATGTGAAATAGGTAAGATTTCAACGTAACCAATAACATTTCTAAATTAAATGCATGTTCTAAACTTTTATTTTCTTGTACACTAAGAAACTCTTCTAATTTTAAATAAACATAGAAGGCTTCTTCTTCACTAAATCGCTGTATTTTGCTTTCTGTTTCCTTAGAGTTCATATTATAAAGAAAACAAAGAGAACATGCACTTATCTTTTCATGGAATAAGTATCTTTCTAAATAGGGATAGGTATAAATTGCATTATACTTTAATGTTGTAAAGGTTTCTTTATAAAAGCACTCATCTATCCGTTTTTGAATTAGATTTA
>CAMXQX010000079.1 GCA_947246355.1 uncultured Bacillota bacterium | reverse complement strand
AAAAAAACCAGATAATCCTAAAACGGGGACATATATTTCATTAGGTGTTTTGACTAGTAGCCTAATCTTAGGGGGCATTTATCTTATTTTAAATAGGAAGAAATATTTTAGAAAAATATAAAAAAAGCGAAATCGCTTTTTTTATTTCGTTTACACAAACAAAAGTTTGTGTTATAATGAAATTAGGTGATTCTATGGAGAGAATTATTATGCATATTGATGTGAATAATGCCTTTTTATCCTGGAGTGCTATTGATTTATTGAATAGAGGTTCAAAATACGATATTCGAGGAAGCTATGCCATAATTGGTGGAGATGAGAGCAAACGAAGTGGCATTGTTTTGGCAAAATCCACTCCATGTAAAAAATTAGGAATTAAAACAGCAGAGACCATTTATAGTGCTAAGAAAAAATGTCCCGCTCTGCGTGTATACCAACCTAATTTCCCTTTTTATAAGGAAATGTCAGAAAAACTTTTTTCTCTTTTGTCTACCTATACACCAGATATTGAAGTAGCTTCCATTGATGAGTGTTATTTAGATTATGGTAAAGTTAAGAATCTTTATGGAGATGAGATGCTATTTGCAAAAAAGATCCAAAAACAAATTTATGATGAACTTGGGTTTACTGTCAATATAGGAATTGCAAATAATAAATTATGTGCGAAAATGGCATCCGATTTTTCCAAACCCTATAAAATTCATACCCTCTACGATGATGAAATTGAAAATAAAATGTATCCACTTCCTATTGAGGATTTGTATGGTTGTGGCAAAAAAACAAGTGAAAAACTACGAAAACTTGGTATTTTTACTATTGGTGATTTAGCGAACTGTGAAGTGGAACGATTAAAACCTCTTTTTAAAAATATGGCTTCTTCCTTAATAGAAAGTGCAAGGGGAATCAATAAAAATCCCGTTGTAAGTACTGCTACAATTCCAAAAGGAATTGGAAATGAGGTGACACTACCAAAAGATGAAAAAGAACAAGAGAAATTATTAGAAATTTTGCGGGTATTGGTAGAGAATGTAGCACTACGTCTTCGTAGGCAAAAAAAATATGCTTATACCGTTTGCATCACAATGAAAACAAAAGATTTCAAAAGAAAAAATCATCAAAAGAAATTAGAAACTGCAACCAACAATACCAACGAAATTTATCAAGCGGCCAAAATGATACTTTTCGAAATGGATGTAGAAGAAGGAATTCGGCTTCTTGGAGTACGTCTTGATAATTTAACCGATTATAAAATGGTACAGGGGACTTTATTTGACCTTGATGCACTAGAGGAAAATTTGAAGTTGGATGAAGTTTTGGACGATATCAAAAGTAAATATGGTATTTCTTCTATTAAAAAGGCCAGTCGCCTTTCTTGTATGGAATTTAAAAATGGAAAAGATTGAGATTATTTGATTGGTAACTCTTTTTTTCATCTTTGATTTTTGGTATACTTAAAAAGAAAAGAGGATAGACATGAAGGAAACCATAATTAAAGAAATAGAAAGTGAATTAAAAATACCAAGAAAAAATATTATAAGCACATTAGCATTGCTAGAAGAAGGCAACACCATTCCTTTTATCGCTCGTTATCGTAAAGAAAAAACAGGAGCCCTTGATGAAGAGACCATTCGTAAAATAAGTGAATACTACGAATACCATCAAAATTT
Organism: uncultured Bacillota bacterium; assembly: GCA_947246355.1. Classification (GTDB taxonomy): domain Bacteria; phylum Bacillota_I; class Bacilli_A; order RF39; family UBA660; genus CATOJL01. The sequence continues at coordinate 3,587 of CAMXQX010000079.1, read as the reverse complement.
GTTGAAACGAAAAGAAGACGTCATTCGATTAGTGGAAGAAAAAGGACTAATGACAGAGGAATTAAAGGAAAAAATTCTAAGGGCAGAGAAGTTGGTGGAGGTGGAAGATTTATATCGACCATATAAGGAAAAGAAAAAAACGAAAGCTACCGATGCGATTCAGAATGGGTTAGAGCCTTTAGCTAAAATGATTTTGTCCTTTCCGCTAGAGGGTTCTTTAGAACAGCTAACGAAACGATTTATCACAGAAAAAGTAAAGACGAAAGAAGAAGCATTGCTTGGGGCTTCTTATATCATTGCAGAGTATATCAGCGATAATGCTTGTTATCGTAAATGGATTCGCTCTTTCACATACCGAACAGGTGAAATGATCTGTAAAGTAAAAAAGGAAAATCCAGATACAAAACGAGTGTATGAAATGTACTATGCATATAAAGAAAAAGTAAAGGAAATGAAACCCCACAGAATTCTTGCTATCAACCGAGCAGAGAACGAGAAGGTTATTACAGTTTCTATTAGTTGCAATATGGAAGACATCTATCACTTTTTAGAAACAAAGATCATTAAGAATGATAGAAGTTTTGTGATTTCTTTGGTGAAGGAAGCGATAAAAGATAGTTATAAACGATTAATCGCACCTTCCATTGAAAGGGAAATTCGAAGTGAATTAAAGGAAAAAGCAGAGGAAAGTGCCATTTTAAATTTTAGTAAAAACTTAGAACATTTACTCTTACAGCCTCCAATGAAAGAAAAGGTTGTTTTAGCTTTTGATCCCGGTTATGTAAATGGATGTAAATTGGCTGTTGTAGATAAAGTAGGAAAGTATCTAGCTTCGACAGTTATAAAACCATTTTTAAATAATACGAATGATGCTATATTAAAAAAATGTAAAGAAGAGGTTGTTCAATTAATTACACAGTACCACGTTGATGTTATTGCGATTGGAAATGGAACTGCTTCTCGTGAAAGTGAAAAATTTTGTGCTGAAATGATAAAGGAATATAACTTAGATTGTAAATATGCGATTGTCTCAGAGGCAGGGGCTTCTATTTATAGTGCCTCTAAGGGAGCAGCTTTAGAATTCCCCAATTTAGCGATTGAAAAAAGAAGTGCTGTCAGTATTGGAAGAAGACTGCAAGATCCTCTTTCCGAGCTCGTTAAAATTCCGCCAGAGGGAATTGGGGTAGGACAATACCAACATGATGTATCTAGTAAAAATTTAAAAGAGAGTCTAGATTTTGTTGTTTCTAAAACAGTAAATAGTGTTGGTGTAAACATCAATACAGCGAGTCCTTCTTTATTACAATATGTGGCAGGTCTTACGAAAGCATCGATTACTAAAATTATAGATTATCGTGAAAAAACGGGAAAATTTTTATCAAGAGAGGAACTAAAGAAAAAGAAAATTTTAAGTGAAAAGGTCTATGAACAAGCCATTGGTTTTCTTCGTATTTTAGAAGGAAACAATGTTTTAGATACAACCGATATTCACCCAGAAAGTTATCCCATTGTATATGATTTACTTGAAAAATTAGATATAAAGAAAGAAGAAATAGGGACTCCTACATTGAAAGACAAATTAAAAAAATGGGATCGAAAGGAAATTCTTTCCAATGTAAATACAGATGAATATACACTAAACGATATTATAGCTTCCTTAGAAAAACCAAATCGTGATCCAAGAGATGAGATGCCGCAACCTTTATTAAAAAGCGATATATTATCTTTACATGATTTACAAATTGGTATGAAATTGGAAGGGACGGTTCGAAATGTCATTGACTTTGGAGCTTTTGTGGATATTGGACTTCATGATGATGGTCTCATTCATATTTCAAAGATGACAAATAAATACATAAAACATCCATCAGAAATACTTAGCGTAGGAGACATTATTTCTTGTTACGTTTATGATATTGATAAAGATAAAAATAAAGTAAGTTTGTCACTTTTAGAGCCTAATTTAGAAAGGAATGTAGGATAGATGAAAGAAAAAGGTTTTACTTTAATCGAACTGCTTGCAGTAATTATTATACTTGCAATTATACTTGGAATTATGATTCCTAATGTAACCAAAACACTGGAAAGAGCCAATAAAGATACACTAGAGGAAAATGCAGAAGCACTGCTTTCTGTTGTTAAACAATCGTATCTAGATTATGCAGGCAGTGAATTTTATATAAATGTGACTGATTCTATTATGGTAGTAGATGGTGTTGCGAAAGGAGAACTGCATTATAAGGGCAAAATGCCTGATAGTGGGTGTGTAAAGGTATCCCAAAATGGAGTAGCCTCTATTGCAGTAAGTGATGGAAAATACTGTGCCTATAAAATAACGGAAACAGAAAATATCAAAACAGAAGAATTAAGTACAGATACTTGTCTTGCCAAATTGTGCAATTCTTAACAAAAAAACTCTGATTAAGGGAGTTTTTTGTTAAGAATTTTTTTTCTTGATTCGCTTCCTGTGAAAGTGAAAAATTCAAAAAAGTTTTCCTTGATAAGAATCTCTTCGTTGTAGTTCTTTATCGATATCGTTTAAAACACAAAATTTTTTAAGAAGCCAAGAGGGTGCTATTAAATCATCACATTTAGGGTCTCCTGTAATCCTATGAATTACGATATCCTTATTTAAAAGTTCTAATTGATCACATACAATAGAAACATATTCCTCTTTAGTAAGTATTTTAAAAGGATGTTTCTCATATAAGACAGCAAGAGGGGTATCTTTTAAAATATGTAGCATATGGATTTTAATCCCTGCTATAGGAAGTGTATTTAAATATTGAATAGTTTCTAGCATCATTTCCCTTGTTTCACCTGGAAGTCCATTCATAATGTGAACGACAATAGGGATATTTCGACGATGCAGTTTATAAACCATCTCTTCAAAACAAGTTAAAGTATGACAACGATTGATCAATTTTGCAGTTTTTTCGTGAATAGTTTGTAGCCCTAATTCGATGGTTAAATAGGTTTTATGGTTTAATTCTTCTAAGTAATTTAAGCATTCATCATCGATAGAGTCAGCTCGTGTTGCAATATTTAAGCCAACGACATGAGAAAGATTTAAAATACTTTCGTATTTTTGTTGCAATTCTAAAACAGGGGCATAGGTATTGGTATGTGCTTGAAAATAGCCAATGTATTGTGCTTGTGGCCATTTTTTATGCATCATTTCTTTTACTTCATTGAATTGTGTAATTAAATCTTTTTCCTTATCTCCAGCAAATTCCCCGCTTCCTAGTTTTGAACAATAGATACATCCACCACTTCCTGTTGTTCCATCGATATTAGGGCAAGTAAAACCAGCATTCAAACTTACTTTAAATACTTTCGTGTTAAATTTATGCTTATAAAAATAATCAAGTGTGTAGTATCTTTTGTTGTTATCACTAAATGGAAATGCGTTCATATTTCTTCACCAAGACTATTATACCATGTATACTGCATCTTTTTTCAATGTATATTTAAGAAGATGTGTGTTATCCTTTAGAAAAGGATAGAAAGGTGTGGTTAGAAAAAGAAAAGCATTTTTTACAAAAATCCCCCAAGTAAAGTTACACTATCAAAGATTATAATTATCA
>CAMXQX010000078.1 GCA_947246355.1 uncultured Bacillota bacterium | reverse complement strand
GAACCTCTCAAAGTCAATGCAATGACAGTTGTAAATCAAGCCTATATAGAAAAAATTTTACGAAAAAAGACCAAAAGAAAATTAGATTATTTTTTAAAATATATTATCTCTTTAATAGAGGGTGAAGAGGGTGATGACGATACAACTCCAGAAAATTTTCAGTTGGCTTTGGATGATTTAGAACATTATAAATCGATTGTGGAGTACAAGTATCGTAAATATTTAGATGAAAAATACGCAAATCTTCTTTTACAGAAAATATCCATGTTAGAGCATGAAATTAAAGTAAAATTGATGGCTTCTATTCAAAAAGTAGTGATGGACCCACCATTCATAGAAGAAGAATTAGAGGAAGTCAAGGGGAAGAGCAGGTAGCACTTGCAATTGTTAAAAAAAAGTGATAAACTAGTACAAGTAATCCGCTGGATAAATCTATGATTACAAGAAAAGAAAAGGAGAGTGAATCGAGTGAGCGTTCTAGACAAAGTAATAGCAAGTCAAATTAGAACCGATTTACCTGAATTCAGAGTGGGGGATACTATTCGTGTAGACGTAAGTATCGTCGAAGGAAAAAGAGAGAGAATTCAGGCATTTGAAGGTATTGTTACCGAAATTAAAGGAAGTGGAGTAAGTAAAACCTTTACTGTGCGAAAATTTTCACAAGGAATCGGAGTAGAGAGAATTTTTCCCGTAAATTCCCCTAAAATAAAAGGAATTACTGTTGTTCGTAAAGGTATGGTACGAAGAGCCAAATTACGTTATTTAAGAGATCTTAAAACACAACCAAAAATTAAGGAAAGAAGAGACACAGTATCAAATAAGGCAGCATAATCTGTCTTATTTTTTCCTACTATGAAAAAATGGATAAAAGAAATTGTACCTTATTTTATCATTGTATTGGTTGTTGTTTTAATACGTAGTTTTATTGTAACCCCTGTTCGTGTACAAGGATCTTCGATGGCTCCTACTTTGAAGGATGGTGAAATTTTATTGCTAAAAAAATACGATAAATCGTATCACCGTTTTGCTATTGTTGTTTTAAATAAAAATGGATCAAAATTAATTAAAAGAATTATCGGTCTTCCTGGAGAGCATATTGCTTATAAGGAAAGTCATCTGTATATAAATGGGGAAGAAATAAAAGAAGAATTTCTTCCAAAAGATTTAGAGTTTTCTGATTTTGATACAATTCTATTAGGACAGGAAAAAATACCAGAGGGTTACTACCTTGTTCTTGGGGATAATCGGAATAACTCTACAGATAGCCGCATTTTTGGATTTGTAAAAAAAGAAGAAATTGCAGGAGCGACTTCTTTTAGGTTATTTCCGTTTCATAAAATAGGTGGGATTTCCTAATGTTTTTATGGTATCCAAAATGCTCTACCTGTAAAAAATGGAAAGAAGCTTTAGAAAATGCAGGATTGTTTTTAAGGTTGCGTGATATAAAAGAGGAAAATCCTACGGAGGAAGAACTATTATCTTGGACAAAGGAAGAGACGATTGGACAATTTTTTAATACGAGTGGTGTTTTGTATAAAGAATGGAATATAAAGGAAAAAAGAAAAGCAATGTCGTATCAAGAACAAGTCCATCTTTTAGCAAAGGATGGGATGCTTGTGAAAAGACCTATTCTTATATTAAAAAATAAAATTATTGTAGGTCCCAAAGAAATTCAAAAATATATAGAAGAAATAAAATGAGTATTTTTGGGTTTGCTCTATAAAAAATTGCAGGAAACTGTTATTTTTTTTGAAAAATATGTTATAATAACTTGTATTAAAAAGGAGGGAATTGTTTGGAAGAGAAAAAGATAAAAATAACGGAAGAAAATATAGAAGGATATCGAAAGTATTGCGAAGAATATGAAATGCTTTTTGATGAAGACATAAAAAAAATATTGAAGCGTATACTATTAACATTAGGTTTAGGGGTAGGATTTACTTTTGTCTTACCTACATCTATGTTTTTAGTATCATTATTTACAACACTAGGCTGTACAATGTTTGTAGCAACAAAATCGGCTTCTCACATATTGGATAAAAGGGAAGATGACTTGATCAGAAATTACTCTGATTTGAATCTTTCAGTGGATGTAGAAGTATTAAGACAAGAAGTTGCTCAATTTGAAAAAGAAAAAAACGACACAAATGCTATTGAACCAACAGAAAAGCAAGCCAAAATTATTTCATTTTCTGAAGAACAACCATTAAGGGACAGAAATAAGATTTTAGTGAAAAGATACAATGAAAATAAATACAATGAAGATAAATAAAGAGAAATGAAGAGAAATGAAGAGGATTCAACATACTCTCTTTTTTTGTCTATAGGATCAATGGAAAAAAGAATCGAATTTCTTTTTTTTTAGGTACAAATATAGTATAATAAATGTACTTAGGGAAAAGAAAGAAAACTTATTTAGATTCTTTTAAAGAAAAGATATAGGGAATGGATAAAACGATAAAAAAAGACAAATGATATTAAAAATTTTTCTAAAATCTGCAGTTTTTCTTTTTGTCCATTCGATGAAAACGATTATTGCTTGTGTTTTTTAGAACGAAAAACTCTAGAAGCTTTCAAAAAAAATCCACCCTGTTAGGGGACACTAATTATCAAAAAGGGGCGTACAATTCTTATTGGTATTTGAAGAAGGCGGTTCAAAAGGAATAAAGAAAAGGAAAAAGGAGTGGTAGAAAAATGAAAAAGAAATCAATAAAAATTACATTGGGAGTTTTATGTATAGGAGTAGTTCTAATTTGTCTATGCATCCAGTTTGTTTTGAATAAGGATACGAAAAAATTAGAAAAAGAAGAAGAAAAATTAAAGACACTCACTATAAAGACAAAAAGCAACAAAGAGATAGAATGTGAATATGTGCATGTAGAAGATAATCAATTTTATATCAAAATTCCAAAGAAGTTTCAGTCACTAGAGCAGGAAATAATTTTAAAAAAATATAGTGGGGATGTTCCTGATATTGTTTTTTCCAATGAAGAGACAACCATCAATGTAGCCATTAGTTTAACGGAGAATAAGATAGAGAATAATTCGATTAAAAGCTATATTGCTTCTATGGAAAAATTACTTAAAAATACAAGTAACATTCTAGATACGAAAATATATAAGGTAGATGGACATACGGTGGGACAAATGAAATTGATTACACCTGCCAGTGATACCGATATTTATAATAATATGCTTTGTTTTTCTTACCAAGGAAAGTTAGTAATTGTTACTTTTAACTGTACTATAGATTTGATGGAAGAATGGCAAGATGTGGGAGATTTCATCATTGATTCTTTATTTTTTAAAGAATAGGATTTATGATTATTGTATTGATGGAATAGAATTGGATAGAGAAGAAAGAATTTGATGCAATACACAAATATAGGAAGGAGATGACTGTATTGAAAAAGATATTATTTACAGACTTATTTGGTACTTTAATTAGTCCTGATATAGATATTTCAAAAAAATATTTTGGCAATCTTGATAGAGAGTGTAAATTCGTTTGTCAATATTTAAATGAGTTTTTAAGTAAAGGAAATGATGTAGTAGTTGTTACAGGACCTAATGGGCATGATCGCTTGGACTTTATATTTAATCATATTTTAGCAAAAATAGATTCTTCTATAGCGCCTCATTTACGTTCCCATATCGCATATTATCTACAAGGAGAAGCGGACTTTACGAAAGCGACTTTATTCATATAGAAAATAAAAATGGAAGGATATATTATATTGGAAGGTATTCTTTTCAAGGAATAAAAATAGATAAAAAGGAAGAGGCTATAAGCGTTTTCCTAAAAAAAGTATCATTTCCCTATCAAATTTACGGTATTGGTGACAGTATTAAAGATATACCAATGCTCCTAAGAGTTGAAGAAATGGGTGGGAAAAGTTCGATTATAGATTTAAATTTATATAGGAATACAATTTTATCCATGAGAAAAGAGAAAACGATTGATAAAATGATTGAAAATCAAATTGACATAGAGTTTCAATTTCAAATAGAACAACTGCTTAACAATAGAAGATTAGAAGGGCGAACAGATGATAATTGGAATGTACAAGAAATGCTATTTTGGAGAAAAATAGAAAAAAGAAGATATGAGTTATATCAATTGTTGTATAAAGGTGAATTGGATTTTGATGAGATAGATCGAAACTATAGTAAATATTATTTATGTTCAGAATATAAAACAATGAATGAATTGTTATCATTTAGAAAGAATCAGTTTTTTGAAAGTTATCCTTTTAGTGACGAAGTTGCACAAAGAGTTATGGATATGTCTTGTTATGCTTCTTTTAGTGAATATTATACAAAAGTATTAAAAAGAAATTAATGCTATTAGGTATGATAACGGTTAATAGATAAGAGAACAAATGATTTATTTCCATTTATGAGATGGATGGATGAAATATGAAAAATACAATGAGGAGGAAAAAAATGAAAATTTATATTACATATACAAAAAATAGTTTTACAGAAAAACAAGTAGAAGAATTGAGTAAGGGGGGGGAGCTTGTCTTTTTAGAAGATACTTTTGCTTTAGATACGGCTCCTTATTTAGAGGATGAGAGTGAAAAAATTTTAGTAGTGGACCCTGATTGGTACAATTGGGATATTAATGCCAATCATTTAAGTAAAATTAAAAACTTAAAAGGTGTTTGTTTATCAACCACAGCATTCGACTGGATTGACTTAGACTATTGTAAAAACAATAATATTGTGGTTTGCAATATTCCAAAGTATTCAACAGATTCAGTGGCAGAGTATGGAATATTTCTTATGATGTGTTTAGCAAAAAAGTTTCCAATACAAGCCAAAATAGATTATAAAATGGAGTATTCGAAAGAGATGTTAACAACGGAGATAAGGAATAAAACAGTAGGTATTATAGGACTTGGAACTATTGGTTCTAAAATCGCAACGATGTGTGAAGCTTTAGGAATGCATGTGATGTATTGGAATAGAAGTGAAAAATCCAACCATTATCAAAGCGTCGACTTAGAGAAGATATTCAAAGAAGCAGATTTTATTTTCCCAGCCTTTGCTACCAATAATGAAACAAAAAAACTAATTACAGATGAATTAATTAATAAAATGAACGGCAATGCACTTATTAATGTAGTGAATAATGCTAGAGAATTATATCATCATGATTTATTAGTCAGTCGTGCAGAAAAAGGAGAAATAAGCTATGCTTTTGAACTTTATGGGGATGAGAAAAAAATGTATGATTACAAAGGAAATATTATGGCAACAGCACCT
>CAMXQX010000077.1 GCA_947246355.1 uncultured Bacillota bacterium | reverse complement strand
TGCTAGTAAGAATGCAGAACAAAAAAATGAGGCTTTTGACAAGATGAAAGAGTTAAATATTAATAAATCTAAAGAAACAGATTTAGAAAAATTGGTAGAGGAACAACTTAAAATTAAGGCATTCATTAAGATTAAGCAGGATCAAGTCAAAGTTATCGTTGATTCAAGTAAACATGATACTGCTTTAGCAAACTCTATTATGAAGCTAATTCAAGGTGAGTTTGAGGAAAAAAAATATATAACTGTACAATTTAAAGGCTAAAGGCCTTTTTTTAGGCAAATGACTTCACCAATATGGGTTTCCCTCATAAAATAATATGAATGATATAAACCACCCAACTTAGGAAGTGAGGGAAAATCTTGAATAAAAGTATACTAACTAAAAGAGAAAAAGAAGTATTTGAATTATTAATTTTAAATAAGACAACAAAAGAAATTGCAGCTCATTTAAAAATTAGCGAAAAAACAGTTCGCAATCATATTTCAAATGCTATGCAAAAACTAGGTGTAAAAGGAAGAGCAAGCGCTGTTGTGGAACTTTTAAAACTTGGTGAACTTTCTTTTTAGAAAATCGCATGGAAAGCGATTTTTTTCATATACTTAACTAGAGGTGTTTTATGCTAAAAAGAAGAGTGACAAGAAAAATCATGATGACTTCAGCTGTACTATTTTCTTGTCTTTTAATGAATATTTTTCCAAACAAAAAATACGAATATACGCAAAGCTTAAAATATGTAGCCAGTTATCATGAAGAGGTTATTTACTTAATAGACCAGTACCAAATGGTTGCTAGAACAAAAATAAATATGGAGGATTCTAAAGATATCAAAGTAAAAGCAAAAAAATTAATGGAGATGTTGATTCAAGAGGGGGAAAGTGAGACAAAACTTCCTAGTGGCTTTAAGAATATGATTCCAAGTGATACAAAGGTTATAGGAATAGATTATAAAGATAACATTTTAAAAGTGAATTTTTCGAAAGAAATTTTAAATGTCAAAGAACAAGAAGAGGAAAAAATGTTAGAAGCGATTGTTTACACATTAATAGAAATAGAGGGAGTAGATAAAGTAATTATCTATGTTGAGGATGAAATTTTAACAAAACTACCTCATAGTAAGAAGAATTTACCTGCAGCCTTAGATAAAAGTTATGGAATCAATAAAGAATACAATATAGAAAGTTATAAAGAAATTCATCCAGTAACGGTTTATTATGTGAGTAAATATAATGAAGAATATTATTATGTTCCTGTTACAAAATATGTGAATGATGCCAGGGAAAAAATTAAAATCATTATTGAGGAATTATCTAGTAGTTCCCTTACTTCTACCAATTTAATGAGTTTTTTAAATAGCAATACCAAATTACTTGCCACCGAAGAAGAAGTAGATACTTTATTTTTAGTATTTAATGAATATATTTTTAGTGATATGGATACGAGAAATATCTTAGAAGAAGTCATTTATTCCATTAGCCTATCGGTTCGAGATAACTATAATGTCAAAGAAGTAGTATTCAGACTAGGAGAAGAAGAAATTTATAAAAGTGTCATCAAAACCCTTGAATAAGTAGTATAAATAAGATATAATATTTGTGTTCCAAGCGGAATACAATCGTCTCAGTAGCTCAGCTGGATAGAGCAACGCCCTTCTAAGGCGTGGGTCAGGGGTTCGAATCCCTTCTGGGACACCATACGTAAATTAACCCTTGAATTTCAAGGGTTTTCTTTATTTTATATGCTAGCAATTGATAGGAGAAAAAAATGAAGACAACGGTTGAGACTTTCAAAGAAGGACCATTATGAAGATTGTTTACTATCATGAATGCAGATAGAATTTTACTTGTGGAAGGTGGTAAAATTACTCTAGAAAAGACACAGCAACATTATGACTAAGAAGCTAAACTTATAAAAATTTGTATAAAAATGAAGTAGTAGAAAGTAGGGAGAGAAAATATGGAAAATATTGAAATTGAAAGAAAGTATAAAATAACAGAGGATATATACGAGGACATTGTTGCTTATTTTGAGGGTGAGAAAATAGCTCCAAAGATAGAGTTACAAAATGATATTTATTTTTCCCCTGCGCATTTTCCATTTTTTGGAGGGGAAATAGACAATGAATGTCTTAGAATAAGAGTATTAGATACAAAAAATGTTCTAGGATATAAAAAATTTGTTCCTAAAACTGTGGATACACCAGCACATTGTATAGAACATGAATTAGAAATTGCAGATATTGAGAAACTAAAGCTCATTTTAAATGATTTGCGCATTAACGAGGCATTTACATTGAAAAAAAAGAGAAAGACATATATCTACAATCAAATGGTAAAAATAGACTTAGACAAGGTAGACAATTTAGGTTCTTTTGTGGAACTAGAAATCATAAAGGAAGAAAATATAATGGATGCTTTATGCGTAATGGACAATTTTTGTCAAAAATTTGATATTACAGAAGAAATGCGTAATGTAGAAGGGTATGCTTATTTATTGTTTAATAAGGCAAAGGAACTCAAAAAAACAACAAAAATGTAATGATTTATAGGTAAAATATCTTTAAATTGTAATCCATTAGGTCTATTTAAGAATAGCTTGTTTTGTGGATGAATCAAACATTGTAAACAATTTGATGTATTATAATAAAAGTGCAGGGGAAAAATATGAATTTGTATAAAAGATTATATAATGATATTTGTGCAAGTATAGATAGTAATGTATCTCTTCTAAAACCAAAGGACTGCTTTTTGGATAGAGATATACAAAATTTATGGGAGAATTTTATTGATGGAGGACTTACCGTAAAACATACAGAAGACTATCAAGCCTGTTTTACTTTTGACTATGAGTCCAATTCAAAATATAAAAAATTTCTTTCTTTTTCTTCTTATCGTGGAAGTGCTGGGGTAAATCTACTAGATTTTATCGAAAGTGTCTTAAATGCAGATAGTAAAGCATTTAAAAAAATAGGAAATGCAGAAGAACTATGCGCTACCTTCTTTAAATATGAAAAAGCTTTAAAAAGAAGAAATGATATTGAAGAAAAAAATAAAGAAGCAGAAAATAAAGTACATGCACTTATTCAAAACTATTATGATGCTTTTACGATAGAAGAAAAAGAGTATCTATATCGACATTTTTATGATTTTTCATTTGGTTTAAATCCGCATATCTCCTCTGTCAAAACTACGGAGTTAGAAAAAAACGATTTAGATGAGGAAATAGCGGAAAGTATTGATAGAAAAACAGACCTTCTCTATTTAAAATATATGCAAAGAAAAAAGATGGCATTTTTGCAATACTATATGGAAGAAAATCCATACGATATTGAGTTAAAGGAAAAAGCAATTCAAAAATTAAAGTTATAATTGATACGCAAAATACCTAGGATATGGTATAATAAGTAGGAGTTATTTACCAAAATGGGGTGTTTTATGCATTTGTGTGAAGAAATTATTTCAAATGAAGAATATAGAAAAACAATGAGGGAAATTGATAGTATTCATTTTATTACTGATGGAAAATGGGACTGGGAGCATGGTTTAGAACATGCCATACGTGTTTCTAGTTATGTAGAGTCAATACTAAAACAGTTAGGTCAAGGAGAAAGAGTAATAGAATTAGGAAAAGTGGCAGCTCTCCTTCATGATGTGGGGCTTGTAAAAGGAGATAAAATAGACCACGCTAAGATAAGTAGTCAACAGTTTATTCATTATATTCAAAGTCTTTCTTTAAAGGAAGAAGAGATAGAAATAATAAGACAGGCTATTTTCGACCACTCTAAAGGAGAAGAAATGAAGTCTTTGATAGGAGTATCTTTACTTCTAGCTGATAAATTAGATGTGACTTACCATAGAGTTCTTCATTCTACTATTCAAGATCAAATCAATAAAGAGTTTGGTAAAATAAGGAAAGTAAGTATAGAAATTACAGATCAAAATCTCGTTGTATCTTATCAGACAGAGGTGAGTTTTGATATAGAAGTACTTAAAAATTGGAAGAAAACAATTACCGTCCCCCAAAAAGTAGCTTCCTATTTGGGACGAAATTTTATTTTTAAAGTTAATGAAAAAGAAGTAAATATTTCTAATCTTTTGGAAACATTTGATAAAGAAAAAAGAAGAGAGGTTTTTTCGTGAATCGATGTGATGTAGATAAAACAAAAGTAACACCCATGATGGCACAATACTTAGAAATAAAAGAAAAAAATACAGATATTATTTTATTTTTTCGACTAGGTGATTTCTATGAAATGTTTTTTGAAGATGCACTTCTAGCCTCTCGTGAATTGGAACTTACTCTAACAGGGAAAAATGCAGGATTGGATGAAAAGATACCCATGTGTGGGATTCCTTATCATGCGGCCAATTTATATATTGAAAAATTAGTCGATAAAGGCTACAAAGTAGGCATTTGTGAACAGGTAGAAGATCCTAAAGCAGCGAAGGGGATTGTCAAAAGAGAAATCATCCAAATTGTAAGCAAGGGAACCATTATGAATGATGAATCTTTGCTTGCTTATGAAAACAATTATATAGGAAATATTTTAGATTTCGGTTATTGTTATCTTTTATCGTATGCTGATATTTCAACAGGAGAAATTAATACTATGCTTCTAGCACACAATAAAAATGAAGTAATTACACAGATACTTAATGTGGGGTTGAAAGAGGTAATTGTAGAGTCCAAGTTAGATAAAGGGATTGTTTCTCTTTTAAAGAACCAATTTAAGCTTCCACTGACCATCAGTGATGAAATAAAGGAAGATACGAAATATGCTTATATCTATGAAGAACTCACTGATGAACGTTATAAAAAAGCGATTAAGCATTTACTTACCTATATTTTTGATACCCAAAAAAGAGACCTATCTCATTTACAAAAAGCGATTATTCGTGAAGAAAAAAACTATTTAAAGATGAATATTCATACCAAAAGAAATCTAGAATTAACCGAAACACTTCGTTTAAAACAACGTAATTATTCTTTAATTTGGTTACTCGATAAAACCAAAACAGCGATGGGTTCTAGAATGCTTAAATTCTATATTGAAAATCCGCTAGTTGATAAAGAAGAAATTCTTCATCGTTATGATATAGTAGAAACATTCTTAAGAGAATTTCTTTTAAAGGCAGATTTATGTGCATGTTTGAGTGAAGTCTATGATTTGGAAAGATTAAGTGGAAAAATTGCCTTTGGGAGTGCCAATGGCAGGGATTTATTGCAATTAAAGTCTTCTTTAAAAGTTCTACCACAAATTAAGAATATTTTACTTGAAATTCATTATGATAAAGAAATGGAGACGGTAGAAGAACTTTATAATTTACTAGAAACCTCCATTTATGAAAATCCACCTGTTACTATAAAAGAAGGATACCTAATCAAAGAGGGGTATAACCAAGAATTGGATGAACTTAAAAATTTGCGAAAAGGTGGTAAAGATTTTGTTGCTGATTTTGAGGCACAAGAAAGAGAAAAAACAGG
>CAMXQX010000076.1 GCA_947246355.1 uncultured Bacillota bacterium | reverse complement strand
CGTCTAAAGTAATTATAAATAAATATAATTTGGGAAGTTGTGAGGTGAAAGAATGAAAGTATGTGGTGTTTGTAAAACGATGAATGATGAAAATTCTAGTTATTGTACATCTTGTTTACAACCTTTAAATGTAAAAAATATAGGCAATGAAACAAATTTAGTTAAAAAAGAAATATTACCTCCTCATCATGATATCCCAGAAAAATCAACCCTCCTATTGTTATTTCTTTATTTGATAGAATTTATCTTGATGGCTTTTCTTGTCGATATTGCTTCTTCCGTTCTTCAAGGTATTTTAAAAATAATTTTTGATGAAAATACAATTGTTTTTACAATTCTATCTTATGTAACTGTTTTATTAGAACATATCTTAACTCTTTTCCTTCTTTTAAATAAGAAAATACCACGTGATAAAAATATTTTTAGCAATACTTTATTTATACTCATTAGTCTATTTTATAGTTGTATTTATGGATTACAGCTTTATTTAAATGATGTTCCTTTCATTGGTCTTGAACAATATATTTGTTATTTTATAAAGGCAATTTTAATTGGAAATGTTGTAGCAAATATAGCAGACATTTATATGAAGAAAAGGATGCACCAAATGGATATAAATAAAAGTATTGTAATTACTAATATCATTACCCTTCTTTTTCTTTGTATATTGTTTGGGATTGGATTCTATGGAAAAATGAACGAGATTATGATAAGGGGTTATTATTTTTAATAAATTTTTTGTAGCAAAAAAAGAATATAAGCTATTAAAAAGTGGCAAAAAAAGTGCTACTTTTTAGTGCTTTACAAATTTTTGTGAAATTATAAAATTTATATACTAAAAAATTTTCTAAAGTAGGAAAAGAGGTGTTCAAAAATTACTTGTTTCATTGCATATTTGATAGTATAATACTTAAAAGTTAAGGAATGTGATATTATGATGTATGAAGTCATTGTTGTAGGTGGAGGACATGCGGGGTGTGAGGCATCTTTAGCGTGTGCTCGTAAAGGACATAAAACGTTATTGGTAACAGGAAATATTAAAAATATTGCTGATATGCCATGTAATCCATCCATTGGAGGCAGTGCCAAAGGAATTGTAGTAAGAGAAATTGATGCTTTGGGTGGAGAAATGGGGAAAAATGCCGATAAAGCTCAAATTCAAATCAAGATGCTCAATTATAAAAAAGGTCCAGCTGTCCAAGCTTTACGTGCCCAAGGAGATAAGATTACCTATCCTAAAGAAATGCTTAAAACATTGGAAAGTGAAATTTTACTAGAAATCAAAGAAGCAATTGTCGAAGATTTAATTGTCGAAGAAAATACGATAAAAGGAATTGTTCTAGAAAATGGAGAAAAAATTGAAGCGAAGCGTGTGATTTTAACAACAGGAACGTATTTAAAAGCGGATATTTTAGTGGGTTCTACTAGAAGAAGAGAAGGTCCACATGGGGAAAAACCATCCAATCATTTGAGTGATAATTTAGCTAAATTAGGTTTTGAAATCAAAAGACTTAAAACAGGAACTCCACAAAGATTAGATAAAAATTCCATAGATTTTTCCAAAACAAAAATAGAATATGGGGATTCTACTTATCATACATTTAGTTTTGATAATGCTGCGAATTATAAAATAGAGGACCAAGTTCCTTGTCATATTGTTTATACGAATGAACATACTCATCAAATTATTCGAGATAATTTAGAAAAATCGAGTATGTATGGAGGACTGGATGACATTAAAGGAGTAGGCCCAAGATATTGTCCTTCTATTGAAGATAAAGTGGTTCGATTTGCTGATAAGGAAAGACACCAGTTATTCTTAGAGCCAGAAAGTCTCTATTATGATGATATTTACCTGCAGGGGTTTTCCACCTCGATGCCTCATGATGTACAAGAAAAAATGGTCCATAGTATTGAAGGATTAGAACAAGCTAAAATTTTAAAATATGCTTATGCAATCGAATACGATGCTATCTACCCAACGCAATTAAAACGAAGTTTAGAAGCGAAACTGATTCATGGGTTATATACAGCAGGACAAATTAATGGAACAAGTGGGTATGAAGAAGCAGCTTGTCAAGGATTAATAGCAGGTATAAATGCTTCCCTTAGTTTAGAAGGAAAAGAGCCTCTTATATTAAAAAGAAATGAAGCTTATATTGGGGTACTTATCGATGATTTGGTAACCAAAGGGATACGTGATCCCTATCGATTATTAACATCTCGTGCTGAATATCGATTATTGCTTAGGCACGATAATGCTGATTTAAGACTTAGAAAATATGGATACAATTGTGGATTGATTTCTGAGGAACAATACCAAAAATTATGTCAAAAAGAAAAACAAATTGAAGATTTGAAGGAAGAATTAAAAGTCAATAAAATTACTCCTACTTCAGATACAAACCAATATTTAGAAAGTATTTCTTCTTCCCCACTTCAAGATGGAATGACCCTTTATCAATTTTTAAAAAGGCCTGAGGTCAAAATGGAAAATATAGAACATTTTCTATCATTACCTTATCAAGAAGAAATTAAAGAGCAAGTAGAAATTCAAGTAAAATACGAAGGATATATAGAAAAAGCTAATCGTGATGCCGAAAAAATGGAGAAATTAGAAAATCAAAAAATTCCAGTCGATATTGATTATGATAAAATTCATAATATTGCGAGTGAAGCACGTCAAAAATTAAAAGAGGTCTCCCCTACTTCGATAGGACAAGCTCTTCGCATTAGTGGTGTCAATCCAGCCGATATTTCTATACTATCTGTTTATATAAAGAAGGAATATAAAAAATGAACCAAGAACAATTTATGGAAGCTTTAAAAGAACTAGATATTGTATTAAATGAAAAGCAGTTGCAACAACTCAATCAATATTATCATTTATTGATAGAAGAAAATGAAAAAATGAATTTAACAGCCATTACAGAAGAGAAGCAAGTCTATTTAAAACACTTTTATGATAGTTTAACTTTAATAAAGGCACTTGATTTAAGAAAAGTGAAAAGCTTATGTGATATTGGAACAGGGGCAGGTTTTCCAGGATTGGTTTTAAAAATCGTTTTCCCTACCCTATCCATAACTTTAGTAGATGCATTAAACAAAAGAGTAACGTTTTTAAAAAATGTGATAGAAAAATTAGAGTTACAGGATATTGAGGCTATTCATGCTCGAATGGAGGAATATGCCAGAAACAATAGAGAAATTTTTGATGTCGTGACTGCTCGCGCGGTTGCTCCTTTAAAAGAATTGTTAGAACTTGGTGTTGCTTCTGTAAAAGTAGGTGGCAAGCTTATCTTTATGAAAGGAATCGTCAAAGAGGAAGAAACAAATAAAATAGAAAAGACGATGAAGACACTATATTTAAAGGAGAAGAAGATGACGCAATTTCTCCTTCCAATCGAACAAAGTACAAGAACGCTTCTTTCTTTTACTAAAACATCCCCTACTCCTAGTAAGTATCCAAGACCTTATGCAAAGATAAAGAATTGTAGTTTATAATTCTTTTTTCTTTAGAAAATGAATAAAATGTAAAAAAACAATTGAATTATTTCCCAAAGTATAGTAAACTTGTAATTAAGAATAAGAATGGAAGGGGATTTTTTATTATGCAAATGTCTAAAGAAATCCATATTTTAAAATTAGATGATATTTTACCTAACCGATTTCAACCAAGAATTGTCTTTGATGAAGCGGCAATTAACGAACTTACAGAATCCATTAAACAATATGGTGTCATTGAACCAATTATCGTTCGAAAAGTAGCTGATAAATATGAAATTATAGCAGGAGAGAGAAGATACAAAGCAAGTGTTTTAGCAGGAAAGGATACCATCCCAGCCATTATTACGGATTTAAATGATAAAGATAGTGCTGAAGTTGCATTAATTGAAAATGTCCAAAGACAGAACTTAACACCAATCGAGGAAGCGGTATCTTATAGAAAAATTTTAGATATGGGATACATGAATCAAAGCGAACTTGCTGAAAAATTGGGAAAAACACAATCAACAATTGCTAACAAGCTTCGTTTGCTTAATTTAACAGATACTGTACAAGAAGCATTATTACAAGAACGTATTTCAGAACGACATGCGCGTTCCCTTCTTCGCTTACCAAGTGATAAGCAAGATGATATGTTAGATAGAATTATCAAAAATAGAATGACTGTAAGGAAAACAGATGAAGAAATTAATAAGATTTTAGCTGGAGAATCTTCCGATACTCCAAGCAATCCTACTTTAGAAGTAGAAAAAAATGTGGTTTCTGAACCAATCAAAACAGAAGAAATAAAAGAAGAAAAAGAGGAAAATAGTATGAATAACAATGATTTTATGAATCAATTTAATATACCAAATACACCAATTATAGAACCTACAAGTGTGCAACCTGTTGGGCAGCAAAATATGGGAGTGAATAATGAAATACCACCTTTTATACCAGCACAACCAATAGAACAACCTAATTTTGCTCCAAATCCGAGTGTAGAACCTACTGTGTCTTCCTTTGGTATGGAAAATAATGGAATGCCGCAGCAACAAAATGTACAACCATTTAATCCTATGCAACCAGAATTTGTAATCAACCCAAGTTTACAACAGCCTATTACAGAAACACAACCTGTTGGGCAACAAAATATGAGTATGGTACAACCAAATAACGTAATGATGAATATGGGGGAACCTATTCCACAAACGATTACAAATGAACCTGCTAATGAATCAAATGATGACACACCAATAGGTGGACGGTTCTTTAATATGTTTGGAGAAACAGTCGAACCTACCAATATGTCTAGTACAAATCAACCTATAATAGAACAGCAACAAAATATGAATTTTAACCCTTTTGGCAGTGATACTATGTTACAACAACCTCAAGTACCATCTTCTGAAATTGTTCAACCAATGAATACCAATTATAGTGAACCAATTCCAATGCCAAATGTTCCTATTACACCAGAAATGCAACAACCAAATCCACAGCCGGAACTTATCAATACAATACAACCATTTCAATTAAATGATAATCAAGAATTCACGAACGCTTCTGTTGTAGAACTTGGTGCAGTAAATAATCGAATGGAAGAACCAGCACTACAACCTTGAATGGAAAATGATGGACCAAAAATTACGATGGATATGAAACAAGTGATTAATTTGATTCGCGATTGTGCAGGTCAAATTGAGCGAAGTGGTTATACGATTGATACAGATGAATTGGATTTTGATGACCATTATCAAGTAATATTCAAAATTAATAAAATTGATTAGAAGTTCAAAATAACTTCTTTTTTTGTTATAATAGAAATGACAATACGGATTTATCATAATTTGATAAAGAGTTACCAAAGGAAGGATTTTGACTAGTTATGAATGAAGTAAAATTTGAAACAGAGTTTTTAAATAGCTCTTTTAAAAAAATATTAGGAAAAGAAACATTCAATATGAATGATCTAAGAGGGTTAAAAAATATTGTTATAAAAGGAAATAAAGAAAAAATAACAGATGAAGATTTTGCTCTTTTACAGGAGTTAGAAGAAGGTATCCAATTAGAAGGATTGGATCTAGGTAGAAATGTAAGGTATGCAACAATTCGTTTTACACAGGAAGAATCTGACGAAAGGGAAGATATACAAAAAATAAATAATTTACCAGTAAATCGACTTTATTTTCCTTCACTTGCAGGATTGAATTTAGAATTTTTGGATAAATTAAGTGATCGTTTCAAGTATTTAATAGCGGGAGATGCTTTAGCGTATAAACAACATTTTTATACATATTATACAAAGCAAGAGATGAAAACGATTTTATCAAAATTAGAAGAAATAAAAAATCTCATTCCTAAGGATGCGAATGATATTACTAAATTTATGGCAGTATATAAGTGGATTGGTATTCATGCAACCTATGCTTCTGAGGGCACTAAAAGTGATGGAATTACGAAGGGCTATTTTCATCAAGAAGAAAGAAACAATATTTTTAGAATTACGAGAAGTTTACTAGGTGTTTTAATAGAAGGAGAAGCTGTATGTGAGGGCTTTTCTTGGGCTCTAGT
>CAMXQX010000075.1 GCA_947246355.1 uncultured Bacillota bacterium | reverse complement strand
ATAAGATAAAGTATGGGAATGCAAGTGCGAGTCAGATATTGAGTGGAAAGACAGCCCTTGTGAATGGTAAGAAAGTAACAGGAACAATGGCAGATAGAGGCACAGCCCAATATGGCGAAGGCTGGGGCTGGGTAGGAAGTGGAGATAATGAATATTTCGCAATCAATCGATTACCAGAAGGATACTATCATGCAGAGGGAAATTGGTGGGCACCAGAAGCAAGAATAAAAGCAAGCACAGTAAGAAATGAATTAGGAATCACAGCGAATAAAATAGTAAAAGGACAGTCTATAGCAGGGGTAGCAGGAACGGCAGAAACAGGAACAAATACAAATGATGCGAATGCAGGTGCAGGTGATATACTAAGTGGGAAGACAGCGTATGTAAAGGGAAGCAAAGTAACGGGAAGTATGCCAAGTTATAATAGAAACTCGGCAAGTTCGGTAGTACCATGGGAAGATAGACTATATTATAGAATACCAGCAGGTTATTATGGGGGATTAGATTGGGGTTCAGAAGTAAGTGCCTCCAATTCCGATGTAGCAAGTGCAATAGGATTAACAGCAGACAAGTTAAAGAAGGGTGAGAATGTACTTGGGATAACGGGTACTGGTGAAACAGGGTACAAATATTATAAATTTGATAGTAATGCAACTTATACACGTACAAGTACAGGGACAAATACAACTTTGAATTCGGGAAGCTATAGTAGAATGTGTGCTAGTGGAAAACAATGCACATACACATTTAGTGCTACCTTACCTGTAAATGTAAGCAAGTTATATTCATGTAATGTAGCGCTTAGAACTGCTAAATCTTATGTTCCGAGTGGAATGCAATCCGTATCGAGTGTTGCAACACCTCAAGCAAGGTCTTCTATAAATGGCTTTAGGTTTTCAAGAGGTTATGCTCAAAATAGTTCAACTGCTCAATATTGGTATATCGATGAACTTACAGCATCAAATGACTTTGATATGATAACAATTGGTAGTTCTCTAATTGGAGGCGGGACCTCATCAACTAGTAGTTGGGCTTCCTATAATAGTTTTGGGACGGACATAGATTCTACTGGTAAATTAACAAATTGGGTAAGCACTACTTGCAATGTTAGTGGTAACCAACTTACAATGCAAGTAAATATCAAAGATATGGCACTTTCGACGTACGATTTATCCTTCTATTTAAGTGGATCCATAGTATACGAATAAAAGATAGAGTACCTATCTTTTTTTTGACATATTTTCTCCTATTGTTGGAATATACTTATTTATAAGGAGAGATGCTATGCGAAAAAGATTTAAGGGTAGGAGGCAGAAAAACAAAAGATTATTTTTAAAGATTATTTTTATTATGACTTTAACAGGAATTATCTATCTTTTCATTTCTTCTTTTTTATTGAAGATGAAGCTAACAACCACCAATGAACAGTTTTTAAAGGATCTATTAAATGATTCCAATCATCATTTGGTGTATGAAGAAAATAAACATAATTTTTTAGGAAAAATGGTAGAAGTCCTTTATCAAGTCGATATTCAAAATCCAATCACTATTTTAAAAAAATTTTTTAACTATGAAGAGAGTATTGTAGGGGATATTGTTACATCTAGTGATAGCAATATAGAACCTACACATTCTGCCTATATTGAAGATCCAACGCCTAAAGAGGTAAAAGATCCAATGGTTTATATTTATAATACACATCAAACAGAGAACTATTCTTATAAAAAATATGAAGAATATAATATAACGCCGAATGTCCAAATGGCCTCTTATATATTAAGAGAAAAGTTAAATAAAAGAGGAATTCCTACCTTAGTTGAAACAACCAATATTTCTGATTTACTCCATGCGAATGGTTGGAACTATGCAAGCAGTTACAAAGCCAGTCGTTTTTTAGTAGAAGATGCAGTAAAAAAATACCCTACTTTAAAATTGATCATCGATTTACATCGTGATGCGATAAAAAAAGAATCTTCTACTATTGAAATCAATCAAAAAAAATATGCAAAAGTACTTTTTGTGATTGGCGAGGAAAATAAGAATTATGAAAAAAATTTAAGTGTTGCACAAAAGCTAAATGATTCCATTAATGCAAAATATAAAGGATTATCAAGAGGAATCATGAAAAAAAGCGGTAAAAACGTGAATGGAATTTATAATCAAGATTTAAGTAAAAATTCTATTCTTATTGAATGCGGTGGGCACGAAAATACATTAGATGAAATACTCAATACACTAGAAATTTTAGCAGATGTAATCCAAGAATATATAGGTGATTAAATGAAAACAGAAGATAAAAAAAAATTAGCAAAAAAAATACTATCTAAATGTTTTATGTTTCTATTCCTAGCCTTTACAGTATTATATATATCAGAAGGGGCAGGTTATTTTGAATACGAACAGCATAAGAACATGGTTTTAACGAGTGATAAAATAAAAGAATTTGAAGAAGATGTGAAAAATGGAAAAAATATTGATATTGAAAATTATGTAGATACAAAGACAAAAGATTACTCCAATTCCGTTTCTAATTTTGGTTTAGATGTATCACAGTTTGTAAACGATGTGGTTACAGACGGACTCGATTCTCTTTTCAAATTTTTAGGGAATGCAGGGAAAAAATGATTTTATGGAAGAGACAAAATATTTTCTAAATTTTAATCCTTTTAAGAGAAGGGAAAACTGCTTGTAATTTTTAGAAACTTTTTATATAATTAAATTTAGGTGAGATGTATGAAACAAGAAAATATTCGTAATTTTTCTATCATTGCTCATATTGATCATGGGAAAAGTACCTTAGCAGATCGTATTTTAGATATAACTGGTGCGGTCAGCGAAAGGGAAAGACAAGCCCAACTTTTAGATAATATGGATATTGAAAGAGAACGAGGAATTACTATTAAATTAAATGCAGTTGGATTGCAATACCATTATAACGAGCAAGATTATATTCTTCATTTAATTGATACGCCAGGGCATGTTGATTTTTCCTATGAAGTATCTAGGAGTTTGGCTGCCTGCGAGGGGGCAATTCTTGTCGTCGATGCTGCACAAGGTGTAGAAGCCCAAACGTTAGCAAACCTTTATTTAGCGCTTGAAAATGATTTAACCATCATTCCTGTTATCAATAAAATTGATCTTCCCAATGCGAATCCAGAAAAAGTAAAATGGGAGCTTATGGAAACATTTGGCTTTCAAGAGAAAGAAATTATCTTAACGAGTGCGAAATGTGGTATTGGTATTCAAGAATTAGTGGAAGCAGTCATTGAAAGAATTCCGCCTCCTAAAGGAGAGGAAAAGAAACCTTTAAAAGCTCTTATTTTTGATAGTTATTTTGATGCTTATAAAGGAATTGTTGCTTTAATTCGAATTGTAGATGGGTGTGTGCGAGTAAAAGATGAGATAAAAATGCTTGGGACAGGAAAGGTTTATGAAGTAGTAGAACTTGGAATCCACAATCCAAAAGAAGAAAAACGAGACAGCTTGTCTGCTGGCGAAGTAGGGTATTTGTGTGCAAGTATGAAAAGTATTGAAGATGTACGCGTGGGGGACACCATTACTTTAAAAAAGGAACAAGTGGAAGCGTTGCCTGGTTATAAACCAATGAAACCGATGGTGTTTTGTGGCCTTTATCCAATAGAATCTTCTAAATATCCTGATTTAAGAGAAGCTTTACAGAAACTAAAATTGAACGATGCATCTTTAGAATTTCAACCTGAAACATCTAAAGCATTAGGATTTGGCTTTCGATGTGGTTTTTTAGGACTATTGCACATGGAAATTATAGAAGAGCGAATTGAAAGAGAATTTGGCATTGCTTTAATTGCAACCAGCCCATCTGTCGTTTATGATATAGAACTCACAGATAAAACCCATCTTTTGATTGATAGTCCTTCTAAAATGCCCGAAAAGGTTAAAATTAAGGATATCCAGGAACCCTATATTCGAACGAATATTTTTGTTCCTAGTACTTATATTGGACCGATTATGGAACTCTGCAATGAAAAAAGAGGAGATTATATTTCGATGGAATATTTAGATAAAACAAGAGTCAATATACACTACGAGATTCCTCTTTCTGAAATTGTCTATGACTTTTTTGACAAATTAAAGTCTTATACGAAAGGGTATGCCTCTTTTGATTATGAAATGATTGGTTTAAAGTCGAGTGATTTAGTGAAAATGGATATTTTATTAAATGGAGAAGTGATTGATGCCTTAAGTACAATTGTTCATAAAGACTTTGCTTACCAAAGAGGAAGAAAAATTGTGGAGAACCTAAAAAAATTAATTCCAAGACAACTTTTTGAAGTGCCTATTCAAGCAGCGGTCGGATCCAAAGTAATTGCTAGAGAAACAATCAGTGCGATGCGTAAAAATGTTCTTGCCAAATGTTATGGTGGCGATGTATCTCGTAAGCGAAAACTTTTGGAAAAGCAAAAAGAAGGAAAAAAACGGATGAAGATGGTAGGAAACGTAGAAGTGCCACAGGAAGCGTTTTTGGCTGTTTTAAAAATGGATGAAGATACCTAAGTAAAAAATGAGGTAAAATAGAAAAGTAAAAAACAGATTAAGGACTATTTTGGTCCTTTTTTGAATATACTTTATTGGGTGATAGAATGACTTTAGAAGAAATTAAAGAAGAAATAAAAGTAAGACGAAAAAAAAGAAAACATCCTAAAGAAGGAAAACAAAAAAAGTTTTTGCTAAAATATATAAGTAAAGTATTTATTACTATCATTTTAACTTTAGGATTGCTTATCCTCTTAAAGCAAAACAAGAATTTTGAGACATTCTTTTATGAAAAAGTTTATGATACCCATTTTAATTTTTCAAAATTAAACCAAACATATCAAAAATATTTTGGAAGTTCGATTCCTTTTTCGGGGATCGTGAGCAATGAGGCGAAAACTGTATTTCAAGAAAGACTAACATATAAAGATCAAGAAAAATATGAAGATGGTGTAAAACTGACTGTGGATAAGGAATACCTTGTTCCTGTCATCGATAGCGGGATGGTCGTATTCATTGGAGAAAAGGAAAAGTATGGCAAAACGGTGATTGTACAACAGATTAATGGTGTAGATGTATGGTATTCTTCTTTAGAAAATGTGAGTGTAAAATTATACGATTATGTGGAAAAGGGGAGTTTGCTAGGGGATGTGGCCGAAAATACATTGATCTTGGTTTTTAAAAAAGATGGCAAAGTATTGGATTATGAGAAGCAGTTATCTTAAAATTCATCCTTTGACGATTCTATTTTTATTCATTGCGTTTTTAACAGGCTATTTTCAGTATATCTTTTATATGATGAGTCTTATTTTTATCCATGAAATTGGACATGTTACTTTCGCGCTTTTTTTTGGTTGGAATGTAAAGAAAATTGTTCTTCTTCCCTTTGGAGGTATAACAATATTTGAAGAAATGGTCAATAGACCAATTAAGGAAGAGTTTTTTATTGTTTTAGCAGGTCCCATTTATCAGCAGTTTTTTTATGGTATTCTTACTATTTTGGGGTATAGGACTCCGCTTTTAACGACTATCCATTACTTTATTTTAGGTTTTAATTTTCTTCCTATTTATCCTTTGGATGGCTCTAAAATTTTATTGCTTTTTTTTGAAAAATTTTTTAGTTTTTACCATAGCCATTCTCTTCTTTTTACAACTTCTATGATTATGATATCCCTTTTTTTTGGAATTCTTAGAAGCTTTCTTTTTGTTTTGTTGACTCTTTTTTTATTAGTACAAGTATGGCGATTTTACAAGAATATAAAGCCTATTTATTATAAATTTGTTTTAGAAAGAAAGCTTTATTCGTTTTCTTTTCAAAAACAAAAGAGAATTCAATATATAAAACAAATGAAGAGGGATTATCAACATTATTTTATTAAAAATGGGCGTATTTATAGTGAAAAAGAATATCTAAGAAAATGGGATTTTTTATAATAGAAGGGTTATAAAGCCATTTCCAAAATTTTACTGCTCTAAATATTTTTAATTTTGTTATAATAACACAAAAGAGTTTGTAAACTCTTTTTTGGTATGAAAAATTTTTGAATAAAGACACGGTAATCTGTAAAGCTATCTTCTTCTTTTTTCTAAGTAAAAGCTAGGGAAAACGCCTCTTTTTAGGGGGGGGGGGGGGTAAAATAAACTGTTTTTTTTTCTTGGTTTTTGTTGCATAAAGTAACGATATTATAGTATAATGGCTATAGCTTAAATAAGAGAATTAGACAAGATTTTCATAAAAGGTTTAA
>CAMXQX010000074.1 GCA_947246355.1 uncultured Bacillota bacterium | reverse complement strand
ATCATTTAACAAAGTATAATAACCACTATGCAATTGACTTAATTCTAAATTTAAAAATCTTCTTCGAAGAGTAGGAGACCCTTTGATCAGTTCTAAATCTTCTGGATAAAAAATAATAATATTCATCTTAGAAATATAATCAGATACTCGATTTATTTTTTGTTTATCCACTTTTAATTCTTTATTGGTAGATAAAGAAAATTCTAGTTCCATTGGAAGACGAGTTTTTTTGATTATTCCCCTAATAGTTAAAGATTTTTCATTATTTTTAATCAAATGATTATCAATCGTTAACCGATGCGATTTCGTTAAACCCAAAACATAGATACTTTCTAGTAAATTGGTTTTACCCTGTGCATTTTTTCCATAAATAATATTAATGCCTTTATTAAAATCTAAAGAAAGGGTCTCATAATTACGAAAATTTTGAATTTTAATGGACTGAATATACATAAAACACCTCTATTTTTGATTTTTAAAGTTCATATAACAATTTTTATGTTTTTACATACTCCTCTACACACTTACCATTATACCATAAATAAGCATAAAAAATAAGCATTTTTCCTAAAAATGCTTATCTAAAGTTTCATTTTTCCGATTTCTAATTTTAGATTCAAGTAAAGTGGATCTTAAAATTTGATTTTCGATAGAATGATATGATACATCAAGTGTTAATTGCCTCCCATTTTTAAAATTCAAAACCGTTTTTTTATTCTCCTTTTCAATACTATTGATTTTTTTTAAACAAATCCAATTGCAGTTTTGAAATCTTGGAGAACTGGTTGGGAAAAAAATGATTTCTCTTGATTCTTCAACGATAATAGGTGATTTGTAATTTACACCAATTAAATTTTTCGTTCCCTCAAATCGGCCCATATAAGAACTTCCAAAAAATTTACAACTATCATTGATAATTTCTGTAGAATCCTTGTTAACTAAAAAATCCTCCTTATCTTCTATAATTCTTGAACAACCTTTCTTAATAGAAAGAATAGCAATGGTTGCATTATTAATTTCATAACCTTCTAACATTCTATTTCACCCCCTCGCATAAAATGTAGTTTCTATTAAAACAATATTGTATGTCGAATTTTGTTAAAATCTGTTAAAATTTAAATTTTTTAAAGAAAAATAGCATAAAAAAATGATATTTCTTTTTCGAATATACCACTTCTTCAAAAATATGAAAATCGATTTTTATTTTTTAATCATTAAGCCACTGAATTAAATCCTCTTTATTTTTACTTGCAATATCTTCACTCTCTTTCCTAGACTGCACAGTAACTATTTTTTCATTTCTTCTCCTATATCCACAATAATTTGGGTCGCACATAAAAATAGAAATCATTCCATCCTCTGCGATATACGCTATTCCCAATTCTGGATCTTTCCCATTGTAATCTATTTTACTTATATCACTACCTGTAGGATTCAAATCAATTGAAATATTATCCCCTGCAATTTTAGTTGAATACATTTCAATAGCTTGCAGCATTCCATTGATACTATTTTTAAATGTTTTTTCCCTAGAATCCGCAATTAAACTTGTAACAGCTGGTACAGCTATAAGAGCTAAAACTCCTAAAACAATCAAAACAGCAAGAAGCTCGATTAATGTAAATCCTCTATGTTTCATAATTATCACTCTATCCTTAAGTAAAATTATATAATTTTTTACTAAAAAAAGCAACCATATCTTTTGGATTTTACACCGTTTGCAATAAAAATATCCTTTTTTCTGCTGGCTAGGATTAGAAAATAGAACAGAAACAATTGTTTATAAAAAGTATATTACCTTATATAATTGTGTATTTGTTACACCATAAAAAAAAAGAGATAACTCTTTCTTAATAAGTACGAATAGGGACTATTAATTGTGTTAAATTGTCATCATCTACATTTTTAATAATGATAGGTTTTAAATCTCCATTGAATAAAATTTTTATAGATTCACATTCAAGTGTCTTTATAGCATCCATCATATATTTAGAAGAAAAACTAATCTCGATTTCATTTTCATTATTTTTCTCCATAGAAATCTTTTCCTCAACATGGCCAATCTCAGGAATATTGGAAGAAATTTCAACTATATCCACATCTGTTCTAAATGTAACAATGTTTTTATCTGACTCATTTGTAAATAAGCTAGCACGATCAAGAGCTTTAATAAGTATTTGGAATTAACTTGGATAAATCTGGAAATTCCCCATTAATTAATCTTGACATCATAATAATATTATTAAATTTAAAAATAATTTTATTTGAAAAAATGTGTAATTGTATTTCATCGTTTTCATCATCCAATAACTTAATAAGTTCATTTAAATTTCTCGTTGGAATAATAATATTAATTTTTTCATTACTATTTTCCTTCAACATAATTTTTTTTCTAGATACACGATAAGAATCTGTAGCACTTGCTTCTAATACATTTCCTTCAATAATAAAATTAATTCCTGTTAGAGCAGGTCTTGATTCTTGTATGGAAGAAGCAAAAGCTGTTTGCCGAATAATTGTTTTAAAAACTGATTTATCTATATAGATACAGTTATTACTGTCCTGTAAATCTAAAATAGGAAATTCAGAAGCATCATTACAATTTAAATTAAAACTAGAATTAGATGTTTTAATATCAATTTTATTATCCAATACCTCTTCTATTTTAATAACCTCTTTTGGTAATTTTCGAATAATTTCATAAATATAATGTCCTGAAACCAAAACCGTTCCTAACATTTCTATTTTTTCTATTTTTTCTTTTGGAATAAATGTTTTAATAGCAATGTCATTGTCTGTACTCATTAAATATAAACCTTCATTTGTTAGTTCAAACTTAATACAATTGAGTACTGGTATGATATTTTTACTTGATATTCCTTTTATTACATAATTTAAATGCTCCATTAATATTCCTTGTTCAATTTCTAATTTCATAAAAAACCTCCTAAATATTTATTTTATAATTATTATATTATGAATGTCAAAAGTGTTCAAAACTGGTTTATCTATTTATTTATAATGGTTTATCTCTTGTTCAAATTTTGTAGAAGAAATTATGTTTTACACATTATGTGTTAATTTCCTTTACAATTTTATGTATAGCTTTATCCAGTTCTGTATCCTTTTTGATTTCTTTTGTTATTTTATCAACGGAATGCATCACCGTTGTATGCCTCTTTCCCCCAAATTCCATTCCAATTTTTGAAAGTGGCTCATCAAAGTGAATTCTACAGATATACATAGCCACCTGCCTTGGAATAGCAATATTGGCTTGTCTTTTTTTACTTTTGATATCCGCCACGGATATATTATAATGTGTTGATACTACATTAATAACTTGATCAATTTTATTTTTTGAGCTGATTTGTACTTTGAAGGAACCTTTTAATGCTTCAATAGCTAAATCTAAAGTGATATTCCCTCCATTCATCATAGCAGCGAAAGCGATAACTCGTGTAATCGAACCTTCTAATTTTCGAATATCACTTGTACAGTTATTGGCAATATATTCTTTTACTTCACTTGGAAAATCATTGGTTAAATTGTGGCCCATAATTTTATTATTAATGATTTCCATTCTTAAATTATAGTCTGGGGGAGACATACTGGTTGTTAGTCCCCAATTAAATCTTGTTTTGAGACGATCTTCTAAGAGTTTTAAATCATCTGGGGACCGATCAGAGGAAATAATGATTTGTTTATTATTTTGGTATAATTCATTAAAGGTATTAAAAAATTCTTGTTGTGTTTGAATGGCGTTACTTAAGTATTGAATATCATCAATAATAAGAACATCAACGCTTCGATATTTTTCTTTAAAGTTGTCAACATTGTCAAAATTGGTTCCAGCCCCCCCTTTTTTATTATATCTAGAGGTATGTGTAAAATCATCAATGAATTCATCACAAGTTACGTATAAGACTTTTTTCTTACTATTTTTAACAATATAGTTGCCAATAGAGTGCATTAGATGTGTTTTTCCAAGTCCACTATTACTATAGATGAAAAGAGGATTGTACATAGTTCCTGGGTTTTCTGCAACCGCTAAAGCAGTAGCATGGGCAAATTTATTGGAATCACCTACAATGAATGTCTCAAAATTATACTTTGAAAGTAAATTATTTTCAAATGAAGAAATAGAAGGGACCCCTAATTGATCCGTTTCAATTTCAATATTGCTTTCAATTTCCTCCTCTGTAAAATATTCAAATTTAAAATTTGATCCTGAAATATCTGTAAATTTTTCTTCGATAAATGTATTATAGTTTTCTTTTAAGTTTTTTTTATGTATGTGCATAGGAACAACTACTTTGGCCTTGTCGCCTTTTAATTCAAAGAGTTTACTTTCTGAAAACCAGGTATCAAAGGCAATGGGAGATAATTCATTTTTGATACTTGCAAGAAATGATGTCCATAACTTATTTGTATCCATAAAAAACCTCCTCCCTTAAAAACTATTGTACCCTATTTTTCTACAAAAAAAAAGAGAAAAAAGTTGTTTTTTAAGGTTTAAATGTACTTTTGAACATAAAAAGGGTATAAAAACTCTATTATTTCGACATTTTATACAATTTTGTGCAAAAGATAATGAAGAAAAAAGGTGAAGTATATAATTTTTTGAACAATTTTGTGCAAAAAGTGTAAATTTATTGATAAACAAATGTCGAAATATGTCAAAAAAAGATGTAAATTGATGTCAATATAATAAAATGATAAGAATCACAAAATAGTTTTAAACATAATTTGTTATAATGGTACCTACAAAGAGATTTTTCTTCACTTTTTAGGATAAGTCTTGCTATAATAAAAAAGAAATATCCTATCTAAAAGTAGGTAACTATCTATTTTTAAATCACGAAAAAAGAAAGATGATTCAACAAAAACGTAAGATGCAACTGCGTTAAAGAAAAATTTATATAAGAAGTATGCTTAAAAAATTGACAAACCTTTCTTTTATCTATATAATGTTAAAAGTGTTTATAAAAAAGACGCAGGAGGTGGGGAAAATGAAGAGGACGTATCAACCAAATAATCGTAGAAGAAGTAAAAAACAAGGTTTTTTTGCTCGTATGGAAACCAAAATTATCAATAGACGTAGAAAAAAAGGACGTAAGGTCTTATCACACTAGAATACCCACTGAATTTCAGTGGTTTTTTTGAAAGGAAGGCTTCATGAAAAAGAAAAATATTTTAAAAAATAGTCGTGATTTTACACGAATCATTAAGACGAATTCTCCTTATAAAAGTAAAAACTATATCATTTATATCGAAAAAAATAAAGAAGAATGTTACCATTTTGGTATATCTGTAAGCAAAAAAATAGGAAATGCAGTTGTTCGAAACCGAATAAAAAGACAAATAAAAAGTATCCTTGATGAAAAACACTATAAAAATGGTTTTAATTGTATTATAATAGTAAGAAAGAGTTTGTTAGATTTTGATTTTAATGGTATGAGAGAAACTTTATTCGAACAAATTCAAAAATTAAAAATAGAAAAAGGAGAACTTTAAATGAAAAAGAAGAAATTATTACTTATCTTTTTATGTATATTCATGTTAAGTGGATGTACAACGTATTTAAAAGATGGAAAAAAAGCAGTAAAATATGAAAAAACAGGCCAGACTCTTACAAAAAATATTTTATGTCGGCCAGAAGAAGAAGAAATTTTAAAATTATATGAAGAATATAATGCGAAGGTAGATGAAAATAAAAGAGTTAAATTGGAAGAATTACCTACTTGTCAAAATCTGAATTTAACAGGAAAGTACGAAGGAATATGGACAACGCTTTTTGTAAAGCCTCTAGCAATTATCATTATTCAGTTTGGTAAATTTATTCAAAGTTATGGCCTAGCCCTTATTTTGATTACCATTTTTATTCGTGCAATTGTATGGCCTTTATCTGGTAAGGCACAAAAGCAATCTGTAAGTATGCAGAAAGCAAAACCAGAATTAGATAAATTAGAAAAGAAATATAGAAATAGAACTGATCAAGAAGCAATGATGCAGAAAAGTCAAGAAATGTTAATGATTTACAAAAAATATGGAATTAATCCAGTAGCAGGATGTTTATTTGCATTCTTACAAATTCCTTTATTCTTTGCATTTTATGAAGCTATTAGTCGAATTCCTGTTATCTTTGAAGAAACTTTCCTAGGTTTTCAATTAGGAACGAGTCCTCTTACCGCTGTTTTATCAGGACACTATCATTATTTAATCTTTATCGTTTTAATTACAGGTGCTACTTATTATTCCTTTAAAATGAATGCGCAGGCAACAGCAATGTCAGAAGAACAAGCACATCAAATGAAAATGATGAATTTGTTTATGGTTGTCTTTATGACAATTGCCTCTTTTTCTATTTCAAGTGGTATTGCTATTTATTGGGTAACATCCAATGTATTTACAATCGTTCAAAACTTAATAATGAAAAGAGGATTGAAACATGGTAAATAAAAGGGTTTTCGAAGGAAAAGATAAAGAAGAATTAGTAAGTAAAATCACTGAGAATTTAAATTGTCCATTAGATAGTCTTTATATAGAAGAAGAAGTTGTAAATGGTGGTCTTTTTAAAGGACAAAAATATATTTTAAAGGTAACTAC
>CAMXQX010000073.1 GCA_947246355.1 uncultured Bacillota bacterium | reverse complement strand
ATTGATAGACTATGGAGAACAGAAAAAACAGATGGAGATTGCCAAGAAGATGCTAGCTAGACATATGCCTATTGTAGAAGTATCGGATATCACAGGTTTATCAGAAGAAGAAATCGAAAATCTTAAAAATAGCAAAAATGTTATTTAGCTATGATTTAAAAGGATAGAAGAGGAATTGAACATAGTATTGTTCCATTTTTTGTTAGAGAAAAATTTTGAATAAGGTATATGAAATTAAAAATGGATGGTGTAAAAATCTTATTTTTGTTATAATTATATTTAGGTGATATAGAGTGTTGTTTGCTTCATTTATAAAGGACAATAAAGAATATGTTTATCTTTTTAAAGAAGGAAATATATATGCAATTTGAGATAGATGGAAAATTTTATCCTGTTGAAATTATTAAAAAAAACAATAAAAATATTTATATTCGAATCAAAGATAAAGATACAATTTCGATTACTATTCCTTTTCTTTATACAGAGAGGAAAGCTTTTAAAATTTTAGAAGAAAATAAAAAAAGTATTGAAAAGATGCTTAAGAAAAAAGAAGAAAAAAAAGAAATGGAAGAGGGAATTTGGTTTTTAGGAAAAAAATACGATTATATAAAAACCTCTCTTTACGATTTTGAAATTTTTGAAAATAAAGTTTATGCGAAGGATGAAAAAACTCTTGAAAAAGGCTTTTTAAAGGAAATGAAAAGAATCTATACAGAAAGACTAGAGTATTGGTACCAAACTTTTGAGGAGAGTATCCCTTACCCTAAATTAAAATTTAGAAAAATGAAAACAAGATGGGGTGTTTGCAATAAAAAAGACAATTCTATCACTTTAAATACAGAACTTTTAAAATACGATGTAGAGAAATTAGATTACGTCATTGTTCATGAACTTGCTCATTTTATTCATTTTAACCATTCCCCCTCTTTTTGGCTTTTAGTAGAAAAATATTGTCCGCATTATAAAAAAATTCGAAAGGAATTACGCTAAGAACTTTAACGAGATTAAGGTTCTTTTTTTACTTTAGAAAATTATAATTATAGCAGGAACAATATAAGACAAAAAGTAACTGAAAAATTTTTTATACTGGTTGTGGTGATGGTATGAAAGTGAAAGTATTTGATGAAGGACATGAAAAAGATTTAGAGGGAGCGATCAACGAATTTTTAAAAACGGATGTTAAAGTAATCGATATCAAATTTAGTGTGGCTACCTCTGTTTTCTCAGAAGAACAAGTTTACTGCTTTTCAGCACTCATCCTGTATGAATGAATGTTTAAACTTACTTTTTTAGGCCAAGATAAAATAGATAAAGGAGAATAGATATGTTTGGAAATTTTAAAGAAGATACACGCGAAGTTTTAATGGAAGCGAAAGTACAAAAGTCTCTTTTTAAACACCCTTATGTAGGAAGTGAACACTTAGTGCTTGCTATACTGAATAGTGACAATGAGGTTTCTTCAAAACTAAAGGAATATGGACTAACGTATGCCATATTTAAAGAAAAAATTATTGAAACGATTGGTTATGGAAGTGAAAATAATGAATGGTTTTTATATACGCCTCTTTTAAAGCGAGTGATTGAAAATGCCATCTTAGATAGCAAAGAATCCAATATGGGTGTTGTGACGATAACCCATTTATTTTCTTCTCTTTTAGAAGAAGGAGAAGGCATTGCAATCCGTATTTTAGTTTCCCTCGATATCGATTTGGATGAACTTTATAGTGAATTTAGAAATCGTTTTACAGAAAATAGTCGAGGAAAAAAGAAAAAGAAATTAATTCTAGAAGATTTGGGGATTGATTTAACTAAAAAAGCTTTAAATGGAGAAATTGATCCTGTCATTGGTCGTGATAAAGAAATCAAACGAGTTCTTGAAATACTATGTCGAAGATGTAAGAACAATCCCTTACTCATTGGCGAGGCAGGGGTAGGAAAGACAGCGATTGTTGAAGAACTTAGTCGTTTAATTGCGATTGGAGAAGTACCAATGCAGTTAAAGAATAAAAGAATTATCAGTATCTCGATGTCTTCTTTTGTTGCAGGAACCAAATATCGTGGCGAATTTGAAGAGAGAATGAGTAAAGTGTTAAAGGAAGTAGAGGAAGATGATGACATTATCCTATTTATCGACGAAATTCATACCCTTGTAGGTGCAGGAGGTGCCGAAGGGGCCATTGATGCTTCCAATATCTTTAAACCCGCTTTAGCTCGTGGAAAATTAAGATGTATCGGGGCGACAACAATCGATGAATACAAAAAATCACTAGAAAAGGATGGGGCACTAGAAAGAAGGTTCCAAAAAGTAATGGTAGAGACACCAAATAGAGAAGAATTGTACCATATTCTAATGAGCTTAAAAAAAATATATGAAGGATATCATCATGTTATTTTAAAAGATGAAATTATGGAGACGATTTTGGATTTGAGTGAAAAGTACATTTATGATCGGCATGAACCCGATCGTTCTATTGATGTTTTAGATGAGGTGTGTTCTAAAGTGCACATAGAAGATACAGAAGAGATGAAAAAGCTATTTGCCATGAAAAAAGAATACAATGCCCTAGAGGGGGAAAAAAATAAGTTCATTCGAGAAGGAAACTTTGATGTAGCGACCAAAATCAAAGACAAGCAAAATAAAATTATGAATGATATCAATGTTTGTGAATTGACCTTATATGACAAAAATAGGAAAGAGGTATCCTCTTCTGATGTGGCTGAGGTCATTCATGAAAAAACGGGGATTCCTATTTATGAAATTTTGAAAGAAGATAAAAAAATTGTTGATCAATTTCAAAAAGAATTGATAGAGCAAGTGTTTGGACAAGAAAGTTCTATTAAGGAAATGGTTCGCTTGTTTAAAAAAATAAAGTTGGGATTTTCAGATGCTAAATGTTATTCGCTTCTTTTGATGGGCCCAACAGGTGTGGGCAAAACGATGATGTCAAAATTATTTGCTAAACATCTTGTACTTGATCATGTGATTAAATTGGATATGAGTGAGTATGCAGACGCTTCCTCCATTAGCAAAATAATGGGAGCCAATCCTGGGTATGTAGGGTATGATGAACACAAAAATGTTTTGGAACAAATCAGAAATCATCCTCATAGTGTTCTTATCCTAGATGAAGTGGAAAAGGCACATCCTAGAGTTCTAAATCTTTTTTACCAAATTTTAGAGGATGGTAAAATTACAGATTCTCTCTCCAATGTGGTTCGCTTTGATCAAGTAGTGATTATTATGACATCCAATATTGGATTTGAAGAGATTAACGTTGGCTTTTTGGATGCAAAAAAAGAGCAGGCGGTATCCAAATTAAAAGAATATTTTAATGATTCTTTTATCAATCGAATCGATAGTATTATCGTTTGTAATGCATTAAAGGAGGAGCAGGTTGCCACTTTAATTCATAAAAAAATACTTGCTTTAAAGAAAAAGTATAAAGACAAACTAGAAGTATCTATTCCTAGAAAAATAGAAAAAGAAATTATTGAACTTTCGAATTATAAAGAATATGGAGCTAGAAAAATTGATAAAATTATAAAAGACAGAGTAGAGGATATGATTATAGATGCTATTTTGGATCACAAAGAAAAAATAACTATTTCTTCTTTAAAATCAAAAGTTTTATCTTCTATTTAGAAAAATGCACAAAGTTGTGTATTTTTTCTTTTTTTCCTTTTATATCTTATGTTATGATAAAGATAAAGAAAGAAGGAAGAAAATGCAATTTTTTGATAAAAAAGATAGAAAAAATGAAAATTTATTGTTGTATACAAAGGAAGAATTAAGTCAATATGAAAAGTATATAGAAGAGCAATTTGGATCATATGACCAAGTGATTCACGAGATTGTATCTCCAGATATTCATTTAGATATTATTATTGTTCCACCGACAAAGGAAAACAAGTATTATAAGTTGGTTACGATGGGAATGGGAGCCTATAAAATGCAAGTTCCACAGGAGCTAAAACAATATGAATTAGAAAGGACAGAACTTGTTTTATATTTGCCGCCAACTTGGAATATAAAATCAAATAGAGAGGAAGATTATTGGCCTATAAGACAGTTAAAGACGATAGCGCGGGTGCCCATTCAATATAATACTTGGATAGGATATGGACATACAATTTCCAATGAGCAAGAAAGTACCACCTATGCTTCAAATACAAACTTTTGTAGTATGTTATTATTAAATGCTATAAACAAAAACTATCAAACATTGGATTTTAGAATGAAGGAAAAAGGAAAAATCAATTTTTATCAACTATTTCCGCTTTATAAAGAGGAATTAGAATATAAACAAAAAAAAGAATTGAACTCTCTGCTGAATTTATTTAGTGATGATGATATTATGCCGATTGTTAATAACAACAGAACAAATTATGGAATTCAAAAATAATAGGTGTTGGTAAAATATTTTCTTATAAATTTGAGCAACATTTTTTTATTTATGAAGTAACACATATTTACAATTTTATTGACAAAAATATAGTAGGGAGGATATAATGTTTATAGGATATATATGGGAAAGTAGGATAGGCAAAATAGGATGATTTGTAATCTAATTAGGTAAAAAGCAATATCTTCATTAAAATGAAAATATCCTAAACATGATTAGACTATAAATTTTTACTGTTTTGTTTTTCTTTTCCTACCTAAAAATAGGAGGATTTTATGAATAAAAAAGGACTAGTAATCACAAGTATACTTTATCCAATGATGGTATCTGTAATAGGAGTAAGTACACTATTTGTAAGTGTAGGTAAAGCAAATAAAATGATGGATCCTATGAAGTTGAATGTAAATAATTCTATATTTGATAGTGTAACGTGTGATTGTGAAATGATTAATAGTACACTGAAAAAATATGGAGAGAGAATTGTAACCATTGACAATACAATAAATAATGTAAAAAAAGAACTAGAAAATATCAAAAAAGTAGGAAATGCTAAAGCAGGAGATATATTAAGTGGAAAAACAGCATTGGTCCAAGGGAAACTGGTAACAGGAACAATGGCCGATAGAGGCACAGCCCAATATGGCGAAGGCTGGGGCTGGGTAGGAAGTGGAGATAATGAATATTTCGCAATCAATCGATTACCAGAAGGATACTATCATGCAGAGGGAAATTGGTGGGCACCAGAAGCAAGAATAAAAGCAAGCACAGTAAGAAATGAATTAGGAATCACAGCGGATAAGATTATCAAAGGGCAGTCTATAGCAGGGGTAGCAGGAACGGCAGAAACAGGAACAAATACAGATGATGCAAATGCAGGTGCAGGGGATATATTAAGTGGAAAGACAGCATATGTAAAGGGAAATAAAGTAACAGGGAGTATGACAAATCAAGGAGCCTATACAAGTACAGTGAGTATAGGGTATGATGGTGGACTAGCTTATTTTAGAATACCAGCAGGGGCTTATTTAACACCAACAGTAATGGGCTATCCAGAAATTATGGCCAATCTATCTGATATAGGAATAAGTGCAGATAAAATATTAAAGGGACAGATTATAGCAGGGATAGATGGAACAGCAACAAGTGATGCAACCGCAACAGCAAGCGATATAGAAAAAGGAAAAACAGCGTATGTGAATGGAAAAAAGATAGAAGGAACGAGAGAAGATAATGCTGATCATTTACTAAAAACGGAAGTGGCGAATGAGGGCGATATTAAAGCAAGAATAGTTACTACCTATATGAATCCTAAAAAAGACACTGTTTTTAAAGATGATTATTGGACAACTTGGCAAACCTTATCTTCAGCAGGTGGAAATTATGATGCAAACGCTGAGAAGGATTCGTCTTGGTGGAAAGATACATATTGGGATATTCCTATTGATTATGATAGCTTTTATAAAGCAAGAAAGATAGTATTAACATTGGCCAATTATGATGGGACAGAAGCCTCTTTAGGAAAATCGGGGGAATCAGATTTTTATACATCAGTTAAAGCTGGTAAGGGAGATTGTTCAAAAAATGAAGATGGGAATTGTACAAGCTCGGATAATTATTGGGGAGTGTTACCACAGGTTACAATTGAAAAAACAGCAAATTCTACAACTATAAATCGAGTGATGAGTGATATTGATTTTAATTCTTACCAATCTTCTTTAAGTTGTAGCAATGGGACTATCAATGATAAGTCTACATATTATAATACAAGTTTTTTTGCAAACTATGATAGCAGGAATAAACAAATAGTATTGCAATATTCTTCTAATAGGGAAATTTCTAGCTTGACTACATCTGGTGGATGTACAAGGAAAAAAATTGGAAAAGAGTCCGATGACTTTTGGAATTCTGATAAAGCGAAGGAATATTGTGAATACAATTCAGACGCGGCAGGAATTTATATATACTATTGGAAATGTGGCAATGATAAATCGAAAGAAAATTCAAAGGGTTCTTATGCTGCTGGTAGGTTAACGCTAAGAGCAAGATACAATCATTGGTCTGTTTCATTACGCTATTATGATTAATTTGCTAGTAGGAAAAGTATATCTCTTATAGAAAAGAGTGTGATCAAATGAAGAATAAAGGATTTGTAGTAAGTGCTGTATTGTATCCCTTATTGGTAATCTTTCTAGCACTTATTATGGGATTATTAGCGATGAGTACGACGAGAAAAAGAATATTGGATACGATGAAGACAGAAATAGC
>CAMXQX010000072.1 GCA_947246355.1 uncultured Bacillota bacterium | reverse complement strand
AAAAAAGGATTTCTAGCTTTTTTACTAAAAATCCCCAAATCTCTTTACACTAACAGAGGCTAAAATACTCTTTTCCTTAAAAAGTTTGGAACATCGTCATCATCATCACTACTATCAAATATACTAGATGATTCCATTCTTGTTTCTTGTGCTTCTTTTTTCTCTTCTTTTTGATCAAATCCTGTTGCAATAACGGTAACAATAATTTCATCATTCAAGTTTTCATTGATCACAGCCCCAAAAATGGTGTTAATATCCGTATTCGCACTCGTTCTTATCACTTCAGCAGCTTCTTCTACTTCATAAAGTGTTAGATTGGAGCCACCTGTTACGTTAATAATCGCATCCGTTGCTCCACTAATACTGGCTTCCAAAAGGGGTGAATTCACCGCTTGTCTTGCTGCTTCGCTTGCCCTATCTTCTCCAATACCCATACCAATTCCAATTAAAGCATTTCCTCTGTTCTCCATAACTGCCTTTACATCAGCAAAATCAAGGTTAATGAGTCCTGTAACTGCAATCAAATCAGAGATAGACTGCACCCCTCTTCTCAAAATATTATCAACTTCTTTAAAAGAATCCAAAAGAGGTGTTGATTTATCAATAATTTCACGTAAGCGATCGTTGGGAATAATAATCAAAGTATCGACATGCTCTCTTAAATTTTTAAGTCCATCCATCGCATGATTCATCCGCTTCTTTCCTTCGAAAGAGAATGGTTTCGTAACAATACCAACGGTCAAAGCTCCAATACTTTGTGCTATATCAGCAACAACGGGAGCGGCACCCGTCCCTGTTCCTCCGCCCATACCACAAGTAACAAATACCATATCGGCGCCTTCCAAAGCTGCTTCAATTTCTGCTTTACTTTCTAGTGCAGCTTCCTTCCCAATTTCTGGATTAGCCCCTGCCCCCAATCCATTGGTAAGTTCAATTCCAAGCTGAATTTTAACAGGAGCTTTGGAATTATTCAAAACTTGTAAATCGGTATTGGCTACAATGAATTCTACACCTTTAATTCCCGACTCTATCATTCGGTTAACTGCATTATTTCCTGCACCACCTACACCAATGACTTTAATTTTTGCTAATTGATCTATTTCTAATCCTAACATTTTTTATCCTCCTATTCATTAAAGAAGTATCCAAACACTTTGCCAAGCATTGATTCACTTGAAATACTTACAAACCCCTTTTGGCTACTCGATAATGTTTCGATTTCATCTCCATTTATCATTGTATAATCAATTCCTTTTAGTTTCAGTTTATTAATAAAATAAACAATATTACCTAAAGCAACAGAATATTTATTATTTCGAATACCTGGAACTTTAATTGTCCCCAGTGTAGCAAGAGAACCGAACATCTCTTCCATAACAATAGAAAAGTTGGCCATACTACTTACTCCACCCGTTATTATTATATAATCTACATTTTGTTTTGTCAAAAGATTTATTTCTTTTCGAGCTAGAACTAGAATTTCTTCCAAGTTTGTCTGTACCAATTGGGAAATTTCTTTTTGACTAATTTTACGTACTTCGCCAAACTTATCCTTTACTTCTATATAGTCCACATTGCTTGCATATTTGGAAGAGGCAAAGGCAAAGGTTTCTTTGATTCTAATAGCATCTTCTGGTAGTAATTTGTAGACATATGCAATATTATTATCAATATTTTTTCCTCCTACCCCAATAATAGAATTTTTAATAATAATTGATTTATTGTACAAAGAGACACTTGTGGTTTCTGCTCCTATATTAATAATAGCTCCCACTTTATCACTATTGTCCTTATTTTTAAAAGCATTGATATCGCCAATGCTCTCTGTCATGACATCAACAACCTCTAAATTCATTCTTTCTAACAGTCCCAGTACCGAATAAATATTTTTTTTAGGCACAGATACCATCACCGCTCGTGCACCCAAATATGCTGTTTCTTGTCCCTTAGGGTCTTTCGTTTTTTCAGCTATATCCGTTGCAAAATCAATAGGGACAATAGTAACCATTTCCTTACCTTCTAACATTTTTCCACGATAAGCTGCATTAAGAACTTCATGAATATGTTCTTTCGTAACCATGCCATTTACCTTTATTTTCCCTTGGACAGCCGTAAAAGCAGCTTGGTAAGAAGGAATAGAAGCAAGAACTGACTTAATCTTCACCCCAAGCATCGCTTCTACTTCATTTAATGCTAAACGAATGGAATCCTCTGCTAAGGAAGGATCAATAATAAGGCCATTTTTAATTCCTCGAGATGAATAAGATGTTGCAGCAAGTAGATTTAAAGCATTTTGATAAAATTCACAAACAACAATTTTGATACTATCTGAACCTAAATCGATACTCGTGTATATGTGTTTCAATCTACCATCTCCTTATCGTTCCTACTTCTATTCTATCACAAGTTCTATAAAATGGGGAAATAAATTACAAAAAAAACAAATTTTATTGTTCTTTTTATTAAAAAAAGAATCTCGTTTACGATTCTTCCAAAACTTGGAAATACTCTCCCTCATCTAAGTATAAAATTCCTTTTTGATTGTTATATTTTGTAAGAATTTCTTTTTGAATATCTACATAGCGATTGATCTTTTCGAATTTCTTTAAAGTAAGATATACTTTGTTTCCATCCGTCATCGTCAAATAAAATCGCTTATCGTCTACTTCGTTAGGATCATATTTTATTTCCGAAATTCTTGCATATACACTTTTATCAAGCAAAAGAATTTTTTCCTTCAACAATTCATATAGTGTATCTGGAACATAAATTAAAAGAATTTGTATAGAAAAGAGATACTCTACTTGGCTTCCATCTTTTAAAATTGTTTTTTCTAAAGCCGCATCATAAAAAAGGGGTGTATTTTCTTCCACTTCAATAATAATTTCTTTCCATTTTTTTTTCACTATATTGGCTTTTGTTATATAAACGTTTGCCTCAAGAGTAGACGAAAGCTGTTTTTTTAAAACACATACATAGGAAGGATACTCTTGCAATTGGGCTAGTTCAATAATATCTTGATCACTTAAAATAACATTTCCTTTAACAAAAATACTTTTTACTTTCAAAGATAAAATTTGCTTTCCTAACATGTAAAGACATCCAAAACAAAAAAGAACAAGAAAAACTCTACCAAAACGCAGTTTTCTTTTTTTTACTTTCATCG
Organism: uncultured Bacillota bacterium; assembly: GCA_947246355.1. Lineage (GTDB taxonomy): Bacteria > Bacillota_I > Bacilli_A > RF39 > UBA660 > CATOJL01. The sequence continues at coordinate 3,507 of CAMXQX010000072.1, read as the reverse complement.
TTTTTTTAGTTGTTTTGATTGGTTTTTTTAAAGTTTTTGTTTGTTGTGTTTTCTTTTTTATTTTCTTGTTCTTTTTGTTCATGCAATCCCTCTTCTATTCTATAATTTCTTGTTCCAATACCAATTCGATTTTTAATTTTTCAGCGGCATCTTTCTTAATTTTCGTAATCAATTCCACAATCTCTTCACCAGTTGCTTCTTTTGTATTCACAATAAAGTTCGCATGCTTTTCACTTACCATGGCATCTCCAACCGAAAATCCTTTGTATCCTAATTTTTCTACCACTTGCCATGCTGCTATATCTTTGGGATTTCTAAATACACTACCTGCACTAGGTAAGGTAAGTGGTTGACTCTCCATTCTTCTTTCCCTACGATCTTGTATAATAGCGAGCAATAGGTCCTTCTTGCCTCTTTTTAATAAAAATTTGCCTTCTAAAATAATATAATTGGGATTTTTTTTAAAAAAAGAAGTTCGATAGTGGAAATCCATTTGTCGATTGGTCATTGTAATGATTTCTAAAGAAGGAGTCAATACAGTTGCTTTCCATAAGACATAGCCCATATCACTTTGGTAAGCTCCTGCATTATTAAAAATAGCACCTCCCACTGTCCCTGGAATACCAGCGGCAAATTCCAAGCCACTTAAGCCTAAGCTAGCTGTTTTTAAGGCAAGTTTGATTAAAGAATGCCCCGCCCCTACGTTAACTTGGTTATCTATAATAGAAAGCTGGTTAAACTTTTTTAATGATATTAAAACACCTTCATATGTCGAATTTTTAAAGATAAGATTACTTCCCCCACCTAAAACTTTGTAAGGTATTTCTTTTGTTTTCAAATAAGAAATCAGTTTTTTCAACTCCTCAATCGTTTGTGGAAAGACAAGGAGCCTACCTATCGTATTTAATCGATAGGTTGTATAATTTCTAAGAGAAACATTTTCCAAAATTTCTCCCACTTTTAATTTTTTTATTTCTTCAACCTGCATAGTTTAACTCCTTGCTAGTGAATCAATCAATTCAAGTATTTTTGCTCCACTATTTTTTACTTGTAAAGATTCTAATGCCTCTTTCATTTTCGTCAAAGTGACTGGACTATTCATAAGTGCATCTATTTCGCGAAGTAAAATATCTCCTTTTAAATCTTTCTCTTCTAGTAAAATGGCAGCCTTTTTACTTACCAAATCCATCGCATTTTTATATTGATGATTGTCTGGTACATAGGGGGAGGGAATTAAAATTGAAGGAACTTGTAAGGCAATAATTTCACTTAAAGTAGAGGCCCCTGCCCTAGAGACAATCAAATCAATATTCTTCATAAAACCTGGCATATTTTCCATGTAAGAAACTACTTTGACATTAGGAGGAAATGTATATTTTCTCATTTCCTCTTCATAATTTTTTCCTGTTACAAAAACAATTTGGTATTCCTTGTTCTTAAATAACGACATGGTCTTTACTAGGAAATCATTTATTTTGGAAGAACCTAGTGAACCCATCACAAACAAAACAGTCTTTTTTTCTTTTTTTAAGCCCATTTCTTGAATAGGTACACTTTTGGCTTGTGTTGCCTCTTCACCGCAAGGATTCCCTGTAAAGGTTGTCTTGTACTCTGGAAAATATTTGATAGAAGATTTAAAAGATACAGCTATGGTATCTGCATAACGACTTAAAAAACGATTTGCTTTCCCAGGAGAAGAATTTTGTTCATGAATTAGGGTTTTATAACCCAAACGATGGGCCATATAAATGACAGGGCCAGTCACATAACCACCAACACCAATCACTATATCTGGCTTAAATTCTTTTAAATATTTTTTGGTATCTTTCAAACTTTTTAAAAAACAACGAATCGTTTTCACATTTTTAAAAGGATTTTTACGATTAAATCCATAGATTTCAATACTTTTAAAGGGAATTCCCTGCTTTGGAATAATATCCTTTTCCATACGGTTATGTGTCCCTATATATAAAAAGGTACTATTAGGGTATTTTTCCTTTATTTTATTAATAATAGCCAAAGCTGGATAAATATGTCCACCTGTCCCTCCAGCCGTTACCACTACTCTCATTTGCTTCACCCACTTTATTATACCATAATTTTATGCCATTTTAATAGCATTTAGAAATAAAGATATTGCATTTTCTAAAACAGGGGCTCCCTTAGAAGAAACATACTTTTTCCTAAAAGAGGTGATAAAGAACTGTTTTTTAAAGCATAAACCAAATTTTGGTATTTTTTACTTTAGTCATTTTAGGCTAATTTAGTCCTTAGAGCATTATTGTACTCCTTATACGCTAGAAAGTTCAATCCAAAAAATTTACATTCTTGTTTATAGAATCTAATTAAAAATTGCTTGCAAAACCCAATTTCCAACTTTTCCTGGATTATTTTAATTGAAGCACAGAAAAATTAGCCTTCTACGCTAATTTTCGAATCTGATAGTTATAATATCTCTTTTCTTTATCTTCTGTCAAATAAGAAGAAGTCACTTTTTTCATTTTCTTCGGTAACTTTTTTGAACCTCTTTTTCTTTATTTTTATAGATAAAGTTAGCAAATAAAAGGACTAGAGAACCACTTGCAAGACCAAAGATGATAAGTTTTATTCCATTTATGTTGCCTGTATATATTTTTTCTCCCTCTGTTTGCTCATTTAGATATACTACATTTTTAGGATTGCTTAGAAAAATATCTATTCTTTCCCTAGGTGTAAACTGCATTTCAAAAGTATCTATGCTTCTAAATAAAATTTTTTTTAATTTTTCACTGTAATTTTCTTTTAAGCATCTTCAGATAATAAATAACTTTCTAAATAAGTATGAAACATCTCATTACTATCATCACTTGTTAAATCAATGTAAGCATATTCTTTATCCAAACTAATTAAATTCCACGCATGGGCTCCATAGCCAAAATTACTAAAACCGCTCATTGAATAAACAGGTATCCCTACCTTTTGGCACAAGACCGTCATTAAATCTGCATAGTTTATACAGATTCCTTCTACTTCTAAATTTTGGTTTTCCTCTAAAACACTAGATAATGGATAATCGTTATAGTAAATTACCCTCGAATCCATACCAGTATACCCACTACCTATTCTCTGTTTTACCTGTTCATCATACTGAATATGTGTAACAATATAATTTACAATCTTTATCAATTTATCCCAATCCGGCGAATCTTCCATATGCATATTCTTTATAATTTCATCAATTTCCATATTGATTTTTTGGTAACGTTGTATATTTCTATCCTCATAAAAATGCGTGGGCAACTTATCAAAACAATTTAAAAACATGACCCCTTCAAATTCACCTAAATTAGGTTTATCCATAACGATATTCTTTTGAATAGCACTTATCTCAATTTGCTTGCCTACATACAATAATTTTGAAATATTAAAACCTAGGTATAGAGTTTCACATTTACTTTCATTTATATACTCTATATCTTACTTCGTAAGATTTTATGCATTATACAAAGTTAAATATTCTAAATTAGG
>CAMXQX010000071.1 GCA_947246355.1 uncultured Bacillota bacterium | reverse complement strand
TGAGAGTGGTGATTTATGAAAAAGATAGCGACTCTATTCTTTACTTTATTATTTTTAACAGGATGTACGGTTGTCAGAATCGATACAAAAAGTATTGATAATATTATTAGTGTTATTCTATCGAAAGAAAATACTTTATACAATCGTATTGGAAAAGGGTATAAGTATTATGTACCTAGAGGGGTCAACTATATAGATACGAATGCCTTAAATGATAAATTGTACTCCAATGGAATTTATTATTATCTTTATATTGATGCTGTTAGTTATTTTTATAAGAAAAAAGTGAATTACCAAGAAAATCCAAACAGTTATTATTCGAAAAAAATAGAGGATGAAAAGGGAGGATACCTTGAGATAAATAAAGAAGATAGCCATTATTCGATAGAATTTTTCTATAATTATGCTAAAATAGAGGCAAAGGTAAAGAAAAAAGATATTGAATCGGTTATTTTAAATGCATCTTACATTTTATCCACAGTTAAATTTAATGATAATATTATAGAACTAATGCTAAATGAAGAATACTTTACGAACAAAGAAGAAAAATACAATCTTTTTGAAAAGGATGAAACCAAAAGTAGTGATAATTTTATCCAATATATAGAAAATTAAATGAGGTGAAAACATGGGAATATTAGACAAGGTAAAAAACCTATTTACAGAAGAATATGAAGAAGAAGTGCCAATAAAAAAAGAAGTAAAGCATGTAGAAATTACCCCTCCTAGAAGAGATACTGTAAAGGAAGTAGTACCCCCTTCTTCGCAAGATGTACAGATGCCCAAAAAAGAAGAAGTAAAAAAGGTAGAATCCATTTCGGACAGTACAGCTTTAAATCGTGAAGAACGATTTAAATTTCCTGTTTATTTTGATGATTCTGATTTTGAGGATTTACCAAAAAAAGATAAACAAAAAAAAGTGGAAGTAAAAAAGGAAGAAACACCTAAAGTGGAACCTTATAAGGCATCTAAAATGGTAGAGGAAAAGAAAAACTTTCGTCCTTCACCTATTATCTCTCCTGTTTATGGGGTATTAGATAAAAATTATAAAAAAGAAGACATAGGACCTAGAAGAGATAGAATTGTTCCAAATCATCCCAACGAGGAGCATTTAAATGTCGATGATGTTCGTAAAAAAGCATTTGGAACATTGGAAGATGAATTAGAAAATACTTTGATTGGGAAGAAAAATACCTATATAGAAGAGCCTTTAGAAAATGAGATTGATATTTTTAAAGAATTAGAAGAATCCGATTTAAGTCGTTCTAAAAGAAATAGTGGTTTGTTTGAAGAAACAGAATCAGATAAAACAGTAGATTTAACGGTCGAATTACAACTTCAAAAACAAAAAATTGATGAAATTGATGCTTATATTAAAGAAAATTCAGTAAAAAGAGAAAATACCTTACATAGTCATGAAAAAATTGCAAATCCTAAAAAGGAAGAGATGTTGAATAACTTAGAAGATGCAACTAAAGAGGAGCAAGAGGATTTAGAGAATGGAGATTTATTTGACTTAATCGACTCCATGTATGAAAAGAGGGATGAGGCTTAATGTGCATTGATTGCATAAATACAGTATTTCAAAGCATAGTATATATACTAGCCATTATTCTTTTAATTGTATTGATTGCATTTGTTATAAAAGGAATAAAAACTTTAGCAAAGATGAATCAAATCATAGAAGATTTAGAGGCGAAATCACAAAAATTGGATGGAGTTTTTACGATTGTAGATCGTACAACCCATGTGATGAATTCGGTAAGCGACAAGGCGATCACATTCGTAACAGCGTGGCTTACAGAATTATTTACCCATAATAAAAAGAAGAAAGAGGAGGATTTAAATGAGTAAAAAAAGTGGACTTGGGAAATTGGTAGCAGGTATTGCAATTGGAACAGGGCTTGGAATTTTATTTGCTCCAAAAAAGGGAAGCGTTACAAGGCGAGAATTGAAAGAAAAACTAGATGATATGCTAGATAAAGTCAAAAATATGGATAAAGAAGAGATCAAAGAAAATATTGAAAATAAGATTGCAGAAATAAAAGTGGAATTAGAAGATTTAGATAAAGAAAAAGTGTTAAAAATTGCGAAGCAAAAAGCAAAAGCTATTGAAAGAAAAGCGGAAGAACTAGTAGAATATGCGATTGAAAAAGGAACGCCTATTTTAGAAAGCGCTGCAAGTTCCATTCGTGAGAAAGCAATTGTCGTAACAAAAGAGGTTTTAAATAAACTAGAAAAAGCAGAAAAATAATGAAAAAGAATGCATATGCGCTCTTTTTTTATTTTCTGTTTAAAATAAAGTAGGAGGAAAACATTTTTTTATATAGGAATCCTATTTGGATGGATGTTGCTTTTTTTTGCATTTTAGAGTAATATTGAAGTATTGGCTTTCCAACCGATAAAAAGCAAAGTGGATAAAATAATACCGATATTTGAAATAATGTTACTATTTATGTAACAAAGATTTAAGGTGGATGAAAGGAGTCTAAAAAATATGCGTTTAGAAGAAGCCCTACAGATTCTTGGATTAACTCTAGAAAATTATAGTGAAGCAATAGCTCATAAAAACTATATAAACCTTTTGCGCAAATACCATCCAGATAATGAAAATGATATTTCTGTTCAAGAGAAATTAAGTAAGAGCCAAAAGTTGAATTTAGCGTATGAAATTGTTAAATCTCAACTAAAAGATAGAAAAGGAAACGATACAGGAAATATTTTAGAAAAAGATTACGCTATTGAGTCACAATTATTGGACTTATCTCTTCAATCCTTGCCCAAAGAAATAGGTTATATAATTGATCAATACTATAAAAAGTATATAAGCCTTTACCAATTTGAAAAGATTAAAAATGAGACTCTCCCATATGAATCAGAATGTACTTTTTATGAATATAGACAAGAATATAAACAATATAGGAGGGAACTTACTTACCATTTATTTAATTATTTACAAAACAGAGCGCAGAAAAAGGAAGAAGGAAGAAGTCCACTATATAAAGAAATATATTGGGAATATTGCGAAAAATATGGTTCTTATTTGCCATTTATTTTACCTTCTTTATATGAGATTGTTACAAAATTTGTGGCCTTCTATCCTATATTTATAAAGCAGATGATCGAAATTAAGGAATACTTGAAAAGAGAAATGGAAAAAGCGATAGATAAAAAAATAGAGGAATGTCAGAAAAAAGAATACTATCCTTATATGCAAAAGGAGATCGATGTCATAAAAAGAGATACATTAAAGAGGATCGAATGCTTCTTTGCTATTGAGCCTAATGAAAAGGTAGATAGCTTAGAAATGCGATTTATTTTATTATCTTTTAAGGAGTTGGTGGACAGTATAGTTGAGAGATATGAATATTTTATAAACAACAGAAATTTTTTGATTGAAAATATAGAAAACAGCATTTACGAGGAGATAGGAGATTTTAATATAAAAATGAATTTAGTATTAGAACTTTTACCCCTTTATGAAGAGACAAATATAGAAAACTTTTTTTGCCAAATCCATCGAATAAAAGAAGTTTTACCATCTCATTTAAAAATTGCACCACTGGGTAACACTAGTTCTTTTTATTTAACCAAAGATAAGAAAAAATAGGAAAATTGTTTTAATTTCTTGAAAGAATGGGTTCTTTTAAAAAATTTTCATATTTTTTTAACTCCTTTCATATATTGAACTATAGATAAAGGAGGAAAAATTTATGGAAACACTTAAAGTAGGCGCAAAATCGAATCCTAATTCGGTGGCAGGTGCACTCGCTAATTTATTTAGAGAAAAGGATATGGTTGAAATTCAAGCCATTGGGGCAGGAGCCTTAAATCAAGCAATCAAAGCAATTGCGATTGCCAGAGGCTTTGTAGCACCGAGCGGAAAAAATTTAGTTTGTATTCCCGCCTTTACGGATATTGTCATTGATGGTGAGGAGCGAACTGCTATCAAACTGATTGTGGAGACCAAATAGTCTCTTTTTTCTTTCAAATTTTGGAAGAAAAGTTTACTCAGTGTCATAATTTTGTTACAATAAAAAAGGTGATGTAAGTGGAAGCAAACTTAAGACGTGAAATTATTTTAGAACATTATGAACATCCTAAAAATAGGGGACTTATTGATGATGATACGTATATAAAGGTCAATACCAACAATGAATCTTGTATTGATGAAATTGATTTGATGGTTAAAATAGAAGAGGGAAAAATTATAGATGCTCACTTTGATGGGGAGGCTTGTGCCATATGTACAAGTTCTACTTCCATTATGATTTCTACACTTCTTGGAAGGAAAATAGAAGAAGCGGAAGAAGTGATGAGACAATTCGTAAATATGATTGATGAGAAAGAATATGATGAAAGTGTATTAGAAGAAGCTGTTGTATATGAAGATGTTTCCAAACAACCTAGTCGTAAAAAATGTGCCCTTCTTCCTTGGTGGGGGATGGAAAAAGTAATAAGAGAAGTGAGAAAAAATGAAAATAACAAGTGAGGCAATTCTAAAAGCCGTTTTACTAACATTCAAAGATATTGAATATTATGAAGATGGTTCCATTGGTTGTATTCCTTATGAGAAAGCCAAAATTGTGGTTGGACTTTCTATCGATGCTATTTTTCTAGATATCCATACAAATCAAGTATATGATATTTTATTTATCAATGAAGAGGGGGAGAGTGTGATAGTTCCAAAGATGGAAAAGCCCTATATTTATGGAGGAAGTCCTTATGCATTTTCTTCAGAAGAGGAAAAAGAAGTCTTGCTTCAAAGAGCGGAAAAGGCTTTAGAAATTTATCAAGAAACAAGCAATTTTGTTTCTTTTGAAAAACAAAAAAGAAAAAGAGAAAATAAAAGGTGGCATAAATGAAAATTGTAAAAAATACACTTACAGAAGAGAAAATAAAAGAGATTTCCGCTTATAAAAAAGAACCTTTGTGGATGCAAGAATTTAGAGTAAGAGCCTTTCATACCTTTGAAGAACTATCTGATCCCCATTTTGGACCTATCATCGATATCGATTATAATTTATTTACGTATTATAAAAAAATGATGGATGGCCAAGCAAACGATTGGCAAAAAGTAGAAAAAAATATTCGAGATACTTTCCATCAAATTGGATTAGTGGAGGCAGAGAAAAAGTATTTAGGAGGAGTAGGCGCTCAATTTGAAAGTGAAGTCGTATACCATAATATGATGAAGGAATTGGAAGAAAAAAATGTTATTTTTTGTGACACCGATACGGCTTTAAAAAAGTATCCAGACCTTTTTCAAAAATATTTTAATCATTTGGTAAAATACGATGAAAACAAATATACCGCTTTAAATGGATGCGTTTGGAGTGGGGGAACTTTTATTTATGTTCCTCCTAATACCCATATAGAAAGACCTTTACAAAGTTATTTTCGTATCAATACGAAAAATATGGGACAATTTGAAAGGACCATCATTATCGTCGATGAGGGTTCAAGTCTTCATTATATGGAAGGGTGTACAGCTCCCACCTACACCAGTGATGCCCTTCATGCTGCTGTCGTTGAAATTTATGTAGAGAAAAATGCGAAATGTAGGTATACCACCATTCAAAATTGGTCGAAGGATGTCTATAATTTAGTGACCAAACGGGCAATTGTAGAAGAAGGTGGGTGTATGGAATGGATTGATGGTAACATTGGTTCTAAAGTCAATATGAAGTATCCTGCTTGTATTTTAAATGGAAAATATGCGAAAGGGAATTGTATTAGTATTGCGTTTGCTAGGGGTGAACAAGTGCAAGATGCAGGAGCGAAAATGATTCATTTAGCACCCTATACCACGAGCAATATTATTAGTAAAAGTATTGCTGCAGAAGGAGGAAATGCCACTTATAGGGGACTTGTAAAAATTGCCTCTAATGCAGAACACTCTACTTCTACAATTAAATGCGATACGATTATTTTGGATGGGTTATCAAAAAGTGATACACTTCCCACCAATATCTGCAACAATGAAACTTCTACTTTAAACCATGAAGCAACTGTTTCTAAAATTAGTCAAGAGAAATTATTTTATTTAATGAGTAAGGGAATCAGTGAAGAAAAAGCCAAGGAACTGATTATTATGGGCTTTATTGGGAAGTTTAGAGGAGAGCTTCCTATGGAATATGCAGTAGAGTTAAATCATTTGTTAAAAGAATATTTTTAGTTAATAAATAGAAACCACATTTTTAAAATATGAAGAGACAAAACAAATTTTTTGTCTTTTTTTCTTTTCCTTTTTAGGAAAATAGTCATTTGAAACAATTGGAAAAACAGGTTATAGTGAAATGGAAAGGAGGGATGGTATGTTGAATCAGACGGTTTTGGTTGGAAGATTAGTAAAAGACCCTGAACTAAAGGAGACGGAGACAGGTAGTAAAATGACACATATTACGTTAGCCGTTCCAAGAAGTTATAAAAATGTAGATGGGCAGTACGATACGGATTTTATTAGCTGTGTCCTTTGGAAGGGAATTGCAGAAAATGCGACCCAGTACTGCCATAAAGGAGATTTAATTGGTATTAAAGGAAGACTCCAATCGAGAAGTATTGAAACAGAAGATTCTAAAAAACAAATTACCGAATTGATTGCGGAGAAAGTAACCTATTTATCGAGCAATCATTCCAAAGAAGGGGCTGAGTAGAAATGAATAAATTCTATTCAGTTCTTTTTTTGTTATACTTA
>CAMXQX010000070.1 GCA_947246355.1 uncultured Bacillota bacterium | reverse complement strand
TGTTGGTTATCTTCCTCATAATGAAAATCGGTTAAGTTTTAACTAATGATTAACATCAAAAACACATTCTGTTCTTAATTCTTATGTAAAGAACTATACGTTAGAAAGAAAACCAAAAGTCCAAAGCCAAAAAGACCAATCCAAAGAAGGGGATTATCCCCATATTCTATAAAAAAACTTTTGATACTTTCATTCCAATCATTTAATGTATCCATAATCGTTAGTAGCATCTTCTTCACTCACCTTTCTAATGGATTTATGACCCTTCATTAACGTTTTAATACCGCTTTTAAAGGCGATCGTTAAAATACTTTTACTGACACCAACAATCACACCAATTCCAAACGAATCATGTTGTACTTTATCACCAATACTATATTCTAACGTATCATCAATCATCGCTTTCTTATCTATTATTTTAACTGCTTTTTCTGATATGTCAACCTCTAAATCATTTGGATTCATCTCTTCCACAAAACGACTAGGGCGATTATAACTATCTTGTCCAAAAATCGTACGTTTTCGAGCATTGACAACATAAAGCTTTCTCTTGGCCCTTGTAATGGCAACGTAGCAAAGTCTTCTTTCCTCCTCAATATCTTCTTGACTAGAAAAAGAATTGCTATGCGGAAATATTCCCTCTTCCATCCCAACCAAGAAAACATAATCAAATTCAAGTCCTTTCGAAGAGTGAATGGTCATTAAAGTAATAACGTCTTGTGTATCTTTATGCTCCTCTATATCCGCAACCAAACTGATTTCCTCTAAGAATTCTTCTAGCGAAATAAATCCAATTCGTTCTTCAAAGTGTTTCGTAATGGACTTAAATTCTTCTAAGTTTTCTAGACGAATATCTGCTTCCATCGACTTTTCACTTTCTAACTCTCTCCTCATTCCTGTTTCTTCTAAAATAAAGTCCACAAGCTCTGTGAGAGAAAGTTCACTTTGTTTTTGCCTTATTTTCTCAATTGTATTTTTAAAGACAAGTTCTTTCCCACTTTCAATGGCATCATACATGCTTACATGCATAGCACTCGCTTTATTTTCTAAATTTTCAATGGTTTTAAGACCAATCCCCCGCTTTGGCACATTAATGACACGTGTTAAACTGACATCATCATGAATATTGTAAATTAATTTTAAATAACAGATTAAATCCTTAATCTCTTTCCGTTTATAAAAGTAAAAAGAACCCACTACACGATAGGGAATATTTTTACTTAAGAAGGCTTCCTCTAAGTTACGAGACTGCGCATTGGTCCTGTAAAGAATGGCAATGTCTTCCTTTTCGACTCCCTTTTCGAGTAATTCTTCAATCTCTTCTACTACATAATGTGCCTCTTCTTTTTCATTTTCAGCTTTATGATACTTTATTTTTTCACCCTCTACATTGCTTGTCCATAGATTTTTGTCTTTTCTTTCTTTATTGTTTTTGATAACCGAATTAGCAACATTTAAAATGGTTTTAGTAGAGCGATAGTTTTCTTCTAATAGAATCACTTCAGGATTTTGATAATCCTGTTCAAAGTTCAAAATGTTTTTATAATTCGCACCTCTAAAGGCATAAATGGACTGGTCATTGTCTCCCACCACACAAATATTTTTATATTTGGCACTGATCATCTTCGTAAGAACATATTGTGCTTCATTGGTATCTTGGTATTCATCGATTAAAATATATTTAAACTTTTCTTGGTATTCTTGTAGAACTTCAGGATGGCTCCTAAACAATTGAATAGGCAAAAGAAGTAAATCATCAAAATCAAGAGAATTGTTTACTTGTAATTTCTCTTCGTATTTCTTGTATACTTCTACGACTGTTTTTTCATAGTCGCTATAAGCATATTTTTCATAGTCGATAGGTGACATAATTTCATTTTTCGCACCACTAATCTTATTTTTAATGGCTTTGGGATTATAGATTTTCGGATCCAATCCCTTATCTTTACAAATTTTTTTGATAAGCGTATTTGCATCATCACTATCTAAAATCGTAAAGTTTTTATCCAACCCCAGTGTCGCATAATTTTCACGAATAAGTAACAATCCAAAGGAATGGAAGGTCGAAATTTGAATTTGATATCCCACCTTCCCAACCATAGAAAGAATTCTCTCCCGCATTTCTTTCGCGGCTTTATTGGTAAAAGTAATGGCTAGAATAGAAGAAGGATCTACACCTAACTCTTTCACCAAATAAGCTACTCTAGTCGTTAGAACTTTGGTTTTGCCACTTCCTGCTCCCGCTAAGACAAGGAGTGCTCCTTCTGTTTTCCTAACTGCCTCTTTTTGTTTTTCATTTAATCCATCTATATTCACTTTTCTAACACTTCCTCGTATACGTTTTATTATAGCAAGGAAGAGATAAAAAGTAAATCTGTTTTCTATCTCTCTTTGGGCCTTTTAAAGAAAGAAAAAAGAATACAGCTTATTCGTATTCCGTTCATCTTTGCTACTCTTTTTCATAAAAATCACAGTACAATTTATACAACCGTTCTGGAGGATAGCCATATTCTATGAGTTCTTGTTTTCTTCTAAAATAGGCGTATTTATCTACTTGATACGTTGTTAAGATTTCATCGATAAATGGAAAGTCTTTTTCAAACAATTGTAAAGTTAAAAATCGTTTCTTTTTCTTGTCCATAGACGTGGGTAAAAGATTTTCAATCGCCCCTAATTGTTCTTCCACTAACTTTGGATAAATTTCTTCCTCTAAAAAAGTATTTTCATAACCTTCTTCTAATATTTCTTTGATCTCTTTTATATTCATACCGACAATTGGTACTGATAAATTCTTCTTTGCCTTTTCTGTAAGTAGTTCCTCTTTTGTATCAACAAGAAGAATTACTTTATCTACAATATCTTTTAATTCGAGTATGAACTTACTGTTATCTTGCATTGCCTCTTCATCGGTCACTACAATAGAAAGATGACATTCTTTAAAACAAAAGTAGCGATGTACTTGTTTATTGGTAGAATGAAAGATTTGGTAATTCTCTTTAAATGATTTTATTCTATACTGTTTTCGAAGTTTCCACTTTAAGAAACGATAATTAAAAAAACGCTTTACTAAAAGAAAAATATTTTTGCTTTTTTTGTAATTGAAAAAGATAGATATATTCCTTTTCTCCATAAAAACACACTCCATCTATTCTTTTTATTATATGCAAAAATTTTTTTATTGACAAAAAAAGTACCCTAGGCACTTTTTATCAGCTATTCCAATGTTTTCTTTTTGGTTAACTCTATATTTACATGTTTTATTTCTTCGTACACTTTATTCATTTCTTCAAAAATTTTACTTTTCTCTTCTAATGATACTCCTTCTAATACTTTCTCTAAAGATTTTTTATAATCTCTTTTATTTTCTTTGTTCAATTGATTCCAATTAACACCTCGAAAGTATTTAGAGATTTCACGGTTTAAAGAGACTTTATTTTGAAGCATAAAAACGGCTAAAACAGGATAGCCTGGATATCCTTGCCAATAGGTAGAACTATCATTGGAATAGTATATATTTCCCTTCCATTTAATGGTATATTCCTTTTCCCCATTACTTGACTTTACGATAGCAGAATCCTCTAAAAGAATAATTCTATCGTCTTCTATAGCTGTATACGCCTCTGGAATTTTTTCAATAGGAGGCATTTTCATAAAGTTTTGCCCTGTGTAGCTTCTTCTCCGTATACATCATTAGGCTGAGTATTTTGGATAGTATGATCATACTTTGTTGAAGGATTAGAACACAACGTAGTGTATGCTCTTTCTTGCACAATGTCATGAGGTAAATCTACATAATTTCTTACTTGCTCATTTGACTGCACATTCGCATTTCTTTGAGACAAAATAGTTTCGTACCTGTTTATCTCTTCAATCTTTTCTCTTTTTTGAATAAGTAAATTCTTCATTCTATTTTCATATACCTTTACAACATTTTGGAAAAATCCATTATATCCTGTCTGCATTCTAAAATTACCATCTTTATCTTGCATAAATGCGATAGACCATTCAGATATTCCCATCTTCTCCATAAGCTTAATAATTGCACCATTTATTTCTGAAATATTTTTATTTATTTGATTTAGAACAAGATTCTCACTTTCAAATAATAAAACAATTCTATTTTTGTTTTCCGTTGTCTTCATCTTTCTTCACTCCTTTTTCTAGATTTAAATTTATTATTGGTTCCCCTCTTAAAAGGGCTAATTGTCTTTTTAAAGCATCAATTTCTCTTTGTTGCTCTTCAATCACTCTTGACTGTTCTTCCAATTCACTTCTTTTTTCCTGGTATATTAGTTCATTTTCTAGTACGGATCTTAATTCATCCAATTCCTTCTGTTGCTTTTTTACTATAATATTATTTTCATCGCTTTCCTTTTTTAGAATTTCTTTTTCGTCTTGATAAATTTCCCCAGCTATTTCTTTAAATATTTGTGGATCTATAAATTGGCGAAGAGTAGGTATTTCCTTTAAAAGTGTCTTTAAAGTTTCCTTATTTGTTACGCATTGAATGCAAAGAGGATCTTTCTTTACTGCCTCACGTGCTATTTGCAAATGATTCTGCAGTACTACATCTAAGTCCTCAAAAATATATTTTCCAGCTTTTCTTATAAATTCCAAAGCTAACCCTTTATTTGCATTTAAAGTTCCTATTTTCAGCAATGGAAGAATGGCACTATCCACTTTTCCACCATACTGTAAATAAGTCATTAATACTTGTGGATCATTTTGAACACTTTCATCAAATCGAGATAAACTATTGGGAGATCTAGAAATAATATGTAGGGCCACTTCTCTTTTAAGTTCATGAATTTCTGGAGTTTGCGCAGAATTACCTATAAAAAGAAGAATAGAAATTGCGTCTTCCAATGAATAGTTTGGATCTTCCTCCATTTTTTCTAATATGCTTCTTAAAAGTGCTTCCACTATTCTATTATCTCTCATCCAAATCTTATCCAATTTAAGAATAATAAGGGGACGTTTTTTTATTGCCATTTTTATAATTCCATATTCGTGTTGTAAACGATCACTCAAAAGTTCAAAATATTCACCACAATACTGTACACCTTCTAAACCAATTTGGTAATCATCATTATATTTTTCTATAATTTGCCTACGTGTTTGGCTAAGAAGATTAGGAAGCTGAAAACTTAAAAGAGCTAATTCTCTGTCATTAAGGAAAAATTCGACACCAATTCTAACATCCTTCACATTACCTCCCTTTTTTATATATGCATTTAAGAACATAGGATCTGTTTGAAGTTGTTCGCTATAGCAGTCCCATGATTTGATCCACCCTCGATCAATAAGTGCGAGAGCAACATCTTTATCCCCATTTTGTAAAAAAAGAGCAATGTCACTTGATATATCCTCTGTGCTATGGCTTATAGCCTCTAAAACGATTTCTTTGTCATAGCCATAATCTTTTAATTGACTAAGATCTCCCTCCTTTATATTGCTTAAAACCTCTTCTCTTTGCTTTTGTCTTTCTTCTTCTTTCTTTTTTTTCTTTTTACTACTCGAATCCCAAAAAAGCATTATACTTCCTCCTCTAATCTTCTCTTTCTATTATAACATAAATCAAAAGAATCAATAAAATTTCCACGGCAAACCTAAGCTTTGTACATAGATTTGTCAATAAAATGTCTAATGAATACTAAAAATTGTGCAGCTATTTGCAAATATAGTCTGAGGCATAAATGAATTGAATGTCTGTACTATTATAATCTAATAGTTGAATGGTATCTGCTTCTTCTTTGGTATGAATTAGAATTGTATGTTCCATATCTGTTTCATTTTGCTTCCTCAATTTATGAAAATCATAAATCGTTTTTTCGACATATTCCTTTTTATTATCATCCATTGTTGTCATAAATTTTCGACCTTCTACCGCTTGCTTTTCAAGATTTGCAGTGCTTTGCTTAAAATTTTTATAATAATCCTCTGTGTCAAAAGTATAAGTAAATATATCTTCTAATTTCGTAATCTTTCCTTTTTGAAAGAAATACTTTTTTGTATTTATAATATTGGCATGATAATATTCGCTATATGTTTGATTTGTACATTCCAAAGTTGTTTTTGTTTTTTCATTCTTATAATAAAGAAGGATACCTATAATTATAAGTTCTATCAAAATAGCTAGTAAAAAGAAAAGAGAAAATTTCCTTTTTTTCTTTAATGGAGGAATTTCTATTTCTTTTTGACAAGATTCAATTTCTTCACCGTTATTCGTCAAACTATAATGTATTGGTTGCTTCATTGGAGCAACTGACCCTACCATTGCTTTAGAAAAAGAGAGAGACTCTCTTTGCTTCCCTTCTATGTTTAAGCGTTTATCCTTATCAGCAACTGGTCGTATCCATCGTTCTTCCTTCGTATACTCCATTTGTGGCATTTGTATATTATTACCATTTTTATTTAAATGAGGAACAGGAGATATTTGATTTTGGTATTTAATTTTAGTTTCTTTAAAAGAAGCAGAATTATGTTTATCCAACTGCATTGGTTTGCCTGTTTCTTCTCCAGTTCTTACTTTATTTTCCAAATTAGGAATTATTTTTGGTTCTATTTTTTTATTAAAAGGTTCCATGCACTCCCCCCTCTTCCCTTATTTTAACACAAAAAGTAATTATGATTACAAAAACATTTACCGAAATAGAAAATACGCAAGGGTAAAAAAATTTCCTGATGCAAAGCCAGT
>CAMXQX010000069.1 GCA_947246355.1 uncultured Bacillota bacterium | reverse complement strand
ACAAAAGAAGCAATTGATAGACTAGTTGCGATATGGTGCGAAAATGTGATAGCCTTAATCAATCACCATCCACAAAATACAGTAAAATAATAAATAGAGAAGGAGAATAGAAGGATGAAAGATATTCTTATTATAACAGGAGGTTCCAATGGTCTAGGGAAAGCCATTGTAGATTATTTACAAGATAAAGATATCATCATTTGTAACCTAGATAAAGAAAAATCTGCTAGGAATAATGCAAATTATAAAGAGTTTATTGGTGATATTTCTTATGAAACATTTGTTGAGAGTTCCATTCATGAGGTAGCACATTTAGGTAATATTAAATACTTAATCAATAATGCAGGTGAACCATCCTTCAAATTACCTAGTGAGTATCATAAAGAAGATGTAGATATATGTTTTAAAGGACTTCAAGGGATGATATTGTGTTCTGCAAACACTTTAAGAGTGAAAAAAGAACAAGATTTGAAAATAGTCAATATTATGTCTTCTGCTTCTTTAAGAGGCAATAAGCAAGAAAGCGTTTATTGTGCAGTGAAGTGGGGAGAAAGAGGATATACAGAAAGCTTGAAAGTAGCCTATAAAGGAACAAGCGTAAAAGTAATCGGTGTATACCCAGGAGGAATGAATACAGATTTTTATAAAAATAGTAGGGATTATGTTTCACAGGACAAACAAAATACTTTTATGAATCCGAATGAAGTGGCAAAAATTATTTGTGATTCTCTCTTTAGTGATTTAAATTTAACTGTAGCCGATATCATTATTGAAAGAAATTAAAATGAAATTTCAAAGAAAAATACAGATAACGAAAGAGGAGGAAAGGAACTTATGTTGGAACAGTATAAAAAATGGACAAATGAATTTTTAGAGTCATGGAAAGCATTAGATTATGAAAGAGTACTTGCAACTTTAGACAAAGAAGCAAAATATTATGAAAATCCAATTGATGAAGCATGTCAATCTTTTGATGAAGTAATTAATCTATGGAATGTAGTAGCAGACAATCAAAAAGATATCGATTATCAATATAAAATCATTGCTTATGATCATGATGTTTGCATTATCAATTGGCAAATGAATAGAACAATGACACATAATAATGTAAAGCAAGAAATCGATGGTATTTTCCAAATATCGTTAAATGCAGAAGGAAAATGTATCTATTTTAAACAATGGAGGTTTACTAGATGATGAAAAATAATTATATGTTAATTCATGGAAGTTTTGGAAGTCCCTTTTCCAATTGGATACCATGGCTTAGAGAAAAAATAGAGGAGGGGGGGCAAGATGTTTATACACCCAATTTTCCAACAGGAGTAGGATATCAAAATTATGAGAATTGGGGTAATTTACTTAAAACGTATGTCACTGCAGGAATACTAAATGAAAATACCGTTATTTTTGCTCATTCTATCGCACCTATCTTTATTTGTAAATTTTTAGTTGAACATAAAATAAAGGTGAAACGATTGGTTTTTGTTTGTGGTTGTAATAATTATCTTGGAATTAGTGATGAACAGTATAATATAGTGAATAAAAGTATGTTTATGGATAATTTATGTGATGTTAAGAATTATTGCGATGATATTGTTTGCTTTTATTCTGAAAATGATCCTTACTTTCCATATGAATATGAAAAAGACTTTGCCGATACGATTGCTACTGAACAGATTATGATAAAAGGAGGACAACATTTAAATAGTGAGGCAGGGTATACAGAATTTGCAGAATTATTAAAATATATATAAACAGGAGATGAGAAAGTGAATGAAATAAAATGTCCTAGTTGTGGTACTGTTTTTCAAATCAATGAAATGGATTACGCATCGATTGTAAAACAAATCCATGATAGTGAGTTTGAAAAGGAAGTATCGTTAAGAGAAGCGCAATATAAAAAAGAAAAAGAAAGTGCTCTTTCTCTTTTAGAAGCACGATTAGAAAAAGATTACCAAGAAAAAATGAGTAAAAAAGAGTTAGAAATACAGTCTTTAAACAGTGCTCTTAAAGAAAAGGAAACAAAAACAGAAAGCAAACTGGAAAAGAAATACCAAGAAGAAATATCTAATAAAGAAAAGGAAATCATTGAACTAAAAAATGCAATTAAATTACAAGAAACAGAAAATACACTAAAAGTAGAAAAAGCACTCTATGAGAAAGAAAAACAAATTAATACATTAAATCATCAACTAGAACAAAATAAAAGTGACTTCTTACTCAAAGAAAAGACGTTAAAAGAAGGTTATGAAGAAAAAATCAAAGATCGAGAAGAACAAATTTTGTATTACAAAGAATTTAAAGCAAAGCAATCGACTAAAATGATAGGAGAGTCCCTGGAGCAACATTGTAGTCATGAATTCAATCGTTTAAGACCACTTTTTCCACATGCTTATTTTGAAAAGGACAATGATTGTAAAACGGGTTCTAAGGGAGATTTTATTTTTAGAGATTATGATGAAGATGAAGCAGAAATAATTTCCATTATGTTTGAGATGAAAAACGAAGCCGATACAACCAGTACGAAACATAAAAATGAGGATTTTTTAAAGGAGCTCGATAAAGATAGAAAAGAAAAAAAATGCGAATATGCCGTTTTGGTTTCTCTTCTTGAGATGGACAATGATTACTACAATGATGGAATTGTGGATGTTTCTCATAAATATGAAAAAATGTATGTCATTCGTCCCCAATTTTTCATTCCTTTAATTACTTTAATTCGCGGTCTTGCAATGAAGACAGTGCAGTATAAAAAAGAATTGCAACTGATGCAAAATCAAAATATAGATATTTCGCACTTTGAAGAAAATATGAATAATTTTAAAGAAAGTTTTGGAAGAAATTATCGCCTTGCCAGTGAAAAATTTAAAAAGGCAATTGATGAGATTGATAAAACCATTGAACATTTACAAAAAACAAAGGAATCTCTCTTGTCTAGTGAAAACAATTTACGTCTTGCTAATAACAAAGCAGAAGATTTAACGATAAAAAAACTAACTCGAAATAGTGAAACGATGGCGAAGCTATTTGAAGAAAATAAAGAAGAAGTCGCGGTATAAGGAAAGGAGATCTATGAATTTAGAGGGAAAAGTTGT
Organism: uncultured Bacillota bacterium; assembly: GCA_947246355.1. Taxonomy (GTDB): domain Bacteria; phylum Bacillota_I; class Bacilli_A; order RF39; family UBA660; genus CATOJL01. The sequence continues at coordinate 3,879 of CAMXQX010000069.1, read as the reverse complement.
TTTGATTACAGGGGGAACAAGAGGAATTGGACTGGAGACAGCTCGAGCATTTAAAGAACAGAAAGCAGAAGTAATTCTCTTTGGTTCTAAAAAAGAAACAGTAGAAAATGCGATAGAACAATTAAAAAGGGAAGGGTTTACAGTAGAAGGATACTTTCCTAATTTAAATGATTATAGTGAGATTCAAAAAACAATAGAAGAGATAGAGAAAAAATATGAACGTATTGATATTTTAATTAATAATGCTGGCATCTCTGCCAATAAAAAAATAGAGGATACGACAGTAGAAGAATTTCAAGAAGTGATGGAATTAAATGTGAATGCTGTGTTTCATATGATAAAGGCAGTCGTTCCTCTGATGAAAAAACAGGAAAGTGGTGTTATTTTAAATACCTCTTCGATGGTTAGTATTTATGGCCAGCCGTCTGGAGTAGGGTATCCAACCAGTAAATTTGCTGTGAATGGTTTAACAAAATCACTAGCTCGTGAGCTTGCACCATTTCATATTCGTGTGAATGCAGTGGCTCCAGGCATTACCAATACAGATATGGTCAAAACTCTTCCTAAAGAAATGATAGAACCTTTGATTCAAACGATTCCCCTTGGAAGAATAGGGGAGCCCCGTGATGTTGCCAATGCTTTTCTTTTCTTAGCAAGTTCAATGGCTAGTTATATTACAGGTGTTGTGTTATCGGTAGACGGCATGGCTAGAAGTTAAAATAAAACTTGGATAAAAGAGTTATAATGGGAAATTTGGAGAAGTGATGCAATGGATTTTTGGACTAAATTAGGATTTTATATTTTGTACGCAATGCTTATCTTTTTAAGTGTTATATCTGTAATAGAAAGTGTTAAAGGATTCAAAAAAATTAAAAATTTAAACGGTCACTTTAGAATAAAATATATTATCAACTCTATAGTTCACTTAGTAGCAGGGGCAATTTTGTACCACTCCTTTTTTTACCGTTGTCTTTTTTAGAAGGGCTAACAGTAGTTAGCACATTGCTTGGATTTTTTTACTTTGCTTTAGCGAGTAGTACACCAATCCTTTTAATGATATGTTTGCCTTGTCTTGCAGTAACAGGTATTACTCTAAATAGACTCCATAGGATAGAATTAAAAGAAAAAAGGAGTGTATGGATAGATGTTAAAAATTTTTGTTTTATTTTTTTAACATGTATATTATTAACACTTATGGTATTTGCTATTTTGGGAATATAGTAAACAAATTAAATTTGTAGAAGTGAGATATGATAGTAAAAATAAAAATGTTTATTTCTTTATTGACAAATTAACAAAAGAATTGGTAATGGGAAAAGAAAAAAGACAATAGACATTGTTTCAAGAAGCAACATAAATTAAAAACGATGAATAACATAATCCAAAAAAACGACTAGATAGAGTCGTTTTTCAGTTTAAAAAATGTTAAAATGTCTTATTTTTTATAATATTTTTTGCACGAAAGCATTAATACATTTATTAATGACTTTTGATTGATTGTATTTTTTAAATAAAAAGGCCCTTAGTGTATCGTTATACACGAGTTTTTTAGTCTTTAATATTTTCTTGGTGGTACGTATCTCCTTTTTCATTTTCTTTTGATAGAGCATAGTATTGCTATTTTTACTCAATTGATAGGCAGAAAGCAAAGCATAATAAATTCCTTCTCCTGTAATAGGAGCAATTAAACCTGCTGCATCCCCAATGAAATAGACTCCACTTCTTTCGAGTAGTATATCATCCCCAGTTGGGAGAAAGGCACCTTTTATTTTTTCCTCATTTAAATGAAATAACGTGATAAATTCATCTTTTAGGTGAACATTACCATATACATCACCAATTCCTAGAATCGTATTTTTACCGTTGGGAATCATCCATGCATATCCTTTAAAGTGATTTAAAAAATGAATTTGAAGAGGGGTATCCTTCTTATCTATATATGCTTCTAAAGCAAAATTCTTGTTTTGTTGCCTTTTTGTTACTTCTTTTCTTAATTGACTAAAAATGCCATCTGCCCCAACCAAATTTTTGTATTTGTATTTTTGGTTATTTATGTATAGAATTTTATTTTCAAAATCAATTTTTTCATATGTTGTGCCATCTAGGAGATTCCCCCTGGATTTTTTATACTATTCCATTACGAAGGTATCTAGATCATTTCTAAAAATGGAATAAAGTTTAGGAGAGTTAAATTTCAAATTCATGTATTTCATTAAGACATAAATCATTAACAGCATTTCCATAAATCTTTTTTAGCAATTGATAGGATTTATTGGTCATCAATCCACCACATAGTTTATCTTTATGATTGCTATTCCTTTCTTTCAATGATTAGGACTTTTTCCTTCTTTTCTAATAAAAGTTTACCTAAGCAACATCCAGCCAAACCGCCACCAATTATAATTGTATCGTATTCTTCCATGTTATATTCGTCTCCTCTTAGTATATAAAATTTATCATATAAAAACTCGAACCCTATAAAATAGTTCGAGTTTAATTTTCATATGGTAACCCGTACGGGTTTCGAACCCGTGAATACCGCCTTGAGAGGGCGGCGTGTTAAGCCACTTCACCAACGAGTCATTTACAACACTATCATTTTAACATAATTCTTCTTCTTTTTCAATAATTTATTTATAGTTTTTCATTTCTCATACGTATTTTTCATAAAGTAAAATAGGAGGGGAACTTTATGAGTATTATACCAAATGTATCCCCCAAAGTTTTTTCCTTTAGTGCTGTTATCGTAGGTTATCTACTTATTGATGATTTAACAGCCAATGAACAAAATGCTTTAGGAAATTGGCTAATGTTAACAGCTCAAGTTCTTTGTACCAATGCATTCTATAAACAAGTACAAGCAGAAAGGGGAAGAGGAAATACACAGACAAGTGAACCTTCTACGGAAGAGACTATAGAAATGCTAAAAAAAATGGTATGTGCGATGCAAAGGGAGATTGATGAACTTAAGAAAAAAAGTTGTTAATCTATTCCTATTTTTTTTAAATATGCAATCACTCCGTCGTGATTATGGTCTTTTTCTGTGCTATCATCTGCTACTTCTTTAACACTTTTTAAAGCATTTTGCATAGCAATACCTCGTCCACAAAAGGAAAGCATTCCTGTATCGTTTAATCCATCCCCAAAGGCGATGACTTCTTCTTTTCGAATTCCTATCCAATCAATCAGTACCTTGATAGCATTTTCTTTAGAACAATTCTTAGGTAGAATTTCTATCCATTTTTTCTCACCAAAAGAATCTTGCATGATAATTGTTTCTACTTCTTTAAAATCTGCTTGCAATTGTATCGCCATTTCTTCTACTTTCTGGTTTTCTGTCATAACAATCGCTGCATGTGTTACTTCACTTCCATTTTGAAAAATAAAATCACTATTATCATGTACTTTATCATAGGAATAAAATGTATTGTGATTGCATACTTCCATATTGATTACATCCTCATTATAATAGTCAAAAAATTTTAAAACAGTTTCTTTTGGAATATAATTTTGAAAAATAGGAGTAGGATTTGTTTCTTTATAAATACAAGCCCCTGTATCCGAAATAAGAAAATTGGCAAACGTAGCTCCTCTAGTAACTTTTAAAATAGAAGGGTAAATTCTACCCGTTGCAATGGCAATGCTATAACCTTTCTTCTTCAAATGTATTAAATATTTTTCTGTCTCTTTAGAAACGAATCCTTTTTGATTTAAAAGTGTTCCATCCAAATCAACTACAATCATTTTAAACATAGTTTACCTCGTTTCCGTGATAGATATAAAGAATAAATCCTCTTCTAATTTTCTTGTATTTGTTTATTGACGAGAGTATAGAAAAAGTTGTGTAAAAAGAAAAAACTTCCGATATGATAAAATAAG
>CAMXQX010000068.1 GCA_947246355.1 uncultured Bacillota bacterium | reverse complement strand
GCGATTGGACCCTTAAACTTCATATTCCTCATCACGCTTGTTATATAGGAATAAATCCTAACATTCTTAAACTAGGAAAGTAAAAAGAAAAAGAGTTAGGCCGTCAAAGATATGGATACAAGACCCCTGGTATAATTTGCCTAGACTCAATCGCGAATTTTTACTTATTTCTTATAAGAAATAAGTAAAAATATTATATAGTAAATCAAAAAAGTATCAAGTAATGACTGCTTCCTTCATTTACTACTTGGTATTATACGTGATATAATTATATTAAGGTACTTGGGAATGTACTCAATATATAAAATAATAAAAATAACATAGAAGTATTTAGGTTCAAAAAATATAAGAACTAAACATATTTATCCAATGAAAAAATATTGGAATTATTCCCTTATTTTTGTTGTGGACTAAAATATGTTCAGTTCTTTTTTCGTGTTCCTAAAAGACTGGTAAAGGAAGGAGGATAAAATGGAACAACTAAATAGATAATCTTATATCAATTGAAATTGGAAAGAGATATAGAAACTTTTATTAATTTAGTTATACCAACAAGTTTATTAGGGGATAATAGATTAACATTTTTAGAAAGATTGTTATTAATTAACATTTTGTCACTTTGTAAGAAAAAAGGCTATTGTTGGGCTACTAACGAATACTTTAAAAATTTATTTAGCGTTAGTAAGCAAACAATATCAAAAAGTGTAAGTAGTTTATCGAAGTATGGTTATATTGTTTTAGAATATGATAAGAAAGAAAAAAATAATTCTAAAAGAGTTATTAGGTTATCAGAGGTATTAAAGAATCAAATATTAGGTATTAAAAATAATCTTAATACTAGTATTCAAGAAAACTTTAAGCAATATAATAAAAATAATATTAAAAGAAATAATATAGGACCTATTATTTCAAAAGATGTTGATGGAGTAGAATTATGGAATGGTAAAAGAGTTGAATCTGAACCAATGAGTGAAGATGAAAAAAAGTATTTGGAGAGTTTGTTAAGTAGTTTTTGAAAAGGAGATGAATAATTAATTGTTTAACAAAGTCATAAACTATAGAGAGGTGACTTATGTTTAATATAACTGAAACTTTTAAAAAAGATTCTCCTAATTTAATCTTGTTAATAACTAATTATATAAAAAGTGTGATTAATAGTGAGTAGAACAATGGTTGTTTTTTGCCCTTTATGGTACAATATAAGTGGCTTTAATTTGTTATACAAAAAGAAAGGAGTATAAAACTTGTATAACACTTTAATAAAAACGCCAGAGTTTTACAAAGCAGGAATATATATAAGATTATCTGAAGCAGATGAAGGAAAAGCTTACGAATCTGATAGTGAGAGTGTCCTTAATCAAAGAAATATGCTAATGAATTTTGTAAAAGAAAAAGGTTTTATCTTTGTAGGAGAATATGTTGATGATGGCTATTCTGGTACTGATTTTGATAGACCAGGATTTGCTAGTATGATTGAAGATATCAAAAATAAAGTCATCAATCTTGTAATAGTTAAAGATTTATCAAGACTAGGTAGAGATCATATCATGACTGGTTATTATGTAGAAACATTTTTTCCTGAAAACGGAATAAGATTTATTTCTATGCAAGAAGGTTATGATAATGCTGTAAATCAAGCTAGTAATGATTCTTCAACCTTTATATTTGCTTGTAATGATTACTATAGTAAACAAAACTCAGTTAAGATTAGAAATGTCTTAAATGATAAAAGAAGAAATGGTAAGTTTATTGGTAGTGCTCCAAGTTATGGATATCTAAGAGATCCAGAAGACAAAGGGCACTTGATACCAGATCCTGAATATGCACCAGTAGTTAAGAAAATATTTGATATGGCTTATCAAGGTGTAGGGTTATCTGAAATAACAACTTATTTAAATGACAATAAGATTAAAACTCCAAGTAGTCTTAAAAGAAAGAATCCTCATGCAAGGAATAAATATAATCCTATATGGACTGTATCATCTGTTAAAAAGATTCTTAAGAATCAAATGTATGTAGGTGACATGGTACAAAGTGTTCAAACTAAAGTATCTTATAAATCAAAGAAGAAAAAGACACTTCCAAAAGGCAATTGGGATATTGTTAAAAATACTCATGAACCAATTGTGGATAGAATTATATTTGAGAAAGTTCAAAATAATGTTAAGAGAACAAGCGTTACTAACATTACTAAAAGAGAAAAGAGGCTATTTGAAAATTTATTGTATTGTAAGGAATGTGGAAATACTTTAACTATAACTTATAGGAAAAATCATGATTATTGGACTATAAATTGTAATAGGTATTCAAGAGATCCTAAAAGAAGAATGTGTGAACCTCATTTTATACCTTATGATAAGTTGGAAAATGCTTTATTAGATGCTATAAAAAGGACTTGTAAACAATATCTAGAACCCATTGATGTTTCTAATATAGCTAATGAGATTAATAATAAGAAAAATAATGATATAAAGATACAAGAAAAAATAAAGGAGTTAGAATCTAAAGAAAAGGAATATCTAAGGAAATTAGATATGCTTTATGAGGATAAGTTTAAAGGTATGGTATCAGATGAGATGTACAAAAGAATAGCAAATGAAACTGAAGTTTTACTAAGTAAGTTGCGAAGTGAGATTAACAAGTTGAAAGATGATACTAAAGTTATTAAAAATAAAACTGATGATTTAAAACAATATGAAGATAAAATAAAGTCTTTAATTGATATAGAAAATCCTACAAGAGAATTAATTCAAACTATAATAGAAAAGATAGTTATAGATAAAGATAAAAACATTGAAATAATTTACAAATTTAGCATATTAAATAGTGTTTAAAAGCTTTGTTCCATCAAGGAACGAAGTATACATAGAAAGATAAACTACTTATTGATAATAATAGAAAAAACAATATGTATATTTAAGGAGTAACAGTTATGAATTATGAGATAAACGAAGTTAAAGAAAAACCAGATGGTTGGCCAGCTAATGCAATTGAATGTCAATTGGAAAATATTCAAGAATATATCGATAAATTTAAGAGGAATCCTGATTATAAGAACAAAGAAGTTTTAGTTTCTTTAATTAGCGATTATGATCTTAATCAAAGATCTACAATAGGTTTATGTAGAACTACGGAATATGAAGTAGCAATTATTAATTCATTATTTGTAGAGGCATATCTTATGCAGTTGAATGCTTTAAAAATATATTTGTACGAATTAGTTGGATATAAAACAAGGACGCAAAAAATGCTTTCATACATGTTTGAATCAGAAGAAAAATTAGAAATAGATGAATTTGATGGACTATTTCTACAATTGAAATTGTATTATTTAGCATATCAGAAATTTACAGTTAAAAAAAATAAAAGTTTAGCAGAACAATTAATAGAAATAATTGAATATTATGTAAAACTTTTTGAAAATGAAGAATTAGACAGTACTTTTATGTCAGAAATTACAAGAGCATACATTTCAATGCTAAATGACATAAGTTATTTTAGATGTGCAAGAAGAACAAAAATTTGGACATTTAATCATAAAGAAATAGGTATGTTATATAAATTGGTAGCTAAGCTAATTAAAATTAATGGAGATATACCAGTTAAACGTCCTCTAAAAGGAGTGCTTATGACAAGTATCAGTAATTACGTTTTAAAATCGCGCAATAATTATAATGAAGATTATATATGTAAGTATATTAGTTTAGATGTTGCAAAAAAGAGTATTGATAATCATCAAATTTGGATGTCCCCTATAGATAAATTAAATGATCCTAGAGAACAAAAGGTTATACCAGAAATATTTGAAAATATAAATGTTAAAACATTTCCTTGGGCAAAAAATATAGATTTTACGCCAACGAGAAAATATTATGTTTCATCGTTTTGTAAATCATTAAATGATGCTGACATGATAAAAGATTATGGCGAATGTATTTATGGTTATAAAGATGATCGTATGGCCGAAATTTTATCGCCAATAATGTATTATAAAAATGATAAAGGTAGAACTCCAAAATTTTCGCATGTATTATCATTTGACGTAATTTATGACAAAGAAGAAGCAAAAAAGGAATTAGAGTTTTTGTGTAGTATAATTGACTATTTTGATATGAGCGAAGAAAATAAAAAAGATTTTCTTGAAGAGATATTACAGTATTGGATATTGTCTGTTAAGGACTCAAAATGGTCACATGAACGTGAACGAAGATATGTCTTGTTTATGTATGATGATTATAAATATATTGATGTAGACTTAAATGACTCAAGATTTTTCAAATTGAAATCTTCATTATTTATAGAACCTGATTTTATTCTTGGAAGTAATCCTATAAAACAATATATTAGGAATATGGTAGATAATAAAAGAAATGCAATATCTATGAAGCCATATTTATTTTGCATAGAATGTTTAAATAGAGATTTTGATATTGTTGTTGAGAATAAGAAATGTAATAAATGTCCAATATGTGGGTCAACCAATATATTTATTGAGGACCCTAATAAACCTAGAGAAGAAAATTAAAAAACTACACAACGACTATCGCCAGGTGGCGATGGTGCGGAAGTAATCTATGCACTACGTAATAATGGTAAATTAGCCAATAATGTTTTAGAGCAAATTAGGCTTGCTGGTCAAAATGTAAGAAAAGCATACCAACGTCGACTTCCGAGTGATACTTCAAAAGATTATTATTTTATTCATAGAAATACAGGCATTACAGAACCAATCATTGTAGAATATGGATTTTTGGATAGTACGAGTGATGACGTGAATCAACTGAAAAACAATTGGCGAGATTATGTTGATGCAGTCGTTCGAGGGGTTAGTGATTATATTGGAGTTACCTATGATGAACCAATAGAAGGGGTTTATACAGTACAAAGTGGCGACTCTTTATATAGTATAGCACGTAAGTATGGTGTTACTGTTGATGAAATTAAAGCAATAAACAATCTTACAAGCAATACACTCTCTGTAGGACAAAGACTCATTATTCCCTTACAAAAGGAGCAAGAAGATGCAGGAATTTATACAGTAAAATCAGGTGATTCCCTATACAGTATTGCAAATAAATTCAATACCACTATAGCAGAACTTATGGATTTAAATAATCTTACTTCTACTGTTTTATCTGTAGGACAACAAATCAAACTTCCAGGGAAAAAAGAGGAAGAAGTTGTTACCAATGAATACATTGTAAAAGCAGGAGATACTTTATATAAAATAGCTAATACGTATGGACTTTCGGTAGCCGATTTAATCAATGCAAACAATCTAAAAAGTAACAATTTATCTATAGGACAAAAACTCATTATTCCAACAGGTAGTACACAAGCACCAACAACGTCTTACCAAAATTATGTCGTAACCAAAGGAGATAATTTATATGCTATTGCAAGAGAATACAATACAACCGTTCAAGAATTGATGAAACTTAATAATTTAACATCCAATTTATTAAGTTTAGGGCAAGTATTAAAAGTACCAACTACATCACCATTTCCATCTACGCCATCTACCAATACCTATACAGTAAAAGCAGGGGATACGTTGTATAGTATTGCTAGAAAATTTGGAACAACAGCTACCAATATCCAAAACAAAAACAATTTAACAGGCAGTACCCTATCTATTGGTCAAGTATTAAAAATCTAAGAAAGTAGACTACAAAAAGTGGTCTTTTTTCTTTCTTTATCCTATTTTTTTATCAACATCCCCCAATAGTGCTATATTTTATAAAATTCTATGCTATAATTGAAAAAGAGAGGGAAATTATGGAAAAAATGGCATAGTAGTGCTTAAACTTTATATTAATCGATGGGAATTTTGTTATTTATTTGAAATACAGCTTATTTTATGAATACAAATTGGGATGGAAAAAATATGGATTATTAATAAACAAAAAAAGAACAGACTAACTGTTCGAACACATAATGTGAGCATTTAGGCTTAAAGCTTTATTTTAACTCTCTATGTTATCTTAAATGGTATTAAGACAACTACATAATAGCAAATATATGGAGGTAGGTCAAGTGGACGAAAGGAAAAAATATAATATAGGTCTTGATATTGGGACCTCATCAGTAGGATGGGCAGTTGTGGAAAGTGGGACGCAAAAAATCATCAAAAAAGGAAAAAATGAATCGAGAAAATCACTATGGGGTGTTCGCTTATTTGAACCAGCAAATACAGCCTTAGAAAGACGCAGTTTTAGAAGTGCTAGAAGGCGTTATGATAGAAGAAGAAATAGAATAAAATTACTACAAAAAGAGTTTACGGAAGAGATGAATAAAGTAGATAGTCATTTTTTTCAAAAATTAGCGCAGTCAAAATATTGTGAAAATGATAAAGTAAATAAATCGATTCTCTTAAGTGCAGATGAAAAAAAACAGGTGATAGAATACAATGCCAAGTACAAAACAATCTATCATTTAAGAAATAAATTAATCACCGATGCATCAAAAGAAGATATACGATTAGTTTATTTAGCTTTTCATCATATGATTAAGTATAGAGGGAACTTTCTATACAGCGGAGATAGTTTTAATACAAATAACCTAGATTTGGGTGAAAAAATAAAAAATGTTTTTGAATCATTGATGAATTCTGTTCCTTCCTTAGGAATACGTGATGATGATTTTGATATGGTACAAGTAGAGGCATTGGAAAAAATAATATTGAATCTTTCTAAGAATGACGTGAAAGTAGGAATCAAAGAAACATTAAATCCTATAATAGATAGTAAAAAATTCTCGGAAGAATTTGGCAAACTAATTGTTGGGAACAAATTTAGTATAAAAAAATTGTTTATGTTACAAGATTTAGAAAAAGATATTACCATTAGCTTTGATGGGACAGATTATGATGATAAATATGGCGAATTAGAAAATATACTTAGAGATAATATAGAAGTTTTGAATACCTTAAAAGAATTGTATGATACTTTGTTTTTGAAAAAATTATTTAAAGGGAGTTCTCATACATTTCTATCTGCTTTAATCTAAGCGGGATTTAAATTCCCCGAGGCTCTGCCTCGGAGAAAAGTGTGG
>CAMXQX010000067.1 GCA_947246355.1 uncultured Bacillota bacterium | reverse complement strand
AATAATTTAAAATCAAATTGATTCAAATAATTTAAGTTACAAAACAGAACTACTAAGATTATTTATAGTATGCACAGATTAATAAAAAATAATGAGATAATACTGATGATACATTTATTTATAAATCTCTTCCATTGTTCCTATCACAAAAAACCTATAATATATATTATGTTAACTAAAATATTTGATTTTAAAGAAAGTATAAAAAAAGACATTTGGGTTATTCTATAAATGGGTGATCAAAATGAAAAAGAAAGAAACTAGAAACACAAACAATAATAAAGTGACAGATAGTTGCAATAAGTCAAACGTTTCGAACAAGTCTAATTCTAAAGTAAATAATAAGGCTAATAAAAACATTGGTTTTGAAAATGAAGCCGAATCTTTTGAAGTAGACCATAACAATGATGATTCGTTTAAGCTTAGATAACCCAACACTTAGAAAAAGGTAGACTCCCTACCCTTTTCTTTTTTTATCTAGATCTTTCTTCTTTATCAAATGTGATTGGATTAAAATACGTTTATAAAAGAATGTGGCTTGCTAACATAAAACATATCCCAAAGAGAAAAGACAATATGGTATTTTTATAGTTATAATAAGAAAATGAAGTTGGAAGAAGCTCCTTTATACTAATGGATAACATAATTCCTGCAATCATACTATATAGAAATCCCATAAAGAAATCATTCATTATATTTTTTAAGAATAAAAAGGCAATAATAGCGCCTGCTACTTCAGATAAACCCGATATCATGGTATAAAGAAAGGCTTTTCTTTTACTTTTTGTTGCATAATAAATAGGAACAGAAATAGAAATTCCCTCTGGAATATTGTGAAGAGCAATCGCAAGCGTTAATTGAAGACCTAAGTGAAAATCATTTTCGCAAGAAATATAGGTAGCAATTCCTTCAGGAATATTATGAAGAATAATCGCTAGCATGGAAATAATTCCTATTTTATATAAAGAAGAACTCTTCTCCTGCTTTGCTACCTTTTTCTCGATTTTACTTGAAAGCAGAATTCCAAGATTAATACCTATTAGAACAGTGCAAAGTAAAGGAAACAAATTTAAATAGGTACTAAGAGCATGAAAAGATTCTGGAATTAAGTCCGTTAGAGAGACACAAATCATGACCCCTGCCGCAAAAGCAAGAGAGGAAATTAAAATTCCCTCCCCTTTTTCCTTTTTACCGAAAATAAGAAGTGAACCTATCATCGTAGAAGCTCCTGCTAAGGATGTCATTAAAAATGAGGTTGAAAACATGCTATCACCAGTACAAGCTTATGAAATAAAAATAAAAATAGACTCTTATTTATAAAGCTTTAATTTTTCTTTGTATTTATCTTTGACATAATCAATAAAATAGTGTCCTTCATATAAAGAAGTTACATGACGCATTTGTTTTCTGATTTCTTTATAGGCTAGAGGTAGTAACTCTCTTGGAATTTGCTCTGATTCTAAATATTCTTCTACTAAACGATTTTCATCTAAAAAACATAATCCTTTTATTGTAAATAGATTATACATATAAGAAATATCTTTTTCATTTACTTTCATAGTAGAGGAAAATTCAAATTTTCTCATAAATTCTCCTAAGCATACAGGAACTATATCCATATCTAATTCTTGATATGCCACATTATCTAAATCACAAAAGCACACATCATTTTTTAAAAATAAAATATTAGAACTGGAAATATCTCCATATAATATTTCTAATTGCTCAAATTGTTTTAACTTTTGACGAGCTAACCATAAATAATTTAACATTTCTGTATGAGTGGTAGGGAAATAGTCTATTTTTCTATAAGAACTTTTATTCATTAAATATCCTATAATTTCTCCCTCGCAAGAAATTGACGCAATGATTTGAATATCATTGATTTCTTTTAATGTATCTATGTGATAGAGTCTTTTCAATTTTTCAAATTTATTTTGGATAGTTTCTCCTTTACAAACATCAACGTCCCATATTTTAGCGAGCCTATTTTCCCCAAAAAGAGAAGGAACTTCAAAAATGAAACTTTCTGTTCCATGATTAAACTTTTTTTGATTTAATAAATATTGTTTTTCTTTATTTGTTATTTTTATATTTGGTAAACAATTCATATACATCACGAGCACTATTGTAATATACAGACGTAATAAAGTCAACGAACAACGTATTATTTTATGGATAAAATATGATTATAATTTTTTGCTGTCTATTTAAAATTCACAAATGGAATTCCTAATTTTTGGTAAATAGCAGAAGCCCTAGGTAAACCTAATATTCTAGCAAAAAGTAGATTATAGAATTCATCAAATAAAATGATACTACATAAAGTAATACTTATAGCTAAAAATAATCTTTTATTCATATGTTTTGCCAAATAGAAGCAAAGAGGAACGACTATATAGATAAGTAATAAACTAAATATTCCAAAAAGAAGAGCACTTCGTAAACATACAAATCCATGAATATTTCCAAAGCTTAATATTTCTTGGTTATAATTCCAGCATCGCATCCCATTTCCAATGATATACATCCCAAGTCCCGAAAAATATTCTAAAATACCACAAGAAATCATGCTAATGAAAAAGACTTTGATTGGTTTTTTTCGCATTTTATAGGTTAGAAAATAAATCATGATGGAACCTGTTGCATAAATATTAATCCAAGGTAAAAAATTGGCTCCTCGCCAGTAAAATGTTTTCATTCCTCCATTGAAATAATAGAAAATAAACTCATAGAAAAACCCAAACATTCCTGTTATGACAATCATAAGACTAAATATTCCTACCATTGTTTTTTTATCAAATGAATGGTTTTGATTTAAATAAGACAGGTACTTCTCTTTCATACATCTCTACTCCACTTTAAAATGATCTTAATCTTTTACTATACAATCTTTTTAGGATTTTTTACATAAGATTTTACTACAGCTCCACACTCTAAACAAATTTTATGATATAGTTTTTGTGATTTAAAGGTAAGTGTTTTACTTATTGGTGAAACAGTAGCATATCCTTCTTGCTTTCCCTCTACAAATTGATTGGCCCCGCAATAGGGACATTTTTCTTCATTCTTCATATAACCCGTCTCCTTTACTTTTCTAAATCTATTATAACACATAAAGAAAAAAGATAAAGCTTTTTTCTTTATCTTCTAGGCTCTCTATTATTAGGAATACCTCCTCTAGGACGGGGATTTCTATCATCAAAGGTAGACTGTCCTATGGAGGTTGTCATTTGTTCCAATTTAAAATCTTGGTAAACTTCTCCATCGATTTTTATGTTATATGTTTCCCCCTTTTGCAGGGATGAGGAAGAAAAAACTAGCGAAGAGAAATCTTTACTTGGTGTAACAGATAAAATGGTTTCTTCTCCATTTATTATTTCGATAAGGGTTCCCTTTGTATAATTGCTATTAAAACGAATGGTTACATTGTATTGTTTAGAAGAGGAAACTCCTTGTAACATCCCACTAGACCCTGTTGCAGTGAGTGTGCCTCCATCTACTATAAATTCCCTATCATAATCAAGTGCTCCATTGCCATTATCCGTAGGACCCTCTACAATAATAGTCCCTCCATAGATATAGCCACTTCCATTGACATCAATGCCATCACCATCAGCATCTACAAAAATTTTTCCTCCTTGGATAGTCAAGATATTTTCTGTATTTTTGTCATAGTTGTTTTCACCAGGTCGTCCCATACTTGAAGAATCACTTCCCCCTGCTACATTGATACCATCGTCACTTGCTTTGATAGAAATATTTCCATCTTCGATTGTAATTTTAGCAGCTTCTATTCCTTCATAACTTTCTTCAATCTCTATTGTTCCCTTTTCTATCCATAGTTCTTTATCAGCATGAATGCCATCGTCTCCAGAAGAAAGATGAAAGGTGCCATTTTCGATTTGTATGGAGCTATTAGAGTGAATGCTATCGTCTGAAGTATTAAGGGTAAATGTTCCACCTTGAATCAGTAAATCCTCTCCTGCCTTTACTCCTTTCGCACTTGCCTCTGCCTCTTGTTTTTGTGTTTTTTCATATTGGCCTCTTCCCCAATTGCCCCATGACTCTTTGGTAGAAGCGTTTGTACTTCCCCCTCCTGTTGTAATAGTAAAGTCTCCATTCTCAATGATTAATTTTGTTTCCGCTTGTATTCCATCTAAGGAAGACTCTATCGTAAATGTACCTTTTTCAATCCAAATATAACCTTTACTTTCTTCTGTATCGTTTGTTGCTTTTAGACCATCTCCTCCCACATGCATCGTAAAAATTCCATCTTGAATATAAAGAGAATCTTTCGCCCGCAATCCATCATCTATGGAAGTGATATTGTAGGACCCTCCTTTTATCTTTAAATGATCTTTACTTACAATGCCATCCTCTTTTTTGGCTTGGATTTCTAAAGAGCCACTTCCTTCTAAAACCAAATCATCTTTGCTATAAATTACTGCATTTATTCCCTCTTCTATTCCTTGGTAAGTGCTGCCATCTTTTAAATAGTTTTTTGTCTCATCTGCAAGTGTAATAACTGTCGTTTTCGCATTTTCAATATAAATGGCAGGCCCTTTTTCATTGGTAATTGAAACGCCATTCAAAATAAGCTTGACATTATCTTTTGTATTGATAGTAATAGACCCATTGGTAAGAGTTCCTTCTAGTTTATAAATTCCCCCTTGCGTAATTTTTAAATTCTCTTTGAGTTCTATTTTCTCTTCTGTATAATTTTCCCATGATATATCTTCCTCGCTATCATATTTTTCTATACTTGTATTCAATGTTTCTTTTTGTTTTGTACTCTTCTTTTTCTCCTTGAACAAAAGGAAAACTACTAAAAGTAAGAAAAGAATTATCAATAGCGCTATGATTGTTTTTTTCTTCACTTTCTCACCTATAAATCACTTTCCATTAAAGGATGAGACAAAATGATTTTTAAATTTCCATTTTTGATTCGTATCTCATCTAGAAATTCTTTTTCGCTCACTCCCCCTTTTAAAGTAATACGGTAACTTAAATCGAACATACTACCCATATTGGTTGTTTTGACTTGTTCCAATTCCACTTCTTTCGTATACTTTTTAAATATGGTATCGAAAACAGTAGTATAATCTAAGTTTTCTGGAATCGTCACCTTTAAAATTTTGATTTGCTTATTTGGATTAAAGATTTTGGATGCGTGGAGAAGGACTAGAAATAATCCTCCTACTCCTGTCATGAAAACGGCAAAAAGAATATGCCCCATTCCTGTTGCTAAACCAATGGTCATGGCAAAGAAAACACTTAAAATTTCCTTAGAAGTTCCAGGTAGACTTCGAAAACGTACCAAACTAAAAGCTCCTAAAACTGCTACACTTGTTCCTAAATTTCCATTGACCATAATCATCGTTGTTTGGACTAAAAGAGGTAAAATGGAGAGGGTAATTAAAAAGTTTTTACTGTATTTGGAAGTGTATTTATGAACTAGTGCAAGTACTATACCAAGAGCAAGGGAGCACATAGAACAAAGGAATATCGATGTAAATGTGATGGAAGAGGTTGTGTTTTCAAAAATACTAGTAAACATAAGCATTCTCCTTATCTATTTGTTTGTCTCTTCCGTAAATACTTCCGTATTTAGAAAAAGAGGTTGGGTAAATTTTTAGTTCTGATAAAACTTGAACTAACCATAGTGGCATAGCGCCTAACGTTTTTATTTCCATAATATATATTTCCTCCTTAAAGTATTTTTTTCCTGCATCACCTAATTCTAAAAATAAATCTTCTTTTCTACTTCTTAAATTGGTATCCAGTGTTATTCGTAAATTTGGGTTATCAGCACCCATATAGCTTTGGCGATCATAGGCAATGTAAAGGGTTGGTTTTAGTTTATAATAGGTAAAATAATAATCAATTTCTCTCATGATTTGATTATTTTGTTTATATTTTTTTGTATTGAGGTACTCATAAAATTCACTTAGTTTCATCTTCACCCTCCTTTTGCCAACGATTCCTTTGTATTTATTTTTGATTTCTAAATACACAGTATCTTCGAGAGTTGGAACGTTATAACTGCGAAGACGTATTTTTTCTTTAAATGGTGGTTTTTCTAGGGAATGAACAATTAAATCGTAATTTTGTGTATCAAAATAAATGTTGCAAATGGTGGCTTCAAAAAAGCGGTTTGGTTGTAAGTAAGGATTTACTTTTTGAAAGAACTTCTCCTTTTGCTTTTTATTTAATACATATTTTTCTTCTACTCTTTTAAATACATTTTCGTACATACTTCTCTCCTTTCCTTTGCTATTTTAAAAAAAGAAATTGAAAGAAAAATGGAATTTTTGTGAATGATTGGTGAAAATGCGGAACAATTTAAAAAAATACCAAGTTTTTTTACTATTTTTGGCTCAAAAAAACTCTAAAATCATGCATTAGAGTTCTTGATAAAATTCTTCTTTTAAAAAATAGTTTCATTATTTTAGTTTTTCTAGTTCCTCTATAGATAGAGAGGTTGCTTCACTAATTTGTTCTATAGAAAGTCCTAATTTGAATAGATTACGTGCTACTTCAATTCGACTTTTTTCCTCACCTTGTTTCATTCCTTGCTCAATTCCCTGTTTAATTCCCCGTTGTATTCCTTCTTCCCTTCCCTTTTCTAATCCTAATGCCTCTGCTTTTAAGGTTGCCTCTTCTAATACCGATTGCCGCTCTAACTCTGCTCTAGAATATTCTGTATACATCTCTATTACTTCTTCATCTCGACTATATTGTTCGACTTTTTCTTCTAATAATTCTTTTGCCTCTTTCTCCATTAAATCCTCCCCTAAAGCTCTTACAAATTCATCCTTCGTTGTCGCTAGTATCACCCTACACCATCTTGCTAGTTTTGTTTCCTCTTTAGTATAACAAATCTCTTCTGCTTTTTCCATATTTATGACATCGATTTCCAACTTTTTTGTTAGAACCTCTCCTTCTTCATTCGTTAAATAGTACCTTTCTTTGATTTGTTGCTTCTCTTTCCCTCTCATTAGATTAATTTGCAGTGTCTTCTTGATTCGATGGTAGTTATACTTACTTCCTTTTTCTTCGTCTTTCTCTCTTAA
>CAMXQX010000066.1 GCA_947246355.1 uncultured Bacillota bacterium | reverse complement strand
AGAAATAAAAAGCCATGGCGTATTTTTTTCTTTCGCTGTTACTCTATTTTAGAAGTTCCAAGCGGATATCTTCCTAATAATATCAAGGATTATCTTCCTTGATTTTCTCTAGCCCATTTTTTTACTTTTTCTTTTACACTCGAAAATGATTCTTCTAGTTTTTGTTTCTGCTCTTGTACTTTGGAAGCCATTTCTTCTTGTTTTTCTAGTTTAATATATTCATCTATTTTTTCATTTACTTTTTCCTTTAGTTCTTTATATGTTTCATTTACAAATTTTTTGGCCTTCTTACTATATACTTTTATCTTATCCATATAATTAGGATATTTTTCTACTAATTTAGAATCCACATCTAAATAAATAGAGACAATCTTTTCTTTGGTTTCTTCAGAAAGTTCACTCCAAGTATACCCTTTAATCTCCTTTTCATCCGATAAAAATAAAATAAAAGTACTGCAAGCATCTATGACCTTATCCGTAACACGCTCCTCTTCCATATCCCCCTCTACTTCTTTACTTAAATCTTCAAAATAAGCAATAACGTCTTCTTCAGCATAAGTCATCTCTTCTATACCTTCTTCTTGTGCAAAAACAATATTTTGTCCTGCCCCTAAAGAAGTACTCACTAAAGTATATGCGAAAAATAGTATTATTGTTTTCTTTTTCAATTCTCTTGCTCCTTCCGTTTCGCATACAAACAACCACAGTATTCCTGTCGATATAAATTATATTTTTTGGCATATAAGACTGATTTTTTATATCCTTCTCTTTTCTTAAAATCACTCACTAAAAAGGGAATATTTTCTTTTTCAGCAATGCTTAGTCCAATTTGATTAATCACCTTTGCATTTTTATGAGGACTCACGGTTAAAGTCGTCCCAAAGAAATCATAGTTTCCTTTTGCTTGCCTTGCTGTTTTCGATAGACGAAGGAAAAAGCAAATCGAACATCTACTTCCTCCTTCTTTTTCTTGTTCAAACCCCTTTATTTTTTCTTCATAAACTTCGTTTTCATAATCACAATCTAAGTAATCGACGTCCATCTCTTTTTGGTATTCTTCAATAATTCGAATTTGTTCTTTTTTCCGTTTTAAATATTCTTCTTTTGGCTCTATATTGGGATTGTAATAAAAGACTGTTACTTTCAAATACTCACATAGTTCTTTAATCACATAGCTGCTACAAGGGCCACAACAAGAATGTAAAAGAATGGTTTTTCCTCTATTTTGTTCCAGTATTTTCAACATTTCTACATCATAATTTGGTTTTGCGTTATTTACTTTCTCCATATTGATCTTCCTGCTCTTTTAAGAAAGTGGCATCTTCAAAATAATTAATTTTCATCGCCCTTTTTACTTCGTTCATTGTGCTCTTAGCGACCTCTCTTGCTCTAATACTCCCCTCTTCTAATATTTTATACACATCCTCTATATTTTGACTAAGCTTTTCTCTTGCCTCACGGATTGGCTTTAATTCTTCTTGTAAAACTTGGTTTAAAAACCTCTTAATTTTCACATCTCCAAGCCCACCTCTTCGGTAATGTACCTTTAATTCTTCCACATTTTTGTATTCGGGCAAATACGTTTCAAAATGTTTTGGCAATGCGAAAGCTTCCAAATAAATAAATACGGGGTTCCCTTCGACTACACCTGGGTCTTCTACACGCAAATGATTGGGATCAGTAAACATACCCATGACTTTTTTTTCTATCTCTTTTTCTGTATCGGACAAGTAAATACAATTCCCTAAGGATTTACTCATCTTTGCTTTTCCATCAAGTCCTGGAAGACGAGAGCAAATTTCATTTTCAGGAAGAAGAGCCTCTGGTTCTACCAAAACTTCTTCATATGTATGATTAAAACTTCTTACAATTTCACGCGCTTGCTCTATCATAGGAAGCTGGTCGTCTCCAACAGGAATCACATTTGCTTTAAAGGCGGTAATATCAGCGGCTTGACTAATAGGGTACGTTAAAAATCCTACGGGAATACTCGTCTCAAAGTTTCTTAATTTGATTTCATTTTTCACCGTTGGATTACGCTCTAGTCTAGATAAGGTTACTAAGTTCATATAGTAAAATGTAAGTTCTGTCAGTTCTGGAATTTGTGATTGGATAAAAATCGTTACTCTTTTTGGATCAAGCCCACAAGCTAAATAATCAAGAGCTACCTCTATAATATTTTGTCTTACTTTCTCTGGATTACTAGCATTATCGGTTAATGCTTGGCTATCTGCAATCATCACATACATCTCATCAAAGGAAGCAGAGTTTTGTAGCTCCACTCTTCGTTTTAAAGAACCAACATAATGACCTAGATGAAGCCTCCCCGTAGGTCGATCTCCTGTTAACATTACTCTTTTCAAAATAAATCACCTCAATATATCTTATTATAGTTTATTTTTTAGAAATTGTAAACGTCAACAAAAAAAGGCGGATGAATGCCCTAATCATGATACTTTCTTACTATTCGATTGTAACTCCTGGTAATCCATTAAAGAAAGTTCATAAACGCCTTGGTTACCTTCTCCTTTTTTAAATCCATTTTTTTGTGCGATGTGACAGCTCCGCTCATTGGTAGGCCAAAGTATAACGCCATTTATATTTTCACTAAAAAGGTCATCTACTACAAAGCGAAGAACCATCTGTCCAATTCCTCTATTTTGAAATTGATCACAAATATGATAGGTGATTCCACATCTATCACTACAATTTCTGCTTACATCAAAACGTCCCACTACCTCATACAAACAATTCGATAATGTAATAATGTAATAATGTAATAATGTAATGAAGAATATTTCTCATCAAACTGTTTTAATAAGAAATACTGTTCATTGTATTTCGTAAGTGGTAATACAAATTCAGAAAATGTACCCCATTTACGGAAACGATATTCTAGGGGTTGCATCGTATCGATTACTTTTTTAGCATCTATCACTTAAAGTACCTCCATCTATTCTTCTATGATGATTTTCTTATTTTTTACATAGTATTTTTTATCAGAAGATGAATTGAAATCAAAGGGATCTGCAGATCTTTCTATGTATTCTTCTTCACGTTTCGGTTCAAAACATAGCCCATTAAATTCTTCAAAGAATGTATGTGTTTCTTTTATGCGTGCTATATTTTTTCTCATTTCTCGAGTCATTGCCCCAATAGAAACTAGTTCTTCTTTTATCTTTTCTACACTTTTGGTTGCTATTTTGTCCTCCCATTTCACTCTTTCTAAGCGAGGAACATGAATTTTATGAAAAAAGTCCAAATGTTCTTCTTGTAAAGCCATTGTTTGAAACATTAAATAGTGTTCGATATTGATTTTCTTTTCTTTTAGCTTTCTAATTTCTTCCAAATTTTTTATTCTTCTTTTTCTTGTTTTCTCTATTTCTTTTTGATCTGTACAAAGAAGGTATCTAAGTTCCCTAAGACACTCTAGTTTTCTTATTTGGTCATAGTTTTCAACAACGCCATCAATGGTAATTGATTTTAAATTGTAAAAGCCAGCGATAAAAAGTAAATCTTGATGTGTTAAATGATTTTCCGCTTTTTCCTCTCTAATTTCTAATTTTAGTAAATGGGGAGCATCTGTCGTAAGAAAAAAGCGTTCATAATTCATAGAAACATTTATCATTTTTAACATTTTAGCATATAAATGAAGGGTATGTTCATTGTCGCTTAAAACTTTGGTGTTCTCTAAAAAAATTATTTCTCCTTCAAAGCCATTTAGGTTGTCTAAAGAGGTTATCTCCCCACCACACATATTTACATTGCATTTTACACCTCGAAGATAAGTGTCCTTATCCATACTGGAATTATGTATACTCATAGAAAGAAGATTAAAATAATGATTCTTGATAATATTCACAACATTTCTGTTGATTTTTAAATGGAAAAAGTCTATGAATTTAACATAAGCAAAATCAAAAAGATTAACGTACTTCCCTTTTTCACTTTTTTTATAAGCTGGATTACTCATAAAATAAACATTAACTGCTCGCATATAGTCTTCTAAGCATATGTCCTCCATGGAAGTATTTTCATTCACTCGAAACGTAATTTTCATTTGTAGACGGTGAGCATTTCCAAAAAAAGAAACGCTCACCTTATCAAAAAAAAGAGAACGATCTATACCACCTACTGTATCTCTCACAATGACTTCTTGAATAACTGGTAAATTCATATTTTCCCCCTAACTTATTATTTAGTATAGCATATATTTTAAAATGAAAAAAGTCCATCATGGACTTTTCACTTTTTATTATAAGTTTTTAGGTATTTATTAAAGTATAGTAAGGAGTGTATTCATTTTGTATTTTAGTACTTCTTAATTTTATCATCTATCACCTCTTCTCATGATTTCATTATAGATTTTATTTGTGAAGATTGTATGAAAATTAGGTGATATTTTTTTTCACAAAAAAAGGCAATAAAACTATTGTCTTTTGAAAGCTCTATACTGTGCTGCGTTTTCCTTCGTATACCCTACCATAATTTGGTTATTTCTTTGTATAAGTTCATTCATAATTGCAATCAACTGCTCTTCATCTTTAGAAAAAGTAATTCTTTGCTTCTCTTTATCCCTAGTATAAACAAGAAGATAAGTCCCCGCATAGAGTCCATTTCGATTCCATCTTTCATTATACACCCAAACTAAATCAGTATATGGTATCGCGGTTAATCCTAAGTAATTAGAAATAAAATAATTTCTTGTAAAATATATTTTAAGCTTATCGTATTTTGTACAATCTGCTTCCATTAATTCCTGTCTTAATTCATCCATGTTGTATTTTCTTACTACCTTTTGATAACGAATTTCACTTGTAATATGCCCAATCACGAAAATAACAACTAAAATATCAAGAACAAAGCCAATGGCTATACATAAAATACCTGCTGTTTCTAAATTGTTTGGTCGCTTTGTTTCATCTAAGTATGTTTTTCCTAAATAACTTTCAAAGTTCTCATTTGTAATATAATATTCTTCACTTGGCATACTTTCATTATACCAATCCATTGCTAGCTTCTTTAATTTATCTTCATCATTATGTATATATCCTTTTAATGTATAAATATAATTTTCATCTTCCTTATATTTTTCTTCCATATCTTTGTAAGTTTTTTCTGTAAGTCTTACAATATACATATAATTATTAGCATCAAAAGCTACATAATAGAGTCTTTCTACATTATTCTTTGTTTCTTTAGCAAATAAGTAAGGCAACTCTGCTATTTTGATAGTTGCATATTTCCCTTCTTCATCTGTTTTGTTTGCAATAAGTTCATTATAATCAAGAGCTTTTTTATTTATTATTTTCTCATATGCAAAAGAAAAAGCATACAATCCAATAGATATAAAAAAAAGTACAAGAGAAACAATTAAGAACTTTCTATTTGGTTTTAACATCTTATCTATATTCATTTTTTCACTCCTATATTTCAAAACACCTTATACTTCATTCATCACAATTAAAATCATCGGTTTACATTCTGTTTCTTTGAATAAATACTTTCCTACTTTATCTCGGATTCCTGTTTTTATTTTCGCAAAATCTACATGATTTTTTGTAACATTTTCATGAATAACAGAAAGAGATAATTTCTCTGCTTCTTTTAACAAATCCACATTTTCTTTTGCATAAATAAATCCTTTGGTAATTACTTCTGGCCCAGATAAAACCTTCTTTGTCATTTTTTCAATCGTCGCACTTACAATCACGATTCCATTTTCTGAAAGCATCTCTCGATCTTTAATGACTATCTCATTAATATCTTTCGTATTTTTTCCATCCACTAAAATATCATCGACTTTTATTGTTTGCTCTGTCTTTACTAGACTTCCATTTAGAAAAGTAGTTACTTCCCCATTCAAACGAAGAAGAATATTTTCCTCTTTCATCCCTACTTTTAAAGCCGCTTTCTTATTTTCCACTTGATGGCGATATTCACCAATGACAGGTAAATAATATTTCGGATTCATTAGGTTAATCATCATCATTAAATCTTCGCTGGAGGCATGGTTGGATAAATATTTTTTCGTTGAAAAAATGATCAAATTCGCACCCATTTTCGCAATATCATCATAAACCTTTGTTGCGCGTCTTTCCATTCCCTCATAAACAGGGGAAGCAAAAACAACAGTATCCTCTTCTTTAATGGTTACAAATTTATCATAACCTTTGATAATTCTAGATATATTCGAAAATGGCTTTTCCCGTTCATCCGAAATTAAAACAACTATATTATCATCATTTAAACTACGAAAGCCTTTCATTTTTTTAACATTAAAATCAAGATAATGATTTTTTATGGCGTCATTGATTGTATTTTCCAGTCTTTTCCCTAAAATAACAATATTTCTCTTTGTCTTATTAATCTCAGAAAGCAATTCCTGTAAACGATAGAATTGACTATCAAAAATATTAAATAAAATTCTTCCCTCGCTTTGATCCAAGACATCACGAACCTGTCCATAAATACGATTATTTGGAGAAGTATATCCTTCTTTTTCTGCATAAATAGACTCACTCATCAAACATAAAACACCTTGTTTCCCAACATAAGCAAGCTTTCCAATATCCGTTTTATACGGCCCTAACATTTTTTGATCAAAAACAAAATTTCCTGTATAAACAATCGCTCCATCGGCCGTGTTAATCACATACCCTACCGTTCCAGGTATAGAGTGTGTTAAAGAAATGGGAAAGACGGTTGCTTTTTTAAATTTTATCGTTTTATGTGGCTCAATGACTTTTAGATTGGTTGCCTTTACTTTATCCTCTACAAGTTCATTTTCTAATAAATTCATTGTAAATTCCGTTGCATAAATTGGTATATCTGGCATTTCAGATAAGATATCGGATAAGGCTCCCATTTGTTCATCATGACCATGCGTAATAAAAATCCCTTTTATCTTTTTTTGATTTTCTTTCAAATAATCAAAATTAGGAATGATGTAGTCAATACCAAGCATCTTATCATCTGGATATTTAAGCCCTGCATCTAGGATATAAATTTCATTTTCTATATCAACGACATACATATTTTTTCCACGTTCGTTTAATCCTCCAAGTGCTGTAATTTTTATTTTCATATATTCACCTCTCTTTCCTTTTTCTTGCTTATTTATTATAACAAATTTATATGAATTAGTAAAGAAGCAGAAAAAAAGGGATAGTGTAAAATGGTTTGGGGATAGAGTATAAAAAAGGAAGACCTTTTGTTAAA
>CAMXQX010000065.1 GCA_947246355.1 uncultured Bacillota bacterium | reverse complement strand
GAGAAATCCCAAGAAAAAAGCTGAATAGAATTTGTTCATTTCTACTCAGCCCCTTCTTGTCAACAATAGGATTTTTTAGTTATTCCATGCTCTAGCACCAATTATGATTACTAAAAGAATAAATAAAACTAAGATAATAGCTGCACCGTATCCAGCTCCATAGCCATATCCACCGCCGTTATATCCGCCACATGGATTTCCGCAGCCATAACCTTGATATCCACCGTAATAATACATTGTATTACCTCCTATCTAAGTCTAATATAGTGTACGTAAAATCCTTAATTTGGTGCGTGGTGTTCAACTAGGTTTCGAGTGTTTGAATAAAAAATATAAAAAGGTGCAAGGATTGGCTAGAACCAATTGTATATAAAGTAGGTGAGGTGAAATAATGAAGAATAAAATAATGATAGGAACAGTATGTGTACTACTTATGGCAGGCTTGGGATTTTATTTTGTATCTCAAAAGCAAGGAAAGGAATCAAGTGAACCAAAACAGGAGCAAAAACAAGAACCAAAAAAGAAAGTCTATGATTTGGAGAAATATATTACATATACAAATGATAAAGAACTTGCGATTGATATATATGGAGATAAGAGTAAAATACATACCTATTCTATTGAAAATGGGAAAGTAAAAGTTACAGATGGAAAGAAAAGTTATACTATACAAAAAATAGAAAAAGCGATTTCTTTACTTACTTATAACTTTATGGACGTATCCAATACCACGGTTGTTATATTAACAGAAACAGGCGATATTTATGTGAGGACCTATTGTGATTTCTTAGAGGAAGAGACACAAGAGTATGCTCTTGATAAAGAGGAAGATATAAAGAAGTATAATTCTGCTTCTAGAATAAAGAAAATGGGAATTACGCAAAATATCGATTTAATGCCCACTCTAATTTTAAAAACGGAGGATAACCGATATATGCGATTAGAGGAAGAAAGTCAAAGTCTCATAGAGACAAACGTATTTTTTGAGATACGAGACATTACAGTTGCAACAGATGCCTCTAGTA
This sequence comes from uncultured Bacillota bacterium, assembly GCA_947246355.1. Classification (GTDB taxonomy): domain Bacteria; phylum Bacillota_I; class Bacilli_A; order RF39; family UBA660; genus CATOJL01. Next base: position 6,316 of record CAMXQX010000065.1, on the reverse strand, counting down.
ATCTTGTCGATGAAAAGGGAAATCCTCTTTCTCTTTCTATGATTTTTCCTTCTACTTATTTTGATAGGGATAATGACTATGTTGTAACAGTAGAGGGTTATCTTTATGAAAGAAAAAGCAATTCCAAGGAAGTAAAAAGATACACGGATGAACGTGTAAAAAAGGTAGAACAAGAAGGGGAAAACGTTGTGGTTTTCTTTGAAAAAGGGGAAGAGTTAAAACTACAAAATTATACATTTTATGATTTGAAAGATATAAAAGAAGAAACTTTATAGTTCTCTTCTTTTTTGTTACTTGAGAAAGCGTGCTAACTATGGTAAAATAGGATAAAAAGTAGGGGATAAAATGAAGAAAGTAATGGAAACAATCAAAGATATGGATAAAATTCTTCTAAGCATATCGATTATTTTATTCGTTTTTGGATTATTTAATATTGTAACGGCATCTAGCCAAGTTTCTGTTGTTCGATACAATCAATCTTTATACAATTATTTTTATAAACAATTATTGATTTTATGTATTGGTTTTGTAGCGACTATTGTGATTTTATCTTTTCCAACAAAGAGTTACTACCTGTTTGGAAAAGCAGGGTATTATGTGGTTGCTGCTCTTTCTATTTTAGTAACTTTTAGGGGGGAAAACTGGAGTGGGAATCAAAACTGGATTACATTACCTATTATTGGAGCTGTGCAAACCAGCGAATTTGCTAAACCTTTTTTGATTGTTTATTTATCTCTTTTGTTTGAACAATTTTATCGAAAACTCAAGAATAAAAAGATAAAACATTACGATGCTATTGGGAAAATTGTACTGATTGGTTCCTTTTTCCCTATTATCATTTTTACACAAAAAGATTATGGGACGATGCTGATTATTACTTTTATTTTTGCTATTTTGCTTCTGACAAGTCCTATTTTAAGAATAGAAAAATTAAAGATAATGGGAGTGGCTTTTCTTCTTCTTTTCTTAGGCAGCATTTTTCTCCTCTTAAGTTCTAAAGAGATATTTTCATCTGCACAGGCAAGTCGTTTTCAATTTTTTGATACTTGTAGTCGTTATGAAAATGGAGGATACCAAGTGTGCAATGGTTTTATCGCGATTAATTCGGGAGGCCTTCTTGGTGTGGGGATTGGAAACAGTCGGCAAAAATCGTATATTCCAGAATCCCATACAGACTCTGTTTTCGCCATTATTGCGGAAGAATATGGATTTTTATTTACTTCTTTACTTTTTTTTCTTTATTTGGTGGTTCTTTACCGTATTTTGAAGTTGGCAACCCATGTTAGAAGTATAAGAGGTAAATATATGTGCTTAGGAATAGCTGTTTATCTTTTTTTACATATTTTTATTAACTTAGGAGGTCTTTTTGGCTCTCTTCCACTTACAGGAGTTCCGTTACCTTTCTTATCTTATGGCGGGTCTTTTGCTTTAGCACTTATTCTTGCCCTTGCCATTGTGCAAAGAATACATGTAGAATATAAAAATGAAAAAATAAAGATTTAACTTTGATAAAAGTCAGATTTAGTTAAGATAAACTTTTAATTTGAATGAATAACTACATAGATTTAACAGTGATGTGAAGAGGAAGAAAAAATTTTTCTCTTTTTTTATTAGAAGGAATGTGTTAAACTATTGGTAACGAGGTGTAGGGTATGCTGAAATGCGTTGTTTTGCCAGCGGATAGATTTACGGTAATCAATAAAACGGTGTTGCAAGATAAAGATCGAGATTTGTTATATATGCTGTACCAGCCTATTGTAGGGGCTGATGCCATTAGTCTTTATTTTTCTTTATGTATGTATTTAGATAAACTGGAACTATTGTCTACCGATTGGACCCATCATCATTTGATGACAACACTTAGAGAAAGTTTAGAAACGATTGGTATTGCTCGTGAAAAACTAGAAGCCATTGGTCTTCTAAAAACTTATATCAAAAGGGGAAGCATCAACGAATTTGTTTATGAGCTCTATTCCCCTTTATCCGCCCATGAATTTTTCTCAAATCCTCTTCTTTCTACTATTTTATATAACAACGTGGGGGAGAAGGAATATGAGCGACTTACTGCTGTATTTAGAGTACCTAAAATGAATTTAACAGAATATGAAGATATTACTTGTAAATTTCAAGATATTTTTGAAGTAGAACCTCTCACCAATTTTGAGCAGCTTTTAACTGATTTAAAACATACTCATAAAAATAAATTGGAAATTATGGCTACGATTGATTTAGAACATATTTTATCTTCCATTCCAGAAGAGATGTTCAATTTAAGGAGTATGACCAGTGAAACGAGAGAGTTTCTATATCGTATTTCGTTCGTCTATGGATTTAGTGATGATGAGATGATAGAACTTTTAAAAGAATCATTAACGATGAAGCGAACGATTGATAAAGAAATGTTTATGGAAAGTGCCAAGAATTATTATAAATTTGAACATTTTGGTGTTCTTCCCTCTCTTGCCCTTAAAACACAGCCAGAATCTTTACGCAAGAAAAACAAAATGACCAATTTACGTGATAAAAAGATTTATGAATTTGAAACGACGTCACCCTATGATTACTTATATAGTAGACACATTGGAACGAGACTAACAGATTCGGAAATTCAAATTTTATCGTACCTACTATGTGAAATGAATTTAAATCCAGGAGTGGTGAATGTCTTACTTGATTATGTTTTACAAGAAAGTGGAAATAAACTCGTTCCTGTTTATGTGGAAAGTGTGGCGGGACTTTTTTCTAGAAATAAAATTACAACAGTGGAAGAGGCTATGAAATTAGCAGAGAGTGAACATAAAAAAAGGTTAGAAGGAAAAAATAAGAGAGTCGTCAAGAAGAAAGAACAAGTACCATCTTGGGTGAGTGAGGAGATAGGTGTAAGTGAAACGACAAGCGAAGAACAACAAAAAATGCAAGAGATGATAAGTAGGGTGATGAAATGAAAACAGCAACACAATTATTAAATCGATATGAAAAAAAGGAAATAGAGGCAAGGCTTCTTTCTCATTTCCAAGAAGCACTTCAAAATCCTACTTTTGCAAAATTGGTTGCAAAACTAAAACTTTCAAAAGAGGAACTTTCTAAATACACAACCACATTAGAAGATTGTACTCTTGAATATGAACATTGTTTGCATTGTAAAAATTTACTGGAATGCAAAAATAAAATAGAAGGACATGCCTACTTACCAGAAGTAAAAAACGGAAAATTACGGTTTGGATATAAAGCTTGTAAATTTATGTTGAAGTACCAAAATACGTACGCGCATTTAAAAAATGTATATACATTAAAAGAACCCACGGAAATTACGATGGCAACTTTTTCTGCTATAGATTTAAAAGATAAAAAAAGACTGCCTATTATTGCTTATTTAACAGAGTTTATTACAAATTATAGAGAAGGAAAGATAGACAAGGGGCTTTATTTGCACGGAAGTTTTGGTTCTGGAAAAACCTATTTGATTTCAGCTACATTTAATGAACTGGCTAAAGATGGAATAAAAAGTGCGATTCTTTTTTGGCCCGAGTATTTAACGGATTTGAAAGCTAGTTTTGGAACCAATGATTTTAAAGAAAAAATCGAACAAATTAAAAAGGTAAAACTGCTTTTGATTGATGATATTGGTGCTGAAAATACAACTGCATGGAGTAGAGATGATGTGTTGTGTCCGATATTACAATATCGTATGGAAGAGAATTTACCAACGTTTTTTACTTCTAATTTTACGTTAGAAGAATTAGAAACTCATTTAGCAATGAGTACAGCAGGGGTGGAAGTTGTCAAAGCCAAACGCATTTTAGAGCGGATAAAACAACTGACAACGTCACTAGAACTTGTAAGTAAAAATTTAAGAAATTAGTATTGATTTTAGGGGGAATAAGAAAATGGATCAAATAATGGAACTTTTGTCTTATGACAAAGAAGAGATGAAAACTCATTTAGAAAAATACGAAAAGAAGGATATTCCTTTTTTAAGAAAAGGGCTTTGTGAACTCAAAAAAGAACAAGGTAGCCTTGTGTGTCAAAAACATTATTTTCAAAAAAAGGAAGATGCATTTATGATATCTTCTTTAAGAAGTAGAATAGGAAAAATAAACTGCTTAAAGAAATTAATTTTAGAAAGAATCGACTTACTTTTCATCAATGAAGTAAAAAGGCAGAGAAAAGAAAACCTTCCTGTTTTTTTAAAGATAGAATCATCTTCTATGCGTGATTTGGATTATCTCTCACAGTTTTTAGGTGGGGAAGTAACAGAAAAACTAAAAAGTTTAGAAAATATACAAAATAGTAAGCAAAAACTAATTATAATGGATGAACTCCTTCCCGTTTGTGAGGAAATGTATGCGTCTATGAGGGAATCTTTAGAAAAAACTTACCAGGAATTTGCGGATTTTCTTGGTATTTCAAAGAATCGTGACATGAAAAAGAAAGTACAAAATAAAATAAGACAAGGAAACTATGTGGATTGGAGTAATAGATTAGAGTATTTACAAATGGTATTGCAAAAATTAAGTTTAGTGATAGAACGTCTCTATACGTTAAGGGGAATTTATAAAAATGCCGTTTTAAAGGAATACAAAGACTTAAATAGAAGCTATATTTCACTTTTTGAAGAAAATACAAGAGAAATTATTTTAGGATTAGTGGGTGAATCCCTTTACCAAGATAATACCTTTGTAGAGAGAATAAACAGTATCCTAAACAAAGATATCTTTTGGCAATTTGATGAAGTGTATCCATGTTTAGAAAAGGTGACAGATGCTATTCTTGCGTCTTTTAGTGAACAAGAACAAGAAAATACAATTTGTTTATGCAATGTAATGAAAAATTTAATCATTTCTAAAGCAAATGAAATAAAGAGATATTTAACGAAAGAAGAGGCAAAAGAATATACAAAAAAATTAAGAAATTTAGCAAAAAAATTTGAAAGAGTTAAAAAGGCTTCTATAGAAAAAACAGTAGAAAAAAAGAATACAGCTTATTTAGAAATTTTACTTCTTCTTTTAGAAAACCCTAAAAATTATTACTATATGGAAAGAATAATAGACACCGTTTCTTCCAAAATGGATGAAGAGAGTCTAGATGATTTGCTAGGAGTAGTGATAGATTCATTTGTTAAAAACTATAAGTTGAAGATTGCCAATCAAAAATTAGAATATACAGATCCCAACTATTATTTCCAAATGATAGATGTTCTCTTAAAAAAAGGACGAATTGTCTCAATAAAAGATGAAAAAGTACTATTATTTGATAAGTTTATCGATAGTGTCGTGGATGCATTTATTCAAAACTATGACCGTAAGGTAAGAAAACAAGAACTAGCAAAAGTGGACTTAGATTACCTTGGACAAATCTTAAAGTTGTTTTTGAATAAAGGTTTCATTTCTCCTGTAAAAAGAAAAGAAGTAAGCCAAAAATTGGACAAATTTTATAAGCAGTTATGTGAAAGAGGAAAAAGTCCAGAGTGTGAAGAAGCACTTATGGCTTTGGAAGAACTAAATAATAAGGAAGAAAGCCTATCTAATAAGCAGGATATCAATTTGGAGATAAAAAAGACCGTAGAGGAAAGAATACACTATTTTCGTTACTATCAAAAAGGTAAAAAGGAAAATGATTCTCTAACAAAAACATTTGCTATTGGTAAATTTGCTTATTCGATTGCATATAATGAGGAAGGAGATACGTATTTTAGAATTCATTTACTTGATAGTAGTGCTCTTCTTTTTGCAAACGATAGTATTGATGAAAAAATGAAAAAGCATATGCTTTTAAATCAAAAGTACACTTTTGATTTACCTTACCAAGAAGGAAAAAGTTACCCTGCTATTACACTACAATACCGAATTTACAAAAATGGGAAGTATCGTTTTCAAGTTTTTGAAGATTGTATTCAAATGGATGAAGTGTATAACAAAAATGAATTCGAACATTATAGAGATATTCCTGCCTTAAAAGAATTGGTATCTTCTTATAAAAAATTACATAAAAAAGGGAATAGGAATACACTTGATACCTATACAGAAAGTATTGCTTCCAGTGAAATTTTATCTATCTTTGCTACTTGTCCTAAAGAGGTGCCTTGTATGTACAAACGGTCCCTTGCTAAAGCCATGGACTCTACACAGATAAAAAATCATAATCAGATCTGTCATTTGCTCGCAAAAATAGATAAGAAAACAGCACATCAAATTTATGCTATATTAGAAGAGCAAAGAGAAGATATTTATTGTAATTATAGGACAGAAGATGCTTACCTTACACTAGATCCTTTCAGCTATGATACTATTTATTTATACCGTACTCTAAAGAGCAT
>CAMXQX010000064.1 GCA_947246355.1 uncultured Bacillota bacterium | reverse complement strand
TAAACAAGGAAATTCTATGGAAGACTGTATTAAGAAAAATTGTCCAGGAACAGAAAAAATAGAAAATCCAAAAACGGGAATACGACTATCTTTTGTAGTTTTAGGAAGTATTCTTACTGCTATATTTATTTATATAAGTAAGGGTAAAAAAACATATTTTAAAAAAATTAGGTAAATAGGTAAGAAGGAGAAGTAATGAAAAAAATAACAAATTCGTTTACAGGAATACTCTTTGGTTTCATCTTAATTGTAGTAGGAGTAGTTCTCCTATTTTCAAACGAGAAAAATAATGTAAAAAATATAGCTGTAGTCGATGAATTAAGAAATGTTGCTATTGATACTTCTAGTAGTTCAGTTGATTCTATCAATGATGGAAAATTAGTAGCAATATCAGGAAAATTAGAGATGGCAAGTCCTATACAAGATACTACTTTTGGAGTGCGTGTAGAAAGTGCAAAATTAGTAAGAACAGTAGAAATGTACCAATATGTAGAATCATGTACAACCGATGATAATGATAAAAGAACATGTAATTATTTAAAAGAGTGGAGAGAGGAACTTGTTGACGACACAAAATTTGAAAATAAAGGGTATGTAAATCCTACAACGATGCCTTATGAAACAAAAAAATTTGTAGCCAATTCTGGTAAAGTGGGGGCTTACATAATCAGTGAAGATACCTTAGCGCAGTTAAACACGGATACAGTATATACAAATTACACACATATTCCAAGTGGGTATAGTAAAAATGGGGAATATTTAGTGAATTCTCGTGATTTAGAAAATCCACAAATTGGAGATGTTCGAATTCGTTTTACCTATAATGCAAGCGATACCATTAGTGTTTTAGCAAAACAAAGTGGAAATACTTTAGTAAATTATGTAACCAAAGAAGGAAAAGTGATTCATTATGTATCTAGTGGTACTAAGGATTCTAAAGAATTGATTAATGAAATTCAAGATGCGAATCATTTCTTAAAATGGATAGTAAGAGGTCTTGCTCTTTTTATAGAAATGATGGGGGTTGCATTATTATTTAAGCCGATTACGACTATATCCTCTTATGTTCCTATTTTTGGTTCTCTAGTTGGAAAAGCAACAGCAATGGTTAGCTTCTTATTTGGGCTGATTATCACTCTACTATTTACTGCGATTGCCTGGATGACGTATCGGCCCATTTTAGGAATAGGACTTATAATAGCCGTAATCATCTTATTTGTCATTGTAAAGAAAATTTCTAAAAGATAGAGAATAACAAGTATTAGGAGGTATGAAGAATGAAATGTAATAAATGTGGAACAGTTTTAAATAATAACGCTCAATTTTGTTCAAATTGTGGTGAAAAGATTGAGGTAGTAAATACAACTACTACAGACTTACAAACGAATAATGCTGTAGTAAATAAACAAAACTACGTTTCCCAAAATTATCAAAAAAAGGGGAGCAGTGGTGTAGTAATGGTAATCCTTTTCATTGTTATTGTTGCTTTAATAGGTGGTGGAATCTTCCTGTTTACAAAGTGGAATGATAAAGATAAAAATAGTGAAAGTGGTTCTAATAACAATGCGACAAACAAGCAAAGTGTGGTTGGATACTGGATGACAAGTGATAAAGAAATGATATTTGCTTTTGAAAAAACAGAAATAGATGCAACGACAGATGATTCATCAGTAAGTGTTACTGTATACAATGATGATTCTTATGGATTTTCACTTCTTGGCAAAGGCAAAATTTTATTTGCTTCTTCCTGTGAGACGAAGGATTCTAAGATAAAGTGTGATGATACAGTGATTCCATATCAATTTCAAGGAAATCAATTAGTTCTTACCATTGATTCAACACTATATACTTTTGATAGAACTACTGAGGAACAACTTAAAAAAGTAAGTGAGTCATTAACAAAACAAATAACAGGAGATATGTCTTTTGATGATGACGATGATTCCTTCGATGAGGATGATACTATATCGGATTATTATGATAAAAGGATTATAGGAAGTTGGTCTGGTTCTAATGGTACCAATATAAAATTTACATATGATGATGGATTATATGCTCAATATGGTACAACATTTGCATCGGCAACAATGGATACAACTAAAATAGAAATTTATCACGGGTCTACCTATCAATATAGCTTCAGTGGGGATAAATTAATATTAACAGATACAAAAACAAACACAAAGGAAACATTTACAAAAAAATAAGAAAGTTTTTTCAAATTCTAAATAATCGAAAGAGCCTGTAAAGTAAGGCTCTTTTTCTCTTTCCCTTTTTATGAATCTTTGTTATAATACTGTTAAGAATAGGATAGTGAATTTATGAAGAAGACGAAAATTATTGCGACCATTGGTCCTAAAACATGTGATAAACAAAAACTAAAGGAATTAATACAAAATGGAATGGATATTGCCCGTATCAATATGACCCATGCCAGTTCTTCTTTTTTGAAACAAATTGTGGATACAATTAATGAATTAAATCAAGAATTGCATACCTTTGTGGCCACCATGCTCGATACAGAAGGACCAAGTGTGAAAATTGGACATTTGGATGGAGGGAAAGCGACTTTAACCAAAGGAGATAAAATTCGTATCTACGAGCAAGATGTACTTGGAAATAGTACAAAATTTACGATTGGTTATACCAAACTTTTAGAGACAGTCAAAGTGAACACGACTTTAAAAATGAGTGAAGGATTGGTCGAACTTTTGGTAGTGGATAAGGGACATGATTGTTTACTATGTGAGGTAGTGGAAGGAGGAACCATTTTTGAAAATCATAAAGTCAACATCATTGGTGTTCATTTGGCACTTCCTTTTTTAAGCGAAAAAGATAAAGAAGATATTTTGTATGCAAGCAAACTACATGTTGATTTTGTAGCTTTATCCTTTGTTGGTACACATGAAGATGTACTAGAAGTCAATGATTTACTCATCAATTCCAATGACGCACACATGACTATTTTATCCAAAATAGAAAATGCTTATGCATTAGAAGATTTGGATGAAATTATTAAAGTCAGTGATGGCATTATTGTCGCAAGAGGGGATTTGGGAGTAGAACTTCCTTTAGAGAGAATTCCTGGTATACAAAAGCAAATTATCAATAAGTGTCACTATTTAAGTAAAGTAAGTATTGTAGCGACCGAAATGATGTCTTCGATGGAGGAAAATATAAGACCAACGCGTGCTGAGGTATCGGATGTTGCCACCGCTGTTTTAGAAGGGGTTGACTGTATGTTGCTTGCTGGTGAGACGACGATTGGAGAATACCCAATTGAAGCAGTAAGCATGATGGGAAAGATTATTGAATCGGCAGAAGAAGATAGCAATTATCATGAATTTTTGGATAAGTCGATGCGAACAGAGAAGCAAGATACGACAGGATCTTTGGCGTATTCAGTAGTAGATTGTGCGAGCAGGTTAAAGGCAAGTGTGATTGTAACACCAACCATGAGTGGGTATACAGCCAAAAAGATATCTCGTTTTCGTCCTACTTGTCCTATTTTAGCTATGGCACCAGATATGGATACAGTTAAAAGCCTAAATGTATATTATGGAGTTTATCCTGTGTTCATTGAAAATACAAAATCCTTTGATAAAATGATGGAATTAGCACGACAAAAATCGATAGAAAAATTTACTTTAGAACAAGGAAATCGAATTATCATTACAGGAGGGTATCCATTCCGAGAAGTGAAACATACTAACTTTATGAAAATAGAAGATTTATAGAAAAGAGGGGTGGGATCGTGTATAATTTAGGAGAACAATTCGCACTGAATTATGAACTTTCCAAATCTTTAGAAGAAAATATAATAAAAGGAGAGAAATATCGTTTTACCATATTAACGGAAAGATTGATTCGTATTGAATATAGTGAATATGGTGAATTTTTGGATAAACCAACAGAATTAGTGTGGTTTAGAAATATGCCGCGTGTGCCTTTTACCAAAAAGGAGACCAATACCGTTTTAGAACTGACTACCAAATACTTTCGATTGACTTATTTAAAGGAAAAAGAATTCGTAGGAAGCAAATTAAATCCTGTTTCCAATTTAAAGATAGAACTTTTGTCCAATAAAAAACAATGGTATTACAAACATCCAGAGGTAAGAAACTTTGGATTTCCAGGAGTATCTTTAGACGAAAATGGAGGAAAAATTAAGTTAAGAAAAGGATTATATTCCATTGATGGATTTGCAAGCATAGATGATGCACAGAGCAATATCATGAGTCCAACAGGGACCTTAATTCCAAGGGAAAATAAACAGATTGATACTTATGTCTTTTTGTATGGGAATGATTTTGATGGTTGTCTAAAGGACTACTATATGCTTACAGGAAGTCCTGCTCTCATTCCAAGGTATGCTCTTGGTGTTTGGTGGAGTAGAGATATTGCTTATAGTGATGAAGACGTTCGTGCACTGATTAATACTTTTGAAGAAAAAGAAATTCCTCTTTCGATTTTTCTTTTTGATAAAGATTGGCATATTCGAAAATTAGGAAATGAGCAAAAAAATACTGGTTTTTCTTGGAATCGAACCTTATTTCCAAGTCCCAAGGCACTGATTTATCAGTTGCATGAGAAAAATGTTCATGTAGGGCTTTCTGTAAACCCTCTCGAAGGATTTTATCCTTATGAAGATAATTTTGAATACTTAAGCAACTATTTGGAAAAAGATGCAAAGGGGAGGATTCCTTTTCAAGTTTTAAATCCAAGATATATAGATGTTTATTTAAAATTTTTAATTAATCCACTTGATGCAGCAGGAGTTGACTTTTATTGGATCGATATATCAGATAAAAAGAATGTTTATCCTCTATGGATTTTGGATCATTACCAATTTTATAATAACTTATCGTATAGTGGAAAGAGGCCTCTTCTCTTAACACGTAATATGCGAATTGCTCCCCATAGATATCCTGTTTTGTATTCTGGAAAAACGGTTGTGAATTGGGAAACCCTAAGGACCGTTACCATGCATAATGTAGAAGAAACCAATATGGGTGCGAATTTTTGGGCTCATGATATAGGCGGGCATACCAAGGGGGTAGAAGATAGTGAGCTTTATACAAGATTTGTTCAGTTTGGTACGTTTTCTCCTATTTTAAAATTTGGGACAGAGGGAGGAAAATATTATAAAAGAGAACCTTGGCTTTGGAACTATAAAACCTATGAAATTGTAAAACGTTATTTAACTTTACGTCATCAATTGATTCCCTATTTGTATTCCGAAAGCTATAAATACCACAAGTATGGAAAACCACTTGTAACACCTCTTTATTATAAGTATCCTGACTTTTATGATGATCCAACTTACAACAATGAATATTATTTGGGTTCCTCTTTATTTATTGCTCCTATTGTCACAAAGAAGGAACTCGTAATGAACCGTGTTGTGAGGCGGTTTTATCTGCCCGAGGGAATTTGGTTTGATTATGTAACAGGTAAAAAATACAAAGGAGGTAAGGGATATATTTCTTTCTTTAAGGATGAGGATTATCCTATCTTTGTCAAGGCAGGTGCGATTCTTCCACTTGTAAATAATCGTCAAGATTTTCATTTAAATGATACGAAGCCACCAAAGAGTATGGAAATTCAAGTTTTCCCAGGAGCTTCTAGTCAATATGAACTTTACGAAGATGATGGAGAGACAGAATTATATAAAGATGGAAATTATTTAAGAACTTTAATAGAATACAATTATCTACCTAATAATCATACATTAATTATTCGTTCTATTGATGGAAAAACAGGAATAATACCAGAAAGAAGAAATTATCGTATTTGTTTTCGCAATACCATTGAATCCAATGATGTGATCATCTACTTTAATGCAGAAAAAATAGCTTTTAAAAAATATGTCAAAGATTCTAAATTTGTTATTGAAATTGATAATGTTCCTACTGTTGGACAACTTACGATTAACTGTAAGGGAAAAAACGTCGAGATTGCGGCTGAAGAATTTTTAAGAAAAGATTTTGAATCCATTATTTTTGATTTACCAATTACGACCATTTTAAAAGAAAAGGTAGACGCAATTCTATTTGGTGATAGAACGATTTCTAAAAAAAGAATTGCTATTCGCCATTTAGTCAATCATGGACTAGAGCGAAGGTATGTCAAGCTTTTCTTAAAATTATTAGAATATATGGGTCAAATACAAAATAATTCAAAAAAATAAACCTATTTTGGTTTATTTTTTGTATCTTTCATTAAATTTTTCGATTTGACTTTTTCGTTTTATTTTATTTGGCTCGCCTTCTAAAATAGGAGCTGAGATATCTATAACAGGAATATTGTCTATATTTTTTAAGGGATACATAGTAATAATCTGATTCGTATCATCAAGAGTTATAACTTCTGAGAGATTTATGTAATCTCCATCAATATAGCCTAAATTTGAAGATTTAAAGCAATATTTATTAGAAAAATAAAGTGTGTTAAAATGTTTCTCATTTGGAAGTTTTTTTTGTATTTGTTCTAAAAAATCAGCTAGGTGAATGGAACGGATGAAGGTTCCATTTCCCTTTTCTATACTTGCTATATGTTTCTGTATATGATTAGCCGCTCTTTCGATATCATAGTCTATAATTTGCTGAAACAAATAAGTTTTCGTTTGGTATTCAGATGCTTTTAGTAAACCTAATTTAAAGCGTAAATAAAAGTTTAAATTTACTTGGTAGAAGCCCGCAATTGGTGTTTTAGGAATATCTTTTATTTCATTCAAGAGTGTATAGCAATTTTCAAACATATGCATGTAGGAATAATATTTCAATTTTACATGTTTGAAAAGTAATCTATCTTTCTCATCTGTATACCTTGTATGTAGCTCATCCCCGTTCATGTATGGTTCCATTCTTGCCAATTGATTTAATTTGACACATAGACTTAAATATTCATTAATAGCGTATGCATCATATGGAAAATCAGTTAAATAAGATTCAAATTCCGCTAGTATAACATCGTAGGAATTGTTTCTTTTTCGTGTAAAAATTTTATCAAATCTTTCTTTATCATAGTACTTTTTTGTTGCTTTATGTTTCATCAAAATCACCTGTTCGGTATTGTAGCAAAAATCAGTGAATTATGCAAGCTATAAATAAAATGCATCAATCTCTGTTACATACTTGTCTGTATTTCGATTAAGAGCAAAGATTTCCTTTAAAGCGCTTATTATTTCTTCTGTTTCATCGCTATTTTTGATAATATCCGATAGCGCTACAATACCAACAACCTTTTTGTTTTCGGTAACCAAAACGCGTTTTACCTTTTCTTTTTTCATAAGATGTAAAACGTCCATTACATCTGTATTTTTATCACAAGAGATAATATTTTTGTGAATGTAGTCTTTAATAGAATGAGAAAGACTGGTCGTATTTTTAAAAACAGTTGTAGCTATATCACGGTCAGTAAT
>CAMXQX010000063.1 GCA_947246355.1 uncultured Bacillota bacterium | reverse complement strand
TAAAGTTCCCATCATCATTATATCCTGCATATCTATTTGACAAAGTTATATACTTAGTCGCTATTACTCCCATAATTTAAACCTCCCTTAATTACTTCTATTTTATCATACTTTTCTATTATTTGAGCAATTATTTAAAATATATTATAATTTTAATCATTTCTCATACCACTTTTTAAAACAGAGTCCTACTATTATAATAAGATAATTTTGACCTTGACAAAATCTCTAACCCCCTATATATTTTGACACAAGTATCAAAATATGGGGGCTAAGGTTTAGGCAACCTTAGAATTCGCCTATCTTATTTCGCAATATTTCAAAACTTCGTAATGAAATAAAACTACATAAGAATTTTGATAAAATAACAAGCACTACTTATTATTTTATCTATGAAAATTATTCGTACCTTTTACAAACTTCGTAAGTAAATGTTCTCATAATTTTATTCATTAACATTATCTGGTATTGTTTCAAATATATCTCTAATATTTACTTTTATATCGTTAGGATTATTCTTTGTTGCAAGCATTCCCATTGATACCCAGTTTTCATTTCCATTGTTATTATCTTGTAATGGGAATATTCTAACTGGTACTTCATTTTTTTGAAGTGGGAATATATCTAATTTTTCAGTTTCTTTATAATAAGTTCCTTTGTAAAAATTAACCTCATAATATTCATTTAATCTATATAAATGTTGCATAACTTCTTTAATAGGTAAGTATTCGCTATATCTAACAATAGTATCAGTGCATATTCCATTAAAGTTATAAGTAAGTGGTCGTTTTTTATCAATATAACCTTGCTTATATAGTTCTTCAAAATCACTATAAAATGTACTTCTAAAATTAACTTGTTTTACTTCATATTTATTATTTGCTATTTCAAGTTCGATGTCATCAACATATCTCATAATAATATCTGCTTTTATTTCTCTTTCAAGCAAATCCCAGTTTTCGTTAAAAGCATAATAAGATATTGGTAATTTTACTTTATTGATAAAATCCATATCTCTTTTTAGAAGTATATCATCAATAGCAAAGTTTAATTGTTCTGCTTGTTCGTTTTCTAATAACTTTGAATTAATAAATTCAATTTGTTCTTCAATTATTCTAGTTTCTTCTTTAAATTCATCTTCAGTAAATAATGAATCAATATAGGCTTTTTTAATTCTTTCTTTTTTCTTGCTTAAGTTCTTTAATTCTTTAGTTAATTCTTCTTTTGGATTTTCTATTTTTGATTTTAAAACTGGTAAAAAGAATTCATTAACGACATTATCATATTCTAAAATATCAGCAAGTAGAGTTTTAATAGTTTCTTCTATTTTAGGTTCTTTAATTGTTATTTTACAAGTATTACATTGATAGTAGTAATAAACTTTCCCATTTTTCTTTCTTGTAGCATTACCACCTAAAATACGATTACATTTAGGGCATCTTAATTTTTGTAAAAACAAATATTCTTTATCTCGTTTATAATTTCTAGAGTTCTTTCTCTTTTGGACTTGGCATTCTTCCCATAATTCTTTTGAAACAAGTGGTTCAACTACATTTACATAATAAGTTGGATGATTTGTTTTTTTGCCATGAACATAATCCCCTTTATAAATTTCATTTTCTAGTATTCTTAAAATGGTACTATCACACCAATTTGTTTTTCCAAATACTTTTTCTTCATTGTAAATATTAGAAATAGTTTGATAGGAATTTCCTTCATAATATAAATTAAATATTCTAATTACTTCATCTTTTGTAAGTGGATCTATAACAAGTTTCTTATTTATATGCTTATATCCAAATGGTGCTTTATTTGGAATATTGCCAACTTTTATAGCACCTGCTAAACCTATTTTAGTTCTTTCACTTGTTCTTTCTATTTCGTTTTGTGAAACAGTTGTAAGTAGTCTAGCAACCATTCTACCATTAGCATTGGTAGTATTTATATCATCATTTGCACAATCTAAATAAGCATTGTTTTCTTCTAAAAATTTCATTATGTTTTCCCAGTCATAAACACTTCTTGTTAATCTATCTAGTTTTAATACAACAATAGTATTACATTTTTTATTTTTAATATCCTCTTTCAATTCTTCAAATGCTGGTCTATGATTCCCAGTTTTAGCACTTATTCCCGCATCTTTATAAATCTTATAAATTTCATAACCTTTATACTCACACATAGCACGAAGTCTTTTCTCTTGTTCTGGTAGGCTAAAACCCTCTCTGGCTTGATCTTCTGTGCTGACCCTAATATAGATTCCTGCAATTTTCTTTTCTTCATTCATAAACTTTAGATCCTTTCTTATTCTTCATCAAAAAAGAGGCGACAAAGACACTTAACTTGGTTTTATGTCTTTGACACCTCTATAAATTTCTATCAGTTGTATATTAAATTTGTTTTATATTAACCCCACAAAAACATAAAACTTCCTTTATTGCTTTCCTATTATAGATTCTTTTAATGTAAAGTCAAGACATAATTACCATTTTTTGCCTATTTTAAGACGATTTTAAAAGAAGTTAGTACATTTATATATATTTAGTTTATTTGTTTTATATAGGTCTCTAAATCTGATAATTTAATTCTATTAGATAAATTTTCAACAAATATTTCATTGGAATAATTAAATACTAGAAATGTGATGCCTTTAATAATAACTCTATGAGGCTCGATGTAGTTTAAATTTGTTTTTTCAATTTTTCTGATATTACCATTGATAATAGTAGGAGTAGTATTACAAAAGCTACATATAAATTCTATTTTTTTCTTTAATTCATTATCAATTTCTAATTCTTTCTTTGTAATATTTACCATTTAAACCTATCCTTTCCTAAACTTAAACAATTAAAAAGTACCAACTTCTTAGAAATTGATACTTATATATTTAAGCCCTAAACTATAAAAGTTCGGACAGATTGCTTACTGGTGTGAGAAAGGAGATTTGAACTCCCACAATCCAATGATTACTACCCCCTCAAAGTAGCGCGTCTACCATTCCGCCATTCTCACAAATAAAATTAATTTTTTACCCACACATATCATAGCATACTTTTATTCATTATTCTATTAAAAATGAAGTTTGTTGGAATAAAATTTTTTAGACCATTTGGAGATAATCCTATATAGATAAAAGAATGCAATACAAATTTATAGCAATTAGAAGAATTTAAAAAGAGAGAAGGCTAGAATCTAGCCTTTCTTTGCCGCCATGTATTCTTCATACTCCTCAATAACCTCTTCTGGTTTTCCTATTTTTTTGATATTTCCC
Organism: uncultured Bacillota bacterium; assembly: GCA_947246355.1. GTDB lineage: Bacteria > Bacillota_I > Bacilli_A > RF39 > UBA660 > CATOJL01. The sequence continues at coordinate 4,194 of CAMXQX010000063.1, read as the reverse complement.
TCATGCAACCATAAAACTTCATCACAAAGCTCTTTGATAGTTGACAAACTATGCGACACAATAACAACCGTACGGTTTGCATCACTAATCAACTCCCTCATCTTATTGTAACTTTTTTCTTTAAACGCTGCATCTCCTACACTTAGTACCTCATCAATTAACATGATATCTGTTTCCAAAATCGCTGTAATTGCAAATGCTAATTTAGAATACATCCCAGAAGAATATGTTTTTACTGGTTTATAAATAAAATCGCCTATATCTGCAAAAGCAATAATTTCCTTTTCTTTTTCTCGAATTTGTTTTTCTGAAAATCCAAGCAGCATCCCTGCTAAATAAATATTTTCTTGTCCTGTTAATTTAGGCTGAAATCCAACACCTATAGAAAGAAGGGAAACTGAATTTCCATGCAAATCAATTCTCCCCTCGTCTGGGGAAAATATACCAGCTAAAGCCCGTAAAGTCGTTGATTTCCCGCTCCCATTCTTACCAATAAAGCCTAAAATTTTTCCTTTCTCAATTGTAAAAGAAATACCTTTAACTGCCTCAAAAACCTCTACACTACTTTTTTTCCCTTTAAATAGCGACCTCTTTATAGAAAACTTCTTTAAACCTCGATAAGAAATATGTAAATTATCTACTGTAATTGCTATATCTTTTTTCACTATATCACCTTCGCATAACTGTTTTCATATTTATGGATAATATGAATCCCTATCATCATTGAAAAAATGCCCACTAAAAACCATCCACTTAATAAAAGAAGAGAGGGGGCCTTTCCATACAATAAAACATCTCGAAATGCATTAATAAGAAAAGCTACTGGATTCAAATTAAGTAAAATTTTATTAAAAGGTTCTGGAAGACTTGTTGAAACATTATAAAATATCCCCGATAAATAAAAAACCAATTTAAGCACAAGAGTAATAACATTTCCTAAATCTTCAATAAAAATACCAAAATGCATTAAAATTAAAGAAAATCCAAAAGTTATCACATACAAAACAAGCAAAATAGGAAAAAAATAAAGAATATAGGGAGTTAATGGAACCTTCCATAAAATCATTAAAATAATGACAAGCCCCCAAGAAATTAACATTTTAAAAAAAGTGACAAATGATTTTTGTAAAATCAGAATATACTTGGGGATATAAATCTTTGTAACAATGGGACGGTTCGCACTTACGATTTTTACACTTGCATTTATATTTCGATTAAAATAATCCCAAACCGTTAATCCTGTAAAAATGAATACAGGAAAATAGAGCTCTGTTTTTTTAAAAACAATTCCTGCAATAAAGATATAGATTAACATAAAAAACATAGGATCCAATACCCACCATAGCCAATTTAAATAAGAACCTGCTACCTCCGCTTTTAAATCTGCACGTGCAGAATAAACTGCATATTTAAAATAGCGTTTAATATTATTTATAAATTTCTTCATGATCCCCTCCAAAAACACAAAAATATTATACCATAGTTTTATAAGGAAAGAAAATAATTTAAAGAAAAAAGCCATCTATGGCTATTTTTCTTTAGAATAAAGGGACAATAACTTATCATAAATACCTTCCTCTACTTTATTTAATGCATTGATACTCATTTCTAAAGATTTTTTATACTCTCCTGCAAAAAACAATTTTTCTGCATATCCCAAACTACGGTTTAAATCTTGTGCACCACTCCGATACCGATTTCCATAAACGATCGCCATCTCTGCAAACATCGCCGTTTTTACCATCTCTTTTGTCGTTTTATGAAGCTTAAGGACAAGATCCCTAGCCGTATCCACTCTTGTATTTAAAACTTGTATCGTAATAGGTTTTTTATCCAATTCTTTCACAATTTCTTTTATGGCAACTTGCGCATCATTTAATTCAATAAAATAGAATTTTGGAATAAGTGGTAAGTCGTATTCTCTGATTTTATTTTTTGATTCTTTCAAAACCATTTTAATTTCTTCTAACTGTTGTCTAGCCCTGCTCTCATCTTCCTTCATACTTCCAATCGAATCGAGTACTATATCCACACGTTCTTCTAAATGGGCAAGTTTATCAGACAACACTTCAATCTCTTTTAAAAGTTGTGAATAAGCAAAAGTATTATTTCCTGTATGTTCTATAAATACTTCGTAATCAGCACGTAACAAATTCAAATCCTTTTGAATATTTTCAATTTCAATAATGTCACTTTCTGACAAACTATATAAATCCCTTATTTCCGTAATCTGCTCTAAAATTTCTTTTATAATTGTATCGATATGGTCAAATTTTAATTTAAAAACTTTTTTAGCTTCTTCATAACTTTTATGGTTTACCTTCTCTTTTTCAAGATCTGTAAATATATTCTCAAAATAAGTTACAAGAACACGTAATTCCTCTAAACTATTTTCCACATTTAAAACTTTACTTCTGTCCAAAATTTCACTAATTTTATCGCGTGCTTCTTTTACATTATCCTCTATATTTAGATAATCAAGTGGATACCCCTTCCGCACCATCAAATCGTATTCTTCTAAAACTTCCTCTATTTTTTTAGGCAACATGGAAGTAGCAAGAAGAAGTATAGTTGGGACTTCTTCCAATATCACTGCCATATGTTTCAACATCTCATCAATGGATTTAATAATAGAAGCAACTTCTGTATATTCATTTTTGTCCATGACATCTTCAAAATCTTCGAAACGATGAGCAATGTTTTCAAATTGTAGTTCAATTACTTCACATACATCTTTAAATTGTGCTTTTTCATTGGTATACTTTTGGTACAACTCTCTATATTTACTTTTTAAAGCAGTTACAAGGGCACGATTTCGCTCTTCACTACTGGTAATCTCTTTAATCTCCTTTAATAAAAATTCAGAATTCGTACGTACTTTGTAAATTTCCATCTCTAGGCGAGCTATCTTATACAATGTACTTTTGTAGTCTTGCTTTTGCAACGAATAATCTGCTTCTAGAAGCATATCATTAATTTTAGGAACTTGCTCCTCACGAATTATATCCAAACGATTCTTCCAATTATTATACATTGATTCTAATTTTTCATTTTTATGGTAAGATTCTATTTTAGAAAGTTCTGGAATGACAGGAGAGGAATCAAGTAAATTTTTTTCAATCTCCAACTTGTCTAATTGCTTTTTTATCGCTCTATTTTTTCGACTTTGTATTAAAAACAATACAACAATAGTTAAAACAATGGTGATGACTGCTAGAGAAATTAAAATTAAAAGTGCTAGTTCCATACAATCACCTCGATTAGTATAATAATACCACATATTTCGACATTTTTTAATACTAATTTTTACCTTTTTCTTAAAAATGTGCGCTCTAATAGTACTAGAATAGGGACAAAATGTATACTTATAAAAGAAAACAGTCCAAAATAAAAAGAAATTTGGAAAATGCTATTTTAATAATCTATTAAGAGAAAAAATTCAATAAAAGTAAGAAAATGTGTACTCTAAAAAAGCTATATAAAAGCTATATACTTTATACACAATTGATACAATTTTTTATTATATATAACAATATTACATAATACGAATTTTACTTACCTCTCATTGTTCACAAAAATGATTACAAAAATGATTACAAAAATAGCAAAATTTGTTGACATGTAGTGCAAAAAAATTATATAATCGAATTGCTTATGTCAATGCAGCTGGCTATTGTATTTGTAACGTGTTTATTACCATTTTTGGGTTATTGTGTAACTTTTGCTGCAAAGCGAAGATATTAAAGTAAACACCCTATGAATTATAATAGTTTCTCATGACTTTGCAAAAAGGAAGGAGAGAAAATATGTCAAGATACACAGGTTCTACTTATAGAAAAGCACGTCGCTTTGGATTTTCTATATTAGAGAATGGAAAAGAATTAACCAAAAAGCCTTATGTTCCTGGTCAACATGGACAAAATCGCCGCAAAAAGTCTTCTAATTATGGAGAACAATTAACAGAAAAGCAAAAAGTTCGCTTTATGTATGGAGTAAGTGAAAAACAATTTAGAAAAACATTCAATGAAGCTGGAAAAATGAAAGGCGTTCATGGCGAAAACTTCTTAAGACTTTTAGAAAGTCGTTTAGATAACCTTGTTTATCGTATTGGTTTTGCAACCACAAGAAAAGGTGCTAGACAACTTGTTAACCATGGTCATATTACTGTAAACGGGAAAAAAGTAGACATTCCAT
>CAMXQX010000062.1 GCA_947246355.1 uncultured Bacillota bacterium | reverse complement strand
TAAGGGAACGTATGATTTTAATGAACATTATGATCGAAATCAAAAAGAAGTGGAAATGTATTGCAAAGTCTTAAATACAAATCGTGGATATGTCAGTGAACTCTTTTTTGAAAGGGAAAGTCAAAAGGTAAAAAAGTAATTGACAAAAAGGAAAGGTGTGCTAAAATAGAAGTATAAAGATTTTGATTAGGACATGGCTTTTTCTAGATTCCCTAAAAGAGAGTTTGCGGTTGGTGAAAGCAAATGAGAGAGGAAAAATGTTACTCCCTATGAATTGAACTCGAAAGAGATTTCCGGATTCGTCCGTTAGCGCACAAAAGAAAAAAGGTAGGATGGTACCGCGTAGAAAACGCTCCTTAAAGGGAAAGCGTTTTTTCTATTTTGGAGGAATAAAAAATGTATGCAAGTGAAAAATATATTGTATCGATTTCTTATTTTTTAGAACATTATTTTCAAATTGTCGATGCAAAGAGTAGAAAATTTACCCATGATTTCATGAGAGAATTCTTAATAGAAAAAAAAGGAAGATGTGCGAAAAGAGTTGCTATTGCTTCTATTGATAAAGAATCTATTTTAAAGGGACAAATTGTCTATGTAAAAGACGTCGAGGGGAAAATTATTCCTTATAGAGCCCCTATTTTATCACTTAATTCTTTAGAAAAAGAACTGAAAATGAATTGTGATAGAGAAAGGTTAATGGAGATTCGAGAAGAAATTTTAAGGAAACAAGTAACATGTCAAAAGCAAAAATCTTATGATAAAAAGAGGAGAGATGAAAATGGTCAATTTTAAAGAAGACGAGAGATTGAATACATTAAATCATAGTTGTGCCCATATGATGGCGCAGGCTGTAAAACATTTATATCCTAATGCAAAATTTTGGGTGGGGCCTGTCATTGATACAGGATTTTACTATGATATGGATTTAGGAGACAAAGTCATTAACGAAGAAGATATTATAGCGATCGAAAAGGAAATGAAAAAAATTGCCAAAGATGGAAAAAGAATAGTTCGTGAGGAAATTTCCAAAAAAGAAGCATTAGAACGTTTTAAAGATGACCCATATAAATTAGATTTAATTGAGAGAATGGACGAAGAAGATACGGTGATTTCATGCTATACACAAGGAGATTTTACTGATCTTTGTCGTGGACCTCATGTCGATACAGTAAAGGAATGTAAACATTTTAAATTGATTAAATTTAGTGGAGCCTATTTTAAGGGAGATGCCAACAATAAAATGTTACAACGTATTTATGGTGTTTGCTTTCCTAGTGAAGAAGAATTGCAAGCCCATTTACAAGAATTAGAGGATGCCAAAAGTAGAGACCATCGTAAAATTGGAAAAGATTTAAATCTATTTATGACGCATGATTTGATTGGAAAAGGGCTTCCTGTTTACTTACCGAATGGATATATTATTTGGGAAGAGTTGGAAAACTATATTAAAGGAAAAGAAAGAAAACTAGGATACAGTCATGTATTAACACCACCTCTAGGCAATGTTGAACTTTATAAAACATCAGGACACTGGGACCATTATCAAGAAAACATGTTCCCTAAAATGGAAGTGGATGGAGAAGAATTTGTTCTTCGTCCTATGAACTGTCCCCACCATATGATGATTTATGCGAACTCTATTCATTCCTATAGAGATTTGCCAATTCGTATTGGAGAAATCGCACGGGATTGTCGCTATGAAGCCAGTGGAGCTTTAAAGGGAATTGAGCGTGTTCGAAGTTTTTGCCAAAACGATGCGCATCTATTTGTCACCCTAGAACAGATTGAAAGCGAATTTAAAAATGTCGTCGATTTGATTTTAGAGGTATATAAAGAACTACACATTACCAATTACCACTTCGAACTTTCTTTACGTGATCCGAAAGATACTGTCAAATACTTTCAAGATGACGTGATGTGGGATAATGCAGAAAATACACTAAGGAAGGTACTGGATGATATTGGAATTCCGTATGTAGAAAAAATAGGAGAAGCTGCCTTTTATGGACCCAAATTAGATGTACAGGTAAAGCCAGCTGTTGGAGGCGAATATACATTATCAACTTGCCAATTGGATTTCTGTCTACCTATGAAATTTAATTTGACATATGTTGACAAAGATGGTGCAAAGAAAACACCTGTTGTGCTTCATCGAGCAGTATTTGGAAGTATTGACCGATTTATTGCTTATTATTTAGAGGAAACAAAAGGAGTTCTTCCTACATGGCTATCTCCTATCCAAGTCAATATCTTACCTGTGAATAACGAATACCATTTGGACTATGCAAAAGAAATAGAGAGTTTATTAAGAGAACAAGATATCCGTGTGTCTTTGGATAATCGTGATGAAAAAATGGGTTATCGTATGCGTGAATCTGTAATGAAAAAAATTCCATTTACATTAATTCTTGGTCAAAAAGAAGTAGACGATGGTCTCATTTCTTACAGGAGATATGGGAGTGAAGAAACACTTTCTATTTTGAAGGATGGTTTTATCACTTTATTAAAAGAAGAAATTCGGCAAAAGAAATAAGGATGAGAAAAGAAAGTGGCACATAGGCTACTTTTTTCTTGGAAACTATGGTATGATAGAGATGGAGGCTTTGTATGAAAAGAGAAGACAAAGGAAAACGGAAAAACGCCAAGCGGAATGGATTTATTTTCTTTATTTTTATTTTATGCATTGGTCTACTAATTCTTGCTTACAGTCACTTTATTGTTCCTAAAAGACTTGATGTAAAAGAATATCGTATTGTTGATGAAAAATTAAAAAATATACATGGTTATAAAATTGCCCATGTAACGGACATCCATTTTGGAAAAACGACAACTATTGAAGATTTGAAGAAATTAGTTGAAAAAATCAATTTAACCAAACCAAACATTTTGCTTTTTACAGGCGATTTGATTGATAAAAAGACAACACTTACCGAAAAGATGAAAGAAGAAATTGAAACCGTTTTAAGTGGGCTTGACGGAACCATTTTGAAATATGCCATCAAAGGGGAAGATGATGCTCTTTTTTCTAATTATGACTTTATTATGGAAAATGCAGGCTTTATCTCTTTAGATAATACTTATAAAACGCTTTATATGAATCAAAATGAGTATTTGTTTTTAGCGGGTTTAGGTAGTACAAAGAATCAAGAAAAAATAGAAGAAGCGTTTCAAAAAACAAATGAAGTTCTAACGTCTTTAGAGGAAAAACCACTTTACTCTATTCTTCTTTTCCATGAGCCAGATTTTGCTTCAAATATAGATTTAACGAACTTTAATCTTGTTTTAGCAGGACATAGTCATGGGGGACAGGTAAGAATCCCTTTTGTAGGGGGGATCATCTATCCTAAGTATGCAAAAAAGTATCATCAAGATAAGCAGATCATACAAGGTAAGGATTTCTATATTTCAAGTGGAATTGGAACAACAAAGTACGGATTTCGCCTTTTTAATAATCCATCGTTTAATTTATATAGATTGGTAAGTTATTAACATTGTATAAATTTAAGATTTGTAGTACAATAAATAAAAGAGTAATTGTTTGAATAGGAGGCGATGAGGAATGTCAAAAAAAGATGTAATCTTATTTTTCATAGTGGCTGTTTTAATAGGTGGGCTTGTCTATTTCTTACCACAAATTGATAGTAAAATAAGGGGGCAAAAGTTACATGGCCCAGAGGAAGAAATAACAAATAAACCAAAGGAAGTCGATAAATATATATGTACATTTGGGTCCAATAGCAATCTCCTCCGTTTAAACATCGAGGCGACTTTCTATTTACAGAATAAAAAAGTAACAAGAATTTATACAAGGCAAACGAAAACGTATACAAAAAAGGAAGAATATGAAGATGCTTTAAAAGATGTAGAAAAAGAAAACAAAGATGTAGATTATACTGTAAAAGTTGCGAAAGACAATATGAACAATACGATTATTACAACCAAAGGCATCAATATAAAAGAGGGAACCAAAGTCGATTATCCAATTACATATGAGGAATTAACGGATTATTTAGAAAAAAACAATTATACATGCAGTGTCCATTATAAGCAATAAGAATGAAAAAAGAGTTGACAGGAACAAATTAAATGTGGTATATTTAGTTTGTTCATATTTATGGGGAATTAGCTCAGCTGGCTAGAGCGCCACGTTTGCACCGTGGAGGTCAAGGGTTCGAATCCCTTATTCTCCACCATAATGGATGATTCACTCGAGCTATAAGGTTCGAGTTTTATTATATTAAAAAAGTTATATATTTATAGGTTAAGGAGAAAAAGATATGGCAGTAATAAAAATGCTGGGCACGGGAAGTGGTGGAACAACAAATTTATATAATACATGTTTTGTTATTCAAAATCACGATGGATTATTTTTGGTTGATACAGGTGGAAGTATCGAAATCATGAAACAACTAAAACAAGTAAATATAAAACTAGATGAGATTAAAAATATATTTATTTCACATAGTCATACAGACCATATTTTAGGACTTATTTGGATGTTTAAAAAAATGGGTGGAATGGCTATGCATGGAGAAATAAAGGAAAAAATAAATATTTACTGCAATAATGTAGTTTATGAAGCGATAAAAGGAGTAGCTAGTTATGTTCTATCTACGGAATTAATGGATATAATTTATCAAATGACGAACTTTGTGATTTTACACGATAAAGATAGATGTATTATAAATGGTGTTGAGTATGAATTTTTTGATATACTTGCAAAAGGTACAAAACAATTTGGTTTTGAATGTATGCTAGATGATAATAGATTTATCTTTTTAGGGGATGAACCGCTAAATCCGCAATTAAATGATAAAATTAAAGGTGCCGATTATGTAACTCATGAAGCATTTTGCTTGGATAGGGAAGAAAATATATTTCACGCCTATGAAAAAAATCATTCAACTGCGTTAAGTGCTGCTAAAACTATGAATGAATTGGATGTAGGGAATTTAATACTTTATCATACTGAAGAATCACATGGAAACGATAGGAAACAACTTTATTTAGAAGAAGCACAAAGTGTATTTCATGGTAATGTTATTGTTCCAAATGATTTAGAAGAAATTCAATTTGTCAAAAGGAGATAATGTATGGATTTAATAAATATTATTTATTGTTTTGTAAGTCGTTTTATCACTCAACCTATATAAATTACTGTACAGGAGTGATTTAGAAGAATTGCTAGAAAAGTATTATGAATGCGATGCAATAATGGATATTACGTATAATCTAAGTTTAATCAGTGTTACAGAAATGAAGCAAATGGAATTGCGTCTTTAAGGACACTAAAGATTGTTCTTATTTATAGAAGGAAATAGCTGATAAATAGAAAGAAATAAGGTAAGAGGTGATAGATATGAAAGAAGAGTTAATTGATGTATTGGATGAAAATGGTGTTCTAACAGGGGAGGTTTTACCTAGAAGTGAAGTTCATAAAAGAGGGCTTTGGCATAGGGCCATTGTCGTTGCGATCGTGAATGAAAATAATGAAATTTTATTGCAACAAAGAAGCGAGAAGAAAGAAAAAAATGCAGGAATGTGGGATATTTCTGTAGCGGGTCATATTGCTGCTGGTCAAGATTCCTTGTCTGCTGCAGCGCGTGAAATTAATGAAGAGGTCAGTGTTCTTCTAGGTTATAGAACAGAAATAAAAAATTTTAGATACATGTATTGTTTTCGAAAAGAACAGAAATTTAGAGAAGACTTTATAGAAAGACAATTTTATGATTTCTTTATTTTAAGAACTTCTGTGGTAGATGATCAAACATTATATTTTCAAAAAGAAGAGGTGCAAGCAGTTAAATTTGTCGATTTAGCGTCGATTCAAAAAATGATAGAGAACCATGAACTTGTGGAAAGACCTGAAATTTATCAAGTCCTTACTAATTTCTTATTTCGTTTTTAAAGGACTATCAATTATGTAAATGTGGGGGAAAATGAATGTGTAAAAAAATATTTGCGATCGGTGGAGGAAAGAATTTTCAAATTTATAGCCAAATGTTTAAATTGGTAGAAGAGAAGACTCCCCAACTTTTGTTAGTTCCTCATGGCATTACTCCTACCAAGCAACAATCCAATTATGATAGAATGTATACTCTTTTTGTGTCTTACTTTGGATGTAAAATGAAACTTTTAAGAAGTGATACGCTAAAAAATCTAAAGAAAACAAAAGAATTACTTGATGAGGCAGATATTGTATATGTTAGTGAAGGCAATACATTGGATATGTTAGAAATGTGGAAGAAGTATGGGTTTGATGAACTTCTAAAAGAGGAGTGGAAAAAGGGCAAACTACTTAGTGGAACCTCTGCAGGAGCTGTTTGTTGGTTTTCTTCTTTTACTACAGATAGTGAAGGCATTCTTCAAATAGAAAAAGGATTAGACTTTATTGATGCTTATATAACTGTTCATGGACAACAACAAGGAATGTATGATTTCTTCAAAAATGCTATAAGAAATAATTCTAATCCTGGTATATTATTAACCAATCAAACTGCTATAGAAGTACAAGATGAGAAGTGTAGATTTATTATAAGTAAGGAAGATACACCATTTTCTTCTTACTTTGATAAAAAATCTTATGCGATACTTTCTACTTTTGAGGATGGGCAGTATTGCGAAAGAAAAATTTCGAACACTACAAGTTTAGAATCGGTAAATAAGTTACTTGTATATAAACGATAAATAAAAATAATGGGTTCCAACAAAAGATAATGCTATTTTAAGAAGGAATGATTGTTTGAAGTAGGAAATTACATGTAATGCTTTGTTATTGGATGAACCTACGAGAACTGTAAGTCTGTTAAAAGTGCACTTTGAAAAAGAGCAAGAAACCATTATAAGTGTATTCTATGATAGAAAAAGCAGGAGACAGTGGACTATATATTTTAATGTTTACAAAATGAAAAATTGTGTTCTGATTTGTAAACATTAGGAAAGGAGAAATATTTTTATGGAAAAAAATGGATTTGATAGTAATCAATATCGCTATTTTTATATAGCCAAGCCTTTAATGAATATAAATGAGGCAGATTTTAGCTGTAGTAGATTGAAGAAAGGGGATATTATTAAGTTTTCTGAGCGAGATTTTACAAATAATCTATTCAACTTTAATTTTTGTAAAGTGGAGGAAGATATCTATGAATACCATAATATGGATTATCCAATGGAGGAAGAATTTACTTTATTAAAATATATAGAAATGCAGAAACCCGTTCAATTTCTAAGGGATGGAGTTGTGCTATTTTCTTATCAAAGTGGCGATTATATTATTATGAATGAATGGATGGAGAACAAAATAAATGAGGGTATACGGTCGCAAAGAAGAAGTTCACAAGGGGATTTCAGTACCGTTATGGAAGGAAATCAAATTATTTTAGATAGAATCAAAGAAAGTGAAGAAATAGAAGATTGTCCTTTAAACTATATTATTGATGAGTTGAGTAAGATAGAAGATGAATACCAAGGACAAATTTATCGTTTTAAAGAAGAGACTGTTCTCGAGTTCCAATATCATAGAGGCGAAACATGGTCACTCAAGAATCCTGCTGTTTTTTTGAGTTTATTTAATCAAGAATTTATAAATC
>CAMXQX010000061.1 GCA_947246355.1 uncultured Bacillota bacterium | reverse complement strand
TAATTTCTTCTATTATTTTTGTTTTTAGGTTAGAAATTTCTGTTTCAATATCATTTATACTTGAAGTATCAAATGTTCTTGAATAATCTCCTACACTTTCACTTTTTAGTGTTTTACCTGATATTGTTGTATCTTTTTTGCTTTCTAATTGCTCGATTTTATATAATATATCAGCAACAGAGCAAGTTGCTAATTGTACCTCATCTTCATAGCCCGTTATATCTCTATTAAAAATGTTTTTTTGTACTTCATAACTTGCTCTTATTGCTAATCTATCAAAATCGTTTTCGGGTATGTTACCCTTGTATGTATCTTTGTAAAAATCATAGTCTGTATATTGTTTCATACCCTTTCAACTCCTTCTATTTTATTTTAGCTTTTAGTTCTGTATTTTCTTTCACTAAAACTTCATTATTATTTACTAATTTTTTATTTTCTTCTTCAAGTTCTTTTATTTTAGCTTTTAGTTCTGTATTTTCTTTCATTTCCTTTGTCTCTTCCTTAATAAAATTACCTTTTTTATCTATTTTTTTATAACCATCAAGCAAGTATTTTTCAACTTGCTCTTCTGGAATTTTTACTATTTTATTAGCTTTTCTAACTTCTATCATATTCTACGCCTCCATATTAAATTGAATTGCATCAGCTTTTTTATTTAAAATAAATACATCTTCTTGTGATTCTTCATAATAAACATATTTACCTTCTGAACCTGCTGATGGTGGATCTAATTGTGCAAATTCATAAGAAATTGGTGTTATAACTGCTAACGGATGAACTAGGAACATATTTACTTGTTTTGCTCCCGTTCCTTCTTTCCATCCTTCCGTAAAATCGTATACTGTTTTCATTAATTCTGAAGGTACTACTTCTATTTTTACTGTATCTATATCTGTTACTATTCTATTGTAAGCAGTTCCTCCATCTTTAACATTAACTGTCTTTATAATATCCTTTGCTTTCTTTATTAATTCATTTATATCTGATGTACAATATAAAATTCTTCCATTTAATGGAACTCTTTTATCTGTCATATTTTTATTTAATTTATCAAATACTTCTAATACATTTTCTATTGTTAATGCTGTTGTATCTGCTGTTTTTCCTAGTTCAGCCCAATCAGCATATATTTTAGAAATTGTATATGCATCCATTTCAGGGAATTTTTGTTCTTCATTGTATGTTTGTGTTATATTTTGAATAGACGCCACTTTATTTGTTTCATCAATATCTCTTGGATGTACCAATGTAGACCATTTTCTAAAATTAGATAAAGTCTTTGGTTCCCATCCATTCGCATAATTACGTTTAGCTGTAGTTATTGTGTCTCTATCAGCATCAACACGTCCTGTTGTTTTGATAGATGGTATCTCTATAGTTTTTGAATTTACCCATCTATATCTTCCATTGTTTGGTGTATTGTATAAAGCACCAAAATATAGCACATAAGGAAAAGCTTGTGCTAAAGCTTGTGAATATTCAGTTGCATAATTTAATTTTTCCATTTTTTATCTCTCCTTTTTTATTTTTGTTCTGGTACAGGTCTTACACCTGTAAAATTAAAACTTAAGTTATCTTTCAAGTTGCCTTTTGGAGAATTAATTTCTCCTGTAAACTGTGGTTTAGGGTTATCATTTTCAAATAAATAATCGTGGCTTTCTTTTAGAGTGTTTACTTGATCCTCTAAACCTTCCACGATTTCAAATTTGTCATTAAATTTAACCTTTTCCATATCTAGCATTTTACTTAAAATACTAGTATCTTTAGCTTTATATTGTGATAAAGCCTTGTCTAAAGCATTTTGCTTTTTGAAAACTTCAATTTCTTTAGAACCGTCAGTTTTACCTCTTTCATATTCGGCAGTTTTAATAGCTTCGACGTCCACTTTTTCAAGTTCAGCTATTTTGTTGTTCTTTTCTGTAATAGTAGTTTCTTTAACAGCTATTTGTTCTGTTAAGTCATCTACTTTTGCCTTTAATGTTGTTACATCTTTTCCGTTTTCATCCATAATTTTTTGGATTACTTCTGCTTCTAGTCCTAAATCTTCTAAAAATTTTCTTTTCATATTGTTCCTTTCTCTTGCTACGATTTTTACGACTTTTTCTTGTCTTGCAAGCTTACATTATTACGTCCGTAAGTAGACAAATTTGTATAAAAAATAGACATCCATATTGAATGCCTATTAATTATTTAATTTATAGTTTAATGTCTTTGCGGACAATGAATATTTGCAGTTTTTTTGCATAAACTATTGATTATTAACTTGATTTATAGTATAATTAAGTTAATAATATTATTAAAAGAAGTCAGTTGAGAACCCCCTAGGTTCACAGTTGGCTTCTTTATTTTCTTTTGTATATTTTTATAAATTTATCATTTTTTATTAATGTCATTCTATCTACCCATTCATAACGTTTTGATTTATAAATACTTTGTATTTGTTTTATGCTATCTTCTTTGCTAAGATTAGAATTTGTAATATCTATTATAAAGTTATCTGCTTGTTTTTGTTTACCTCGTATGTTTCCTTCTATTACATATTTTCCACTTCCAGTTATTTGTTTCAAATCATATTTTCTGTTTCTTATCATATAATCTGGCGTTTTTATTCCTGCAGGGTTGTTTACTCTTGGTATGATTTTTATTTTTCCACCATATAGTTTTCCAAGCATATTTGCTACTTCTTTTTCTCTATCAGTTGGTTCTAGTAAAACATATTTATTATCTACAATATACTTATTTTTATTTTCATCAATAAAATAGTTTTGTTCTTTTACTTTGTATTTTTGTGTTCCTTTACTTAAAAGTTTATCTGTAATATCTTCGTATTTTTCTTCTTTTATTTTCCTACTTTTATATTCTTTTATATGTTCTCTAGTGTACTCACGTTTCAAGTCGTTTTCTTCTGTAAATGTCGTTAATCTATCTTGCCATTCTTTTGTTCTAGCACTTGCCTTTTTATATCCTTCTTCGTCTTGTGCTTTATTTGCTATAACTTGTTTTCTTTTCCATTTACGAACGCCATTCTCTAAATATCTTTGGTCTTGTGATTTTTTATATTGTTCTTCATTTTCCTCGTATGTAAAGTCTAATTTATCTTTTTGTAAGGATCCATACCAAACAGTAAAGAAGTGCTTACAGTTAATTCCTACTATACCTTGAACGTGTCCATAGTTACAGTGTTCCATAAAATCTGGCAACTTCTTTTCTTCTTCTGTAGCTTTACCATCATAATTCCAACAAAAGAATTGTTTTTCTTGCCACCAAGCGTGATTAGTAAAGTTTTCTTCGCCATTTCCTGTTCTTGCTCCAAAGTGATGTGATACTCTTACTATATGATGACCACTTTCTTTGATTACTTCTTCATTTACCTTTCCGGCTAATCCTCTTGTTGCCACTAATAAATCACGTCTTACTGTTCCTACTATATCATAATTCCTTTTTAAGCCGTTTTTATCTTGATATGTAAGTATAGATATTCCTTTGTTTCCTAAGTCGTCTAAACTCTCTAATATTGCCTCTTGATAACTATGCGTACCTGCTAGCGTTTTTGTATACGTCTGTGTTAATATGTTCTTATATGTTTCTTTTACTTGTTCTTCAATGGTTTTGTTTAGCTGTAAGAAAGATTTTTCTATTTCATTATAACTATATTTTATTAAATTTTGTATATTAACACTATTTATTATTGTTTGTGGATTTAATAAAGCACCTTTTTGCATTGCTATATTTAATTGTTCTGTTGGTATTGCATTTATTCCAATTTCTTGCATAGCTTTTAATAATTCTGCTTTTGTTTTATCTGTATGTTTCTCTAATAGTTTTATAGTTTCATTATTAAGTCCACCCATTTCTTTTAGCTTTTCAAAATACCAATAATCACTATTTATAAATTCTTCATTCAAATTGAAATGTTTTGCTATTTTTTCTATTAGTTCTAACTCTATTTGATTATATATTGAAATAATTGGCTTAATTGATTCTTGAATTTTATCTTCAATCATTTATTATTCCTCATTTTCTTCTTGTTCAATTGGCTTTTCTGGGCTTCTTTGTTTGATTTTGTTTACTTACTCTATTGCCTCTTCTTCACTATAATCTCTTGTTTGTATAAAGTATTCAACATCATCAATTAAACCTGCATTTCTTTCTATTAGACTTTGTGATTGCTTTTTCTCACTATCGACAAGTATACTATCGTCCCAGTCGAAACTTATTTCTGGATTTGTTTTATGTGGTATTCCATATAAAGTCATTAATACATCTATTCCATATACTAAGTCTTCTAATGCTGTTTGTAATGATCCTTGTATATCTGATACTGTTACATAGTAATCTTGTTTACTTGACTTTATTTCTGTTGCTGTCTTTTCTTTTTCTGTTGATTTAGATATTATTCCAAAAGATAATCCGCATTGACTTTCTGCTTGTCTTAACAGTTCATTTAATCCATTAAATAAAGATGTGTCTCTAATTTCTGGGCTAAATGCATTCCATTTACTTGCATTATCTTTGCCCATATCTAGTTTTCTATATAATCGTTCTTTTCCTTTTGGGTAGATAGTATTTCCTTCTTTGTCCTTTTTTAACATTAGCTCATCAACATCGATAGCAAGTTCTGAACCCTCATACTCCCATAACGTTCTACTAAACTGTTTATCTATTTCTTCCAATGTTTTAATTGCGTTTGCAAATATAGCCACTCCTCTTTGACTTGTGTTATCAACTGGATTTGCAATAGGTATTTTAAAGTAACCACCTATTAATCTGTTTACATTTTCTATTTGTGTTTGTTCTTGTATATCTTTCCATTCTGGTATTAATACTAGGCTTGTTTTGCTTCCCAATGTGCTTGAATTGCTTTTATTGGTTTTATAAACTATATTTTTAATGGTTATTGTTGTGTCATTTAACTCGTTATACTCTAATCTAGTATATATATCATTGCCTTTTGTAATTTGGTCAATAAAAATAGCACCAAGCAATTCGCCTGTGCTATCAAATTTAACTGGTATAAATTTATCTGCATGAATACAAGATACTTTTATTTTTCCATTACTATAAAACGGTTTAAAAAACATATCTCCTTTTCCTAAAGTATATTCTGTGTTTTGTCTTATATTTCTTAAGAACTTTTGATATATTGCATTTATCTCATCATCTTTGACTTGTGATTTAAACTCTATAGTTACTGCTTTTGCTACTTTTTCGCATATAGTCTTTGCAACATTTAATGATTTTACTTCTTTATTCAACCAAGGTGCATTGTTATTAAATATCTCTACGCATTTTTCTATTAATTTCATTACTTCGTCACTTGTTGAAATATCTATATTAAAGTCTTTTGCTATATCACTTGTATTGAACATTTTATTTATCGCTCCTTTTATAAAATTTACTACTCTTTCAAACATTATATTTCTCTCCTCATTTCTACAACATCGTTTATCTGTGTTATATATCGTTCAAACGAATATTCAAATGCGTCTAATGTATCAATATCTGTTGTAAAATCGTCTAATCTTTCATCTTTTCCGTCTTGTTTTGGCTTATCGCTCCATAATGCACTTTCTAATGCTTCTACTAAAGTTTCGCATTCTTCTTCTATGTAAAAAAACATACCATATGAAATTATGGTACGTTCACAATCTATTCTATCGTTTATTGGTTCTTTATAAGAACCTCTTACAGTTGTATATATTCCTTTTTGTTCACATGCATTTCTTAACCCTCTTATTAACACTGTTTCTTCACTATCTGGAAATATACAATCTATTTCTGTTTTGTATTTGTACATTATTTTTAAAATAAATTGTATTTCTAATTCTTTTAGCTTATCTGGATCTATATCTCCCATATGTTTTTCACTAGCTAAAACTATTATTTTTGAGAAATCATAACTTATTCTTGTTGCAACAAATGCTTGTCCTGACTTTGTTCCACCATAGTCAATTCCTATTACAGTGTATCCTTCTGGTAAATCATATATGTCTGAATTTACTTTCTTTTTTGTCCATATATATTTCTTAGGGTTATCTGCAAAAGTCTTATATATAAGCCCTTCTGCGTTGCACCACAAACCCAAGATATATCTATTATATAATACTGTTCCTTGATATTCTTTTTTTAAATTTTCTATAAAAGATTTGCTAAGAAATGTATTATCGTCTATTGTGTAATGTTGTATATATATATCTGCATCACTATCAAGAAATTCTTTTAACCAATGATTTTTTTGTTCTGGATTGCAAGTTCCATCAAATATACTATAATCTTGATCTAATCTTGATTTAACCATGTCAAATACTTCTTTTTTCCATTTTGCAACTTCATCACCATATACATATTTGAAACTAGCACCTTGTATTTTTGATACTTGACTTATTTTCTCTGCCCCTAATGCATAACACTCCTCACCAAAAAGCATTACTTTATTTTTAGATATATTGCCTACAAGCTCTGGTCCAAACTTGTCCCTCATAGGTCTTAAAACATTTCTTTCTACTGTTGCCTCAGTTACTCCAATAATAACCACTAACCCATCTTTTCCTGCTCTTTTTCTTATTCTTCTTGGTATTATATCTTCTTTGTCTTGAAATGTTTTTCCACTTCTTACTGCTCCTATTTTAAAATTCCACCTATGAGTAGCTTTTTGCTGATATTCTCTTTGTTTATCAGTCCACTTAAGCATTTTTTTGCTCCTCCAGTAATTTGTCTAATCTATCTAGCACGTCCTGGTTGTCTTTGTTTTTATTATCTAATTCTTTGATTTTAATTTCTTTATCGAGTATTATTCCATAAGCTGTTGCTAAATCTTTTATATTGGTAAACATATCTAAGTTATCTAGTTTGCTATGCATTGCATTTAACATTTTACCAAGTAAATCTATCTTATCTTGCTTCTTTTCTTCCATAGCTTGCAAGACTGACTTTGTGTTTTCTATATTTTTTTGTGTGCATATTTGTGCAACTTCTTTATTCTTATTTATTAAACCTTTAACTGTATTTGGTGAAATATTAAACATTCTTGCTGTTTCTCTGTAATTTTGTGTTTCTGTATAATGTGCAATTATTTCTTTCTGTTCTTTATCAGTTAATCTCTTTGCCATATTATCCCATTCCTTTATACTCCTCCATAAAGTATTTCATTAAATCTATTTTACTGTAACATTCATATCTTTGTTTGTATATTTCTATTGTTTTTGATTTATCTTCTTCTAAGCTCCATATTTCTTCTGTTGTTCTTAATAATACTTGATACTTTGTGCAATACTTATCATTCTTTTCACTATAGAATTGAAAACTATTTATTTTATAGAATTGTCCTTTTTGTTTTAATGCGTATAATAATTTATTTATGTTTTGATTAATATTCATCTGTATTCTCTTTTCTTTGCATTGCATATTTTAATGCATCTATGTAATCGTCTTTATGGCTTTCTTTAAGTTGTTCTATGTAAGATTTCTTCGAATTTTTATACTCTTTTACCATTTCATTTATAAAGTCATTACTACTTGCTACTATTTCACATATATCTTCATAATCATATTTTTTATTTTCGTTATGTTGGTTGTGTCCATATTCATATAACCATATATGTGTTAGTTCGTGCTTTAATGTTCTAATTATATTTGGTTGTCCTTTGAGTAATAATATTTTTTGTTCTAAATATATCGTTAACCCCATGGTAAATTCGCTACTTTCACATGTCATCTTATCTTT
>CAMXQX010000060.1 GCA_947246355.1 uncultured Bacillota bacterium | reverse complement strand
GCATTAGAAAAGTGTGTTCGTTTTTTCAACTTACACACTTTATTTTACACTCTCGAAATATTAACAATCATATTAATTATAAAAACAGCAATAATAATCGTAAAGATTTTTTATTGCTATTTTTATGACAAGATGACAATATTAGTGAGAGTGTCTCAAACAACTGTCATTTTGTCATTTTAGTTTTATTATATACATTAATTAATAAAATGAATTTTAATCTCTATATTTCCTTTATTATCAATGCACTCTAATTCATAATCATAATCCCTGTTATAACAATCTATTTGATTTTCATATATTTCTTTAATTTCACTATCTTTGCCCTTAAATGTTTCCCATTCATTCAAATTAGGTAAATCTAATTCAATATATTCTACATTAAATTCTGTATTAGAAAAATCAATTTCTTTTATTTTATTAAGTGTGTCATCATCATTTATAACACCTAAACAATAATCAAAATATAAATAATTATCAGTCCAGTTCATACCTAATCCAATAATTTTTTCAGTCTGAATATAATTTGTAAATGTTTTCCAATATCTATCTAAAGTATTTATTTGTTCCCAATCTAAACATCTAACCCTTATTTTATAGCCTTTATATACAACATTATTTTTCATGGTTTATTATATTCATCTCCCATAGACTGTAGTTATAATCCTCAAAATCTCCACTTCCAACATTATTAAATCCTACTTTTTTATAATAATCATTAAGAAATTGACTGGTTTTATAACAATCTAATCTCAAATATTCTTTATTATCTTTTTTACATTGTTCTATCGCATAGTTTAATAATAATTTTCCTATACCTTTTAAGTTAATATCTGTTGCTAAATGATGAATATAATAACAAGATTTATTATCATTCCAAAAATCTCTATCTTCTTCTTTTAATAGCATAACACCACATACTTTATTATTTGATTTTGCTACAAATAATTGATTAACTTTCATTTGTTCTTTAAAATAATCTTGATTATATTTTTCAGGATAAAAATTAATATCCCAACCTTTTACACCTTTTTTTGAAAACCATAAACATCTATCATATATTAATTTGTGTATAGCATCTAAATCTTCTATTTTTGCTAATTCTATCTTCATACTTATCTATCCAATCCATTCAATTATATCATTTAAATTTTTTCTTGGTCGTTGCTTAGGAGATTGATTAGCATATCCTAAAGCTACTGCACAATTTAATTCCATATCATCATGCTTTACAAGATCTGCTATTTCCTGAGCTACATAAACAGTATCTCTTATCCATAAACTTCCTAAACCTAAATCTGTTGCTCTTAAACATATATTTTCAATACAAGCACCTATTGATAAATTATCTCCAACTATCCAATTATCATTTTTTTCTCTTAATACTAAAACTAATATAGGTGCTTGTTTAATTACATTGGCGGTTGGATTAACACTACTAGGACAGCCTATTTTTGTTCTTTCAATAGTATCATCATGATTAAGTGTATAATTAATCATTAAATCAGCTATCTTGTCCTTAATCTCATTCCTTGCTATCACAAAATACCAAGGTTGCCTATTTTTAGCAGATGGTGCTAATCTCCCACAATTAAGTATATTTTCAATAATTTCTTTGGGTGGTTCATCACTCTTAAATGCTCTAATACTTCTTCTTTCTTCTATTGCTTTTAAAACTTCCATACAATCCTCCTATTTCTTACAGCAATTAATAAAATATTCAAATATTCTATTATGGTATTCATTCTTCTTGTAAAGACTTTCTGGATGAAATCTAACTCCTATATAGAATTTTTTATCTTTAGATTCAACAATATCTGGATAACCATCTTCACAAAATCCTACTTTTTCTAATAAAGGACACTCATTAATCGTTCGTTGATGTATGGAATTAACAGGCATACTCTCTGTGTTAACTATAGAAAAAAACTTCGAATCTTTATTAATTGTTACGTTATGAGCATAGTCATAAAATGATTTATTGTGCTTTTCAGGATTAGGTATTTTACATGTCGTTCCCCCTAATGCTCTAACAATATTATTTTGTCCTGCACATATTCCTAATATGGGAATGTCATTATCATAACAATATTTCGAAACAATACTTTCATAATTATCAGTTTCAATTCCACCTTGTAAAATTATCCCATCACATAATTTAATTTGAGAAATTAAGTTTTCTTTTTCAACTTTAGATAAATCATCACGCCAATTATCTCCACTATATTTAATCTTATCCTCAGTCGGTAAAATTCCAATGGCTACGCCACCATTATCAAAAACCGCTTGTTTTAATTCATCTCCTACAAATGTATCAGTTCTGCTATCTTTATATTTTGCATAATGCTTTGAAACAATTCCAATAATCGGTTTATTTTTCATTAGTTTTCCTCCCACTCTCTACACATCTTTAGGCAATTTACTATAATCATATTTCTTCGCAACAGATTCTAAATCCTTTAATGCTTGATTAATTTCTTCTATTGCTTTTTCTATTGAGTAATCAAATTCAGGATGATTATTTAAAATTTCTAATTTATGGGAAATTCTATCTAAGTTTTCCATTACATGTCTAGTTATTTCTCTTTTATTACTATCCCAATCCAAAATATCATACTTAAAAATTCTTGCTTCTTTAATAATATTCTTTAAATCCCTAGATGATTTATTTTTAAATTCATCATTGGAAAACCAATTTGTTAAAGCATCATATCCCGCTGCTTTTAATAATTGCTCTAAAGATAAATCTAGTTCTTCAGCTATTTTTCTTAATACTTCTATATTAGGTTTTTTAACTTTTCCATTTTCAAGATCATTTAAAGATGTATTACTTAAACCAATTCTTCTTGCTAGTTCTCTTTGGGAAAAATTCTTTACATCTCTTCCACCTTCTATTAAAGTTTTTAAAGTAAGTTCTTTATCCATATAAAATACTCCTTCGTTTATTAGGGTATAACATCATCCCAAAACCATTATAACATATCTTGTAAGTTTTTCACAACATTTTTGTAAGTTTTTCTTGACAATAAAGTTTAATTATTGCATAATAGAATTGTAAGGTTAACCTTACAACACAGAAAGGAGGGATTAGATGACCGCTGAGGAAACTTTAGAAATCGTTTCAAAACAATGGTGTAGTTTAGAAGATTTAATGAAGATTAGCCAAGTTGGTAGAAACTCTGCTCTAAAAATTAAAAGAAACATTAGAGAAAAACTAACCAAACAAGGCTATATGGTTCCAAAGCATGTAGTACCTATGAAAGAAGTTGTAGATTATTTAGATATTAATATCAGTTATTTAGAAGCTAGAATAAAGAAAGGATAAAAAGATGAAGCTAATTGAAGAATTAGATACAAGCACAAAAAAAGACATCATAATCGAAAGATTAATGAGGTCTAAAGGTGTTTATTTACTTGTATCAAAACCTAAAGTAGGAAAGTCTATGTTGGCACTGCAACTTTCCTACTGTCTCACAAACGGATTACCATTTCTAGGGCACAAAGTAATTCTATCACCTGTCTTATATATTAGCACAGAGTCCGATTTTGGTCAATTACAGGATAGATATAAAACACTAGATTTAGTACCAAAAAAGGATTCTTTATTTGTTATAGACAGAGATGGAAAACCTAATATAAGTATATTCGATCACGAATGGGAAATTGCTGATTTTGCTGGAGATAAAATCACAAACAAATTAGTAATTATTGATATGCTTAAAGATATGGATTTAGGTATTTCCTATGATATAAATGATTTTCAAGATGTAGCACAAAAGTTAATGCCTAAGTTAAGAGAATTATGTGAAAAATATAATATTACAATATTATTTACGCATCACTTAAATAAAAGAAATGAAACATTAGGTAGTACAGCTTTTGATGCTTGTATAGATGGAAAAATAACTTTATTTGAAACTAGAAATGACCATAATCATTTGATTATGAAAGTAATTAATAGAGATTTCCCTGGATTTGATATAAATCTAAAAAGAAATGAAAATCAAACTTTTAAAATTAGTAATCCAATCGAAGATGATGAACTTGATGAAAACTTAATATTCTTTATCAAGTATGCATCTTTAAAAAAAGATTTTGAATTTACTCCTACCAGTATTATTCATGATGCTAAATTAAAAACAACAGCATTACGTTTTGGAAGAATGTTAAATGCAAATATGAACTTATTAGAAAAAGAAGGACTTTATATAACGAAAAACAGAACAAGTAATAAAAGAATTTATCATTGTATATATGAAGAACCTAACCTAGAAGATGATGAATAATCATCTTCTAGAAATAAGAACGAGGCACGTTTTGTTGCAAAGCAATGAAAGTGGCGATAGTGATTATTTGGGGATTTTTAAGGGTGAAACCCTTGAACTCACGATTGGGCTATGCCCTAGTGAGATAGGTCATAAATGACCTCTACTACTAAAAAATCATAAGCAAAGGAGGATAAAAAATTGTATGAAGGCAAACAAGTAGTACGAGTAGTAACCCAATATAAGAAAGATGACCTTTATAACATTGGTGTTGAAATGAATAAAAGAAAAGGCACAGGAAATTATGATATAGAACGAACAGAATTTAATTATGAGTATGTATCTCTTACTCAAAATAACCTATATCAAGAAGTAAAAACAAATTTAAAGAAAAGAAAAATAAAATATTTAGATAGACCAAATACTAATTTATTAAATGGTGCAATATTCACAAGTGGTCCTGAATTTTTTCAGTCACTTGGAATGAAATTTAAAGATAGTGGTAGAACCTATC
Organism: uncultured Bacillota bacterium; assembly: GCA_947246355.1. Taxonomy (GTDB): domain Bacteria; phylum Bacillota_I; class Bacilli_A; order RF39; family UBA660; genus CATOJL01. The sequence goes on along the minus strand of CAMXQX010000060.1, from coordinate 2,950 downwards.
ATACTGGTGATAAAAAAGGACAGGCTGTAATGATTCTTGATATTAAATCCAAAGAAGATATACCAAATGCTGTAACTTACTTTTTTGATTGTTGTATGGAATTTTTAAAGAACTATGTTGGTGAAGAAAATATATTGCTTGCTCAAGTTCATTATGATGAAGATACTCCTCACCTACAAGCCTATTTTGTACCAGTTGTTAACAAAATGAAAAAGAAATGTTTTGTAAGGGATAAAAATGGTAATGTCGTAAAAGAAAAAACAGCAAATAAAAAAGGTATGACTACTATTACTCCAAAATTACTTCGTGATGATAAAGGGAAAATTGTATATGAAGAAGTCGAAGGAAACTTCCTAAACTGCGATCAATTTTGGAAAAATAGAGGTGGCAAATTATCTTTTCATAAAATGCAAAATGACTTTAATAAGTTTATTACTGACAAAGGCTTTAATCTCTATCGTGGAGACATTGGAAGTAATAAGGAGAACCAAACTAAATTAGATTACGATATAGCCGAGAAAAAAGCCGAATTAGAAGAATTAAACAAGGAAAAGGGAAATACCTTAAAGATTATAGAAAACTCTAAAAATAGTCTTAAAAATATTGAAAATAGTGATAGTAACAAAGAACTTTTAAATCCTGTTAAAAGAAAATTTGGCGGTTATAAAAATGAGGATGTCCTTAGATTTATAAAGTATACGGGAGGCTTAGAGCATAAAATAATCATCCTCTCTACTGATAACTTCAATAAAGATATTGAGATAAACAAACTAACTGAAGAAAATAAAACTTTTAAAAACAATAAGGAACTCCTAAAAAGGAATGAAATTATTAAAGAACAAAAATCTACTATCCAAAATCAAAAAGAAGAAATCAGTAAATTAAGTAGTTTAATAGATGTATTAAATAGTAATATTGCTAGTCTTAAAGAAAAGTTAGAAACGGAAGTTAATAAGTGGAAAAATCTTTTCAAAAAAATGTGTATGGCAATAGATAAAGTTTTAAAACGAGATAAGCCTAAAGAAAGATTAGAAGATTATGAAGATATAGCCGATGCTATTAATCATGGTTATTATGATAAAAACAATAAAAATAAAGATGATTTTGAAATTGAAAGATAGAACTATCAGCACTTCTATTAGAGAAATTAAGCTATTTATGATAAACTACCAATTGAAGTGCGTGAATAGTCTAAACTAAGCAAAGGAGGAATATTAATGGCAGTTAGACTATTAGAAGAAAAGAAATGGACCAAAGATGGTCGAAAATATATATGGTATGTTTGGGAAACTGGACTAGATGGCAAAAAGCACAAGAAGTTTTCCAAAGCATATAAAACAGAAGCAGAAGCAAAGCGTGCTGAAAAAGAATATTTAAAAATGTCTGAGGTATTTGAAGGTGATATGAATATGACCTTCAAAGAATTATATACTAAGTATTATGAGGTTCAAAAAGATATTGTAAGATACTCTACCTTAAAGACTTATCGAGATAGAATTAAATATATTGGAATGTTTGACAAAGTTAAATTAAAAGACATGGATGCTATTCATTATCAAAAATGGAGAACTGAAATGATGAAAGCAAACATTTCAAATAGTTATAAAAATGAAATTCAAAAGTTTTTAAAGATAGTTATTAATTGGGCAGTTAAAACTTATGGATTCAATATGAATAAATTTTATGGTCGTATGGAACCTTTTACTTCAGCAAGTGATATAAAGAAAGAAATGGATTTTTATACTTTAGAAGAGTTTAATCAATTTATATCTTCTGCCCCAAATTTACAAATTAAATGTATGTATGAAACTCTATATTATTGTGGGCTTCGTAGAGGTGAAGCAAGAGGATTACAATGGAAAGATATTAATTGGATAGATAAGAGATTATCGGTTACAAAGCAAGCTGTAACAAATGGTTCTGAATCCTCTACCATTTATGAACTTACAAAACCTAAAACTGAAAAAAGCAACAGGATCTTACCAATTGCTGAAATACTTTTTAGAGATTTAAAACAATTATACGAAGAACAAAAACAATTTGCTGATTTTAATGATAATTGGTTTATCTTTGGAGGATTCATTCCTATTACTTTTTATCAGATGAGACACAAAAATATAGAAATAGCAAAAGATGCAAAAATAAAAAGAATAAGGTTACATGATTTTAGACACAGTTGTGCATCCTTACTCATCAACAACAATGCCAATATAGCAGTTGTATCACAATTTTTAGGTCATGCATCCATAGAAGAAACTCTTGATACTTATACGCATATGTTCAAAGATAAACTTTATGATGCTGTAAACACCATAAATAAACTAACTTATCCTGCACCTTTAATATAGGATTTTGGTAGTTGGTTGGTAGTTGAAAGCAATAATTTATAAAATAATGATTTTAGAAACCCCTGTAAATTCAAGCAAAAACAAAAAGTGAGCCAGCTTTCGCTGACTCTTCAGGGGGTTTTGGTTGGACACTCTCACATTAAACCGTAAGAGCGCCTGCGTGATGTTATCACGCTATTATAATTATAAAGAATAAAAATTCAAAAGTCAATAATTCTAGATATAAAGTTTTATAATTTTATGATTAACTTATGATAATGACTTAAATTAATCATAATTCACGTAATCATATTTTACTTTTTCATTTCACGAAATTCACGATTTTAAAAAACATATTATAAAAATATTGACATATATTAAAATAAGAGTATAATTATAGATGCCTACTGATTTGCGGGTGTAGGTCAATGGTAGACTTCCAGCCTTCCAAGCTGATTATGCCAGTTCGATTCTGGTCACCCGCTCCAAAAGGTAAAATCGTCGCACCAAGTGACGTTAATGATTAAATCAATCTGAAATATGATTGATTTTTTTGTCGACCGAAAAGGTCTAGTCAAGAAAGGTGTGATGTGGTATGATTAGTATCGTAAAAAAGAAAATCA
>CAMXQX010000059.1 GCA_947246355.1 uncultured Bacillota bacterium | reverse complement strand
TTATTTTATCATATCGGAAGTTTTTTCTTTTTACACAACTTTTTCTATACTCTCAACGAGGATGCTCTCATGAAAGTATTATATTTACGAGTAACTGAGTTACAGAAAAAATGGGATAAAGCAATGGTTCATAACTGGGCTATGGTTCGTAATCAATTAGATGCTCATCCTAAATTCAAAGAGAGAATTCGTAAATATTTATAATTACTATTAGTGAATTTAAATACCTGCTCTTTGACAATTTAATTTAAGGAAATTTTTAACAACTTACACATTTTTCTTGACACACCCTGACACACCCCGAAAAAGTCTAGTCTTACCCTAGGCTTTTTTTATTATAAAAAACTACTTACTATCTTTTTCAATCATTTCTTCTAATTTTTTATACTTTTCTAATAGAAGTTCATCGTATTTTTGCAGCAATGCTTTCCCTTGCTCACTAGATAACGTATTATTTCTTCGCATTACTTTAAGAGCCTCTTGTTTCTTTTTTTCAACGATATCAATCATTCTACAGTATAACTTTACATTTGAAGTCATCTTTCTCCCCCTAGACATTTTAAAACACTACTTCTAAGTTACTGCTCCTTTATTTTTTTACCTTTTGTTCTTCCTTTTCTTCAAGATAAAATGTATCTATTATCCTTCTCCATTCTTTCAAAATAGGAAAATCATAGTCTATTGTCTCTAATATACCCCCATTATTCTCTAAAAAAGCCTCTATGGTTTCCTCATCCAGCTCTTCACATAGCATCTCCATATAAAGGCATCGTAGAAAGGCAACTTTATTGGTATGTGTTGTTTTCTTTGAGGATAAAAGTACTAACTGTCTTTTAAGTATCATCTGTATATCATCTAAAATAGCTGCCCTTCCTATACCTATATTTTGAAAATAATTTGGATAGAGATCTTCTACTAGCAATAATGTATATGGCATATTGGAAATCATATCATAAATAAAATAACTCTCTAAATTTTTTGATAGATAAATAAAATCTTTAATAAGTTGATTGCAAATGTTTTCATAGGGTGTATCTTTATAAAGAGCCTTGTTTTTAAATGCTATATTTATTAGATGAGCCGTATATTGTTCTTCTAATTCTGGATAAAATTCATCAAGAACAGTTTCCGATGTGCTTTTGAAAGTTTGTTTTTCTATTGTTTTGGTATCTGACTCTTCCTCTTCCCTACTATAATCTGCCACTTCTTCTCTATTTTCTAGTAAATCTACAATCCTTTGAATGACACGAAGATAGGGAAGAACATAGCTTTCATTTTCAATATAATGTTCTATCCTATTTTGCCCACCTTGTATGGGAATAAAACTCCATAAGTTATTGCATTCCGTGATTAGACTTTCTGTCATTTCCCTCTCTAAAGATTCCTCATACTCTTTTTCCTTTTCCAGTAAAAACGATAAACAAGTAAAAAGAGGCGTCTTTTTGATTTCTTTTTTTACCAAACCGTTTTTCCCATCCAATTTAAGGCTATCGTAGAGCTTGTACATTTCTACTGCATTTTGAACGAAAGCATTTACTTGTTCTTTTAAACCCATACGCCATTCCTCCTTAGGTAGCTATAATACTATTTTTTTTCTCTTTTGTAAACAAAGAAAGAGAAATTTTTTCTCTTTCGTCTATATAAACGCTACCGCGTAGCGGACTGTAAGCAAGTACGAATCCAAAGGGATCTATCTAAATGCAATTCGATACTCCCTTTCGTACTTGTATCTAAAATGGTGGTATTTAAAGTTGTTAAACGATCAATAGTTTTAGGACTTGGATGCCCATATGTATTTGTTTTCCCAACAGAAATAAGGGCATATTGTGGATGTATTTCTTTTAAAAAGGGAAGAGAGGAACTATATTTCGAACCATGATGTCCTACTTTTAAAATATCTATTTCTGGAATCTTATAAGTCTGTAGTAATTTCTCCTCTGTTGGATTTCCTGCATCACCCATTAATAGTATATTATAATTCTTTATTTTCATGTAGGTTAGTAAACTATCTTCATTTTCGTTTTTAGCATTTTCAAAATGCAAAAGTGTCAATCCCAATTGCTGATCCATCCATGACTGCTCTACCACTTTTTTATAGTCTATGTGATTTTCTTCTAAATATGTAAGAATCTCTTGTTCTAACTTTGTATCAGAACTTCCATTTAAATAAACTTTATCTACTTTAAAATTGGCAAGAAGTTCCATCGCACTTCCTGCATGATCAAAATCTCCATGAGTAAGAATTAAAGCATCCAATTTATGGATTCCCCGTGCCTTTAGGGATGGAATTAAAATAGAAAGTGCTTTTGTTTTTTCTTTTTCTCCACCAGTATCAATCAGAATGTTGACACCTTTTTCTATTAATATACTATCTCCTTGACCCACATCAAAAAGCGTTATTTTATTTTGAACGATTAAATCATGTTTGAAATAATGAAAAAGTAAAAAAACAAAAAGAAGCAATAGATATTTTTTTCTCCAAAAGGAAAATAGAAGAATACTATAGAAAAAAAGCAACGAGAGAAGAGAAAAATAGCCCAAAGGAAGCGTAGAAGGAATTGCATTTAGAAAAGCTGTCCCTTTTTCTAAAATCGTGATTTCCAACAAAAGAAGTACTTCAAAATAAGGAAGAAAGAAAGTAATAAGTAACGTTGGAAATAAAAGGTAAGAAACAAAGGGAACAAAAATTAAATTATAAAAAGGAGTAAAAAGGTTCACCTCAAAGTTCATATTTACAACAATAGGCAAACTAACTAAAAAAAGAAAAAATGAAGAGATGAGTACTTTTTTTGTTTTCTTTTTTCTTATAAATCCAAGAGTAAACGATAATAAAAAACTAAGTTGAAATCCTGTATGGTATAGAATATAAGGATGCACTAAAAGCATTAAAAAGAAGACAAAAACCAGTATTTCTTCCCTACTCCATCTTTTTTTAGCCACAATAAAAATATTTTCACATAAAATTGCTCGTGTAATCCCAGGAGAAGATTTTACTAAAAACAAATAAAATGTTAAGAAGAAAAATAAAAGAACATCCCTTTGTCTACCTTTTTTAATCAACTTTTCAAATAAATGTACAAAAAATCCAATATGCATTCCAGAAATGGCAAACAAATGAACTATCCCTATGTTCTGATACCCTTTGTAAATCTCTTCGTCTAACGTATTTTCCCCATAAAGCAAAAGCAACATGTACTCTTTTGTCTTTTCGAAATTTTGCAAATAATTTAAAAAAGCATTTTTAATTTTATAGGCAAATGAAATCTGTTGTTTTTCAATTTCTAGGTTTTGTACGGTAACTTGCCGTGTTATTCCTTTGCTTTTTAAATAATTTTTATAATTAAACAAGTAAAAATTACGATTCTTTTCTAGTTTTATTTCTTTCCCCTCTATTTTCACAATGGTTCCAAGTGGTATTTTCTCTTTTTGTGTATAACTATAGGCCACAATTCTTTCCTTCCCCTGCACTATATAAACAATACTATTTTCCTTTGTTTTCACTTCGACAATTCTTCCAATAAAAGGAAAAGAGAGCTCTCTTTCTAAGGGGGATGCATTAAGACGATAGAAAGTAAGGAAACAAAGCAAAAGATAACTACACCATAATATCTTCTTTGATTTTTTCAAATAGGGCTTCTCCTATACCACTTACTTCTTTTAATTGCTCAATGTTCTCAAATGGAAAACTGTCCCTGTATTCAATAATCTTTTCTGCTTTTGCCTCACCAATTCCAGATAAAGAGGTCAGTTCTTCCAAAGTAGCTGTATTTAAATTTACACGTTTCTTCTCCTTGTCGCTTATCTCTTCTTTTTTCTCTGTAATACATGCTTTATTCATAAGATCAGGACATTCTTTTTCCACTTCCACAATTTTATAAACGATTTTTTCTTCTTTCCTTAGTGAATCTATTTCTTGATTGCTATAGATAATAATCACCATCTCGTCCTCTAGTTTTTTACTTAAATTAATAAGAGCCGTGTTGGCTTCTTCTAAAAGACCTCCTGCCATTTGAATAGCATCCATAACCCTCGAGCCTTCTTTGAGGGAATAAACACCTGGATTGGCGATCTGTCCTTTGACATCAACCACTATCTCTGTCTTCTCCTCCACCATTTCTTCCTGGTTTTCTTCCACTTTATTCTCTATCATAGCGCTTTCTTCTGCCTTTTTTGTAACAACGATATCCTTTTTATGCTTTGTCTTTAAAAGGAAAGTAAAGATAACAAAGATAGGAATGGCAAGTAGGAATAGAGCTTTCTTTTTTCTTTCCATTTTTCACCTCCTCACCCTTAACATAAAGGCAAAAATTCTTTTTTCCTGCAAAAAAAAGATAACTTTTTATGTTATCCTATTAAGCGTACAATATCATTAAAAGTAATCCATACCATTAAAACCATTAAAAGACAAAAACCAATACTATGGATTCTATTTTCTGTTTTACTGCTTATTTTCTTTCCTCGAACTTTCTCAATCAAAAGGAAGAAGGCTCTTCCTCCATCAAAAGCAGGAAATGGAAGAAGATTAATGAAACCTACATTGATACATAAATAAGCAATTAGGTAAAGAACATTTACAAATCCCGCTTTTGCACTTTCTCCAACTACCGTATAGATTCCAACAGGGCCAGATAAATTCTTAACACTAAGTTCCCCCAACACAAGACTCTTTATAGTAAGAAAAAGCTGCTCCACTAAAGAATACGTTTTAACAAAAGGATAGCGAAGTAGGGCAAGAAATGCATGCGTTTTGGTCGTGTCAATTTCAAGTCCAAAACGATAGTCTATTTGCCCATTTTCCATTTCTATTTTGGTAGGGGCAACTTCAATCGTCTCTTTTTCTCCATTTGCGTGTCTGACAACAAATTCCATCTCTTTTCCTTGGTGAACGGTCAAGAAAAAGATAAGTTTATCGGTGGTCGTTATTGTATGTCCATTCAAAGTCAAAATTCGATCATTTTCTCTCATGTTGGTTGTACTTAAAGAGTAGCCTTCCTCGATATGTTTGACCGTCGCTTGGTTTTTAGGAACTCCTTCTATAATTCCTATTAGAAATAAAAGTAAAAAAGCAAAAATAAAATTGAATAAAACACCTGCAATGATGGTTAAAAAACGATCCTTCCATTTTTTATAAATCAACTGTTTTTCTTTAGGAACATCTGCATCTTCGGTATCTTCTCCTGCCATGGCAACAAATCCTCCAATAGGAAGGAGCCGAAGGCTGTACTCTGTTTCATCATTTTTTCGTTTCTTAGTGAAAAGTCTAGGACCCATACCAATCGAAAACTCATAGACATGCACCCCTGCGTGCTTAGCAAATAAGAAATGGCCAAGTTCATGAACCAAAACGGTAATTCCTAATACAAGAATAAAATAAATAAGTGTCATAGTCCCTCCCTATAAAGAATTCATAAAAAAAGTAAATGCAAAGAGGACAAAGAAAATACTGTCCAATCGATCTAAAATTCCCCCATGTCCTGGCATAAAATTCGAGAAATCTTTGATTTGAAATTCTCTTTTGATAGCGGAGAAAAGCAAATCTCCAAACTGTCCAATAATGGATAAAAACAATGTCATCAAAAGTATATATACAAAAGAGACATCTAAATGGGTTATTGTTAAAAGATACATGGAGGCTACATAACTTCCCATGAGAGTCCCTCCTATACAACCTTCCCACGTTTTATTAGGCGATATAGAAGGGATACATTTGTGTTTCCCAATGAGCTTTCCAGTCAAATAAGCATATGTATCTGTGAAAATAGTAATCAAAAACAAATAAAGAATCCAACATAAGCCTACATTACGTATAACAACAAGTAGCGTAAACGAAAGACTTAAAAAAAGTGTGACCCCTATCATAAAAAAAGCATCTATGATACCATATGTACTATCCTTCCGATAAATGATAACAGGAAGCAAATACCCAAAGAATAACAAACTCAATCCTCTAAAATCCAGCACATCTACTAATTCTTTTTTTTCCATTCCTACTAATATAAAATAAGAAAGAAGTAAATAAGAGATCGCTGTAATAAAAATAGGGTTTTTTTTCTCTTTGGCCCTTGCAGCCAGTATTTCTCGCATTCCCTGTAGAGAAAGAATAAAAATAGCGAAAGCATAAGGTTTGTGCCCATAAAGTAAAATTGGTATGAATATACAAAGTGCGATTGCTGCACTTATTCCTCTTTTTTTCATCGTTTTTCTATACATATAAATCTAAAAAGGATTTATATTTTTCCCTTTCCTTCCTTTTTATAGCAAAAGAATTAGAAATTCTACTTTTTGCTTAACACTTTAATTATAGTATAAATAAAATTTTTATTCAAGTCAATTATAAATTGACGGTCTTATAAAAAGAAGTTATAATGAATACGTTAGGAAAATAGCTAAAATGATTTTAGCTTATTTACATGAAATAAAGTGAAAGGAATGAATACTTATGGAAGCAATTGTTAAATTTTTTGTTGATACTTTTGGAGCAGACAATGGCGGGATAACAAGAGAAATTATCGTTTTTCTTCTCTCTTGCCTGCCTATTTTAGAACTTCGTGGTGGCCTTCTCGCCGCTTCTCTTTTGGACTTACCCCCTTTTACAAGTTACATTCTTTGCATTATTGGAAATATTTTACCTGTACCTTTTATCTTATGGTTCATTGAATTTATATTTCAAAAATGGAAAAAAACTCGTTTCAGAAAAGGGATTGAATGGCTTGAAAATAAGGCCAATGCCAAAAAGGAGAAAATTGAAAAATTTGGGTATTTGGGTCTTGTCTTATTTGTGGGGATTCCCCTACCAGGAACAGGAGCATGGACAGGATGTTTAATTGCCGTGCTTCTTGGAATGGATAAGAAAAAGTCTTTTTTAGCTACCCTCTTAGGTATTTTTATGGCTAGTATTATCATGATGCTCGTATCTTTTGGATTCTTAAAAATTTTTATATAAATAGAGCTTGCTTATTTAATGAAAATATGCTAATATAAACAACAATCCAAAGGAGGGATTTTGATGGCACTCGTTTATAGAATTGTTCCTTCTCTTACTTCAACGATTGAGAAATTTGGTTCATTGAATAAAGAGCAAGAGAATTTAGAAGGTATCCTGTATGATTTAGGATATATATCTTTTGAAGAAACGTACCCTTTTTTTAACCAAGAGTATGATGTAAGAGAGTTTATAACAACATTTAAACCTAAAGATGAAAATCATAAATCTTTCTTTCTCTTTTCTTATGATGCTTTAATTCATTCTTTTAGAATATGTTCATTATGTTATGCAAAGTATAACTTTGAACTACTAGAATACGATATTCCAAAGGATCTTCTGTTACAATATTGTGGATATGACTTTTACAAAGAAAAAGCCTATGTTACATTTTGTATACCTGAAAGTGAATTTAAAAAGAATGCAACAAAAATGTTAAGTAGGGAACAGTTAGCAGATGAATTATCCAAATATAAAGAATTAAAAAATAGATTTCATGAAAATAAAGGAGTATATCCAACGCATTTTATAACTGGTAAAAGAAATTTATATGATACTAGCGAATTGTATAAAGAAAATGACTTCCTATCTTTTCAAGAAATAATGGAACAGTTAAATCAAAAAGGAATTACCCATCCAAATCATATTGAACAGATATATGAAATGTTCAAGAAACGATTCGACTATGCCGACTGGGATACAGAAGATGAAGTGAAAAACTTACAAAAAAAGCTAGCAATAGTATTAAAATAATGGTTCACTTTTTAGTTGGTTTTTCTTCTTGTTCTATCAAAAAAACAAAAAAGGGGCTGAGTAGAAATGAATAAATTCTATTCA
>CAMXQX010000058.1 GCA_947246355.1 uncultured Bacillota bacterium | reverse complement strand
AAAATTATGAAGCCCACCATCTGTATCTTCATAAACTTCATATAAATAGTCTAAAGTATTTTCTTTTTCTAATAATGCTAGTAATTGAAATTTATTAAAATTTTTTGCATCTTGAAACATATCGACAAATTCTTGCCTGATAGTTATTGGATAAATATTTTTGATTATCTCTTCAATAGGTAATCGTATAATACTATTTATATATTCCATATATTCATTATGGAGTTTACTATATACTTTATCAACTAACTCTTTTATCATACATTTAATCTCCTTTCTTTAACAAGTAAAAAAAGAATGAAATAAATTTCATTCGCCACCCTAACGGGTGCATTTTTTGATATATTTTCATTTAATGCTATACTTATAATAAGTGGTGTTATGATAGTTTGTACAGAAAAAGATAAAGAATTTGAAACTTATAAAGATAAAGTTAAAAATCGCAAGGTGGTATTTCATATTAAAGATATTTTTAATGATCACTGGGATAATTATAAATTTAAATTTGCTAGTAGAAAACGTAGAACAATTATTGATAAAGTTATTGATAAATTTCTTTTATGCAAATCTTATATGTTAGGTTATTCTTTATATGAATGTCCTTCTTGTCATAAAGAAAAAGTTGTTCCCAATACTTGTAAAACTCGCTTTTGTTCTTCTTGCGGGAACAAATATAATGAAGATAGATCTATATCTATCCACTCTAAACTTTTCAATTGGAAACATCGTCATGTTGTCTTTACTATTCCTGAAGAACTTAGAGGTTATTTTAGAAATAACCGCAAACTTTTAAATTTATTATTTCAGGCATCCTCTTCTACTGTTAAATGTTGGTTTCAAGAAAAATTTAAAAAACAAAATCTTATTCCTGCTTTCATTTCTGTACTACATACATATGGTAGAGCTCTTAACTTTAATCCTCATATTCATATGATTCTCTTAGATGGCGGTATTTCTAACACTAATAATAATTTTGTTAAAGTTGATTTCTTTGCCTATGCTTCTTTTAGAAAACGTTGGATGAAATTAATTCTTGATTTACTTGAAAATGAAATCGGTAAGAAAGAGTTTAGAAAAATTAAAAATAATTTATATTTTAAATATCCAGATGGCTTTTATGTTCATGCCCCTAAATGTAAATTTAAATCTATTAAAGGCCTTCTTTCTTATGTTTGTAGATATTTATCCCGTCCTGTTATGGCTGAATCTCGTATTTTAGATTACGATGGTTATTTTGTTACCTTTTGGTATCAAAGACATGAAGATGATATCATTGTTATTGAAAAATTACATGCTTATGAATTTATTCAAAAACTTATTATGCATATCCCTGAGCCTAATTTTAAATATATTCGTTTTTATGGTGCTTATCATAATTCTACTAAAATAAATATTGAAATGATTCATTTAATTGATACTTATAGAATCAATTTAAAAAAATCTTTTAATAAATGGAGAACTAAAATTTTAATTAATTTTCATATTGATCCACTAATATGTCCAAATTGTCATGAAGAAATGGTATACTATAAGAGTTATTACACGTGATGGAGGATTGATATGAAAAAAGATTTTATAGATGATATTGGTGGAGATATTGAGACTACTTGTTTAAATTGTGGCTTCACTGAAAAAGTTCCAAATTTTATTTATGATGAAATGTCTAGAAAGAAATACCATTTGAAAATTAACAAAAAAGTTTCTACTCTTACCTGTCAAAAGTGTGGAAAAGAAACTTCCATTCCCTCTAATTTTTTAAAAAAATAACTTCTGTTATTCTTTTCTTCATGTTTCAATGTATTAATGTTCACTATTAGTGAATGTTTTTTTGTTACGCTTTCTAACGCACTTTCCTTATAAACAAAAAAAGATGTTTCTAACATCTTTTTCTTGTAGCACATTATATTTATTCTTATTAGCCTTTTGACACATCTGTATTTATCTCTTTTAACAAGCCAATGTTTTTTAGAAAAAAATATGTGAAGCGACACCCTGCTTGGTATATATATTTTCTTTCCATAATGTTTTTTTCTGAAAGTTTGTTTATATACTCTATTAGTTTTTCAACTTCTGACTTGGTTAAGTCTAATGCTTTATTGTCTTCCAATATCGACCTCAAATTATCATTATCATCTAAAATATCACAAATGGAATTGGAATTCTTTTTATAATCTTCACTATTTCTATATAAATAGGATGTTATTTCATTTACAATATCCCAGTAGTCATCTTCACTTTTTTGATTAAATAATCTTTCAAAATCCACTCTTCAACACCTCCATATTCATATTAACTGAAAAAGAGGAATAAATCCAATGTACAAATTATCTCTCATAATCTTTTTTATAAGATTGATTTTTTTCATATAATTCTTCGGATGGATCATCATCTTCTAAAATCTCATGATTTTTTTCATCTAAATTAAGTTTTTTATTTAATATATTTAGTCTTGCCATTTTATCTTTTAATTCTTGTTCTTGTGGAAAAGGTTTATTAATCTCTGTTTTTGCATTTTCCAAATCACTTTTTAGACCCAATATTTGTTTTTCTGTGTAAGTAATTTCATTAGAAATACTATTAATTGTATTATCAATTCTAATTATATTACCTGTATCACTTTCTCCAAGTTCTACAGTATAAGTGGCATTATTTTTTAAATACAACTTATATTCTTTAAAAAAACTATCAAATTGTATTTCCATTTTGAATCCTTTATATTCTGCAAAATCTTTACTGCCCTCTTTAACACATCTTTCACATTCAGCCAATATCATTTCTCCTGCAACTTGTTTATCTATAATTTCTTTATTATTAATCTTCATAGAAAAAAACTCATCTTCACTAGATGGGCAATTTTCTTTTAAGAACTCTAAATCTTTTTTATAGTTTTCTAAATTTTTCTCATATCTTTCGATTTCACTAGGAAACACTTTTTTGACTTTACTTTCTAAATCATAATGTTCACTTAAATAATTTTGTCTTAATAATTTTAATTTGGATACTTGGGTATCAAGCTCTGTTTTTTCAATTATTTCTGGATTACCTGTAGCCAATGCTTTAATTTCAGCATAAGATAAAACACTTTCATCTACATCTTCTGCATCTCTAACTGGAACTTTAGATGTCATTATTTGAGATATAAATTTCTGTTTGCTCTCAACTAGATGGTATAAATATGAGTCAAATGTCTTTTCAGTTACATAACGATAAATATATATTGTATCATTTTGATTTCCTTGACGAACAATTCTTCCTAGTCTTTGTTGTAGATCACTAGGTCGCCATGGACAATCAAGGTCATGTAATGCGATTAATCTATCTTGGCAATTAGTTCCTGCTCCCATTTTTTGAGTGCTACCCATTAAGATTCTTATTTGTCCTTGCCTTACTTTTGAAAATAATTCTTTCTTTTGGACTTCAGTATTAGCATTATGAATAAATTCTATCTCACTTTCTGGAACACCTTTACTTATTAATTTCATTTTAATATCATTATAGACATCAAAACTCCCATCATCTTTTGGTGTTGATAAATCACAAAATACTAATTGTGCTAACTTTTTATCTTTATATTTTTCCCAAATATTATAGATATTTTCACAACACATATTTACCTTGCTATTTTCAAAATCAGGTAACATGCTATTAATTATTCTTTGATCTAGTGCTAGTTTTCTACCTTCATTAGTAATTTTAAGCATATTATCTTCTTCTGGCTTAACATCTCTATTCCTTACTTTTTCAGCTCGTTCTCCATAAGACTTAACTAAATCTAGTTGAACATCACTAGGAAGACTTACAATCGTTTCAAATTCTGCTTTAGGTACAGGAAGATTCAATGTATCTGCTGTTTTAATATCAGCAAAGTTTTTAAACATTTGCATTAATTCTGGGATATTATGAAACTTTGCAAACCTAGTTTTCATTCTAAAACCTGTTCCCTCTGGAGCTATTTCTATTGCAGTAACTGTTTCTCCAAAAGTACTTGCCCAAGCATCAAAATGTTGCAAACCAGACTTTAATAATTCATCATATTGTAAATATCTCTGCATTGTATAAAGTTCAGTCATAGAGTTTGAAATAGGTGTTCCTGTTGCAAATATAACACCTTTATTATCTGTAATTTCATCTAAATATCTACACTTCATATATAAATCAGAACTTTTTTGTGCTTCTGTTGTTGCTACTCCAGAAACATTTCTCATTTTAGTATATAGATATAAATTTTTATAATAATGAGCTTCATCTACAAATAATCTATCAACTCCTAATTCTTCAAATGTAATTACATCATCTTTTCGTTCTCGACTATTTAACTTTTCTAACTTTTTTTCAATAGATTTTTGTGTTCTAACGAGCATCTTAATACTAAACTTTTCCCCATTATGAGCTTTTAAATCTTCTATACCTCTTGATATATCCATTAATTGTTTTTCTAAAATATCTTTTTGTCTTTCAACTGACATTGGAATCTTCTCGAATTGTGAATGCCCTA
This sequence comes from uncultured Bacillota bacterium, assembly GCA_947246355.1. Classification (GTDB taxonomy): domain Bacteria; phylum Bacillota_I; class Bacilli_A; order RF39; family UBA660; genus CATOJL01. Next base: position 3,375 of record CAMXQX010000058.1, on the reverse strand, counting down.
TAATGATAGCATCATAATCTCCAGTTGCAATTCTTGAACAAAACTTTTTACGATTTTTTGTTTCAAAATCCTTTTTTGTTGAAACTAATATATTGGCAGATGGATATAATTGTAAAAACTCACTAGCAAATTGTGCAATGATGTGATTAGGTACTACAAATAAACTCTTATTGCATAGTCCTAGTCTTTTACTTTCCATAGCGGCTGCAACCATTTCAAATGTTTTTCCTGCTCCAACTTCGTGTGCTAATAAGGTGTTTCCACCATATAAGATTCGAGCAATAGCATTAACTTGATGCTCTCTTAATTTGATTTCTGGATTCATTCCTAAAAAGGAAATATTAGAGCCATCATATTCTCTTAATCTAATAGAGTTAAATTTTTTATTATATAACTCTGTTAATTTTTCTCTACGATCAATATCTCTCCATATCCATTCATCAAAAGCATCTCTTATTTTATCTTGCTTTGCTTGAGCAATAGCAGTATCTTGCTTATTAAGAATTGCCTTTCGATTTCCATCATCATCTATCACATAATCAAATATTTTAGTATCTCTTAAATTCAAAGCATCTTCTAATAATCTATAAGCATTTGCTCTACTAGTTCCATAAGTAGATGTAACTGGTACAGAATTTCTATCATAATATTTTTTCTCAATATTCCATTCTCCAGTTAAATCAGAATAACGAATATCCATATATTGCATTGCATCATTAGAAGAATCTAATAATTCAAACATAAACTCTTTAATATAATGTGTAGGTATCCATGTTGCTCCTAACCTAACAACAATATCTTCTGTTGATATATATGGCGGTATTACTTCCTTTAATGCTTCAACATTTTCATTATATGACTCATCATCTTGTGCAAATTTTTCTGCAATTTCTAGTTTTTCTCTAACATTTCCACTTAAATATTCATCCGCTGTAACCCAATGGTTAGGATTTCCATACTCTGGAACTCTATATATTTCCCCCTTTAATTCCTCCAGAATTTTATCCATATCTATATTAGTAATACTTTGAATATAACTTAAATCAACTCGTGCCTTATCTGCAATAGATACTAATAAACCATCCATTGCATTTTCAACTTTTCTTTTTTCAAATAAAGGTTTGATAGTCCTTTTAGTGAACATATCTGCCTTTTTTTCTAGATTGCCATTTTCATCTAATATCTCTAATGAACATAAAAGGAAATAACTACTATCATCAGAAAATGCAATAGAATTACCTCTACTATTTATTAATCCATACTTTTTTATAAATTTATCATATAAATCATTTAACTTTGTTTGAGATTTTTTTATATCTTCATCTGGGAAATCTTCTAGTTGCATATCTATTATTTCTCTTGTTGTATCCCTTAATTCAATTAATCCTCTTACTCTTTCTTCTGTTGCTTTTGGAAGATTCATTTCAAACATTCTACTATTTTCTCTATAATAAACTTTATCATCAACAATAGTATAAGAAAAGTTCCTTGTATTAGGATCAGCTTCAATAGATACTAACTCTTCCTCCACATCATCAATATTATAATCTTCAATAGTTGCATGAATATTATTAATAGCATTATTTAATAAATCTTCCAAGTTTCTATCTTCGTATGGTGTACAAATAGAAGAATATCCACCATATTGATTCGATTTCATTTCCATTTTTCCTAATACCATATTGGGGTTATCAATAAAGTATTGATTTATTGAAATACCATCTTCATTAGTACCTAAATTAACCCAGTCAGGAAGTATATCAGTAATACCATCTCTTTTTTGTAAAAATATGATGTCTGATGTTATTTCAGTTCCTGCATTTTTTTTAAAAGTATTATTAGGTAATCGAATCGCTCCTACTAGATGTGCTCTTTGTGCTAAATACTTTCTAAAATCACTATTTTCTTTATCAAGAGTTCCTTTACTGGTAATTAAAGCAACAATCCCACCAGGTCGAACTTTATCAATAGCTTTAGCAAAGAAATAGTCATGAATAACAAAATGGTATTTATCATACTTTTTATCATTTAGATGTTCTGTTCCAAAAGGTACATTTCCTACCACCACATCAAAAAAGGAATCTGAATAATCTACATTTTCAAATCCCTGAATTGCAATAGATGATTTTTGATATAACTGTCTAGCAATACTGCCACTTATATTATCATTTTCTACACCATATATTTTAAGTTTATCATTATTTGGTAGTAAACCAATAAAGTTTCCAATGCCACATGATGGTTCTAAAATATTACCTTTTTCAAGTCCCATATTAGATAATGCTTTATACATTGCCTTTATAACAATAGGTGGAGTATAAAAGGCATTCGTAACAGTATATTTTGCATTTTTATACTCATCTTTACTTATAATACCCTCATCTAATAACATTTCCATTTCCGTGTTCTCAAAGGTTTCTTTTTCAAATGCTTTCTGTAAGCCACCCCAACCTACATATTTTGATAATACCTCTTGTTCATCAGGTGTTGCATATCTATTTTCAGATTCTACTTTTTTTAATAATCGAATTGCAGTTATATTATTTCTAAACTTTTCTGAATTTGTTCCAACACCTAAATCATTATCAATAATTTTATAATTAATTCTTTCTTCATGGGGTACTTCTGGATGTAATACATAATTGATAATTTTCTTTCTACTTTTTTTCTCTACCTTAATTTCATTAGGAGGATTATCAATAATTTCAATATTATCATTATTATTTACACTTGATAATACTTCATTTCTACCAATACTTAAATCTATTTCTTTTTCATCAAACTTATTATAGAAAACATATATAGTATCAGGTGTAAGAGAGATAGAAAAATCTTTATCTTGACTCAAATATTTTAAGAATGGGTCTATGTCTGTTATTTCCCTTAATAATATTTCATCTTCTTTATTAGTATTAAAACATGTAAAAGCAGTATCTTTATTACTATATTCTACACATTTTGTACTTTTTAGACATATCATTAGATTCCTTTTTTTAGACTTGATATGATCCCAAACTTTTAATTCTATATCATCAACATAAAAAGTTCCTTTATATTTTGTATCAAACGAATTGAATATATCTACTATTCTATCTGCCAACTCTTCTTCTCGTGGAGCAAATAATGTCATTTGAGATACTTGTTTTTTCACTTTAACAGGGTTTTTTTCTTTTTCAGACAGTTTAGACTGATTATTTTTTTCTAATATATAATATATATAATCAACTGGTTCTGTATCTATAGTATTTGTTTGAGTATTTTTAATAGCAACCATATCACCTAGATCGTTATTATTATCCTCAATTATATCCACTACTATATATTGGTTATTATCAATATGTAGTTTTTTATCAATTAGATTTTCTCTGTTTTTTA
>CAMXQX010000057.1 GCA_947246355.1 uncultured Bacillota bacterium | reverse complement strand
TAGCGATGAGTACGACGAGAAAAAGAATATTGGATACGATGAAGACAGAAATAGCGGATTCCATCTTTGATAGTAGTACCTGTGACTGTGAAGTGATCAATAATACATTAAAGGAATACGAAGAAGAATTAAAAAGACTGGAAAAAGAGGGGGCAGATTTGGTAGTAGAAGTCAGCCAAATCAAAAAAAGTGCAGGAGTGAATAAATGAAAAAAATAGGAATGATTCTGTTCCTCTTGTTTATAGCAGCAGGTTGTGGAAATAAGAGAAAAGAAATAAAGAACGAAACAAAAAAAGAACAAACAGGCGTGATTGGCGTAAGTGATATGAAAATAGAAGAGGAAATCGAATTTGAAATTGAAAATAAAGCAGAGGGCTTAAGTTACGTAGGATACGTTATTATTTATTTTTATGATAAAGAGGGACAAGAACTAGAAAAGATGGATGTAAAAGTTGCCGAAACCATGGGAATAGGGGATAAAAAGAAAATCAAAGCAAAGATAAAAACAGAAAAGAAAAAGATTTCTTCCTATAAATATGAGGTAATCAGATAAAAGTTTTAAAAAATTAAAACTTTTTTTTTTAACAAGAATAGGGTATAATAATAAAAATGGAGGGAAGTTATGAAAAAACTATTACTTGCAGTTACGGTAATATTTATAATCTGTGGTTGTTCATCAAAACAAACTTTGCAAACAATAAGTTATAATGAATTAAAAGAAAAAATCAATGATAAGGAAAGTTTTGTCCTATATATACATAAAACAGGATGTACCTACTGTGAAAACTATGAGCCCACTTTGGTCAAAGTTTTAAACGAGAAACGTATTACCGCTTATAGTATAAATACAGCTACATTAACAAAAAGTGAAGAAGCAAGTTTAAAGAAGAAAGTTGATTTAAAAGGAACGCCAACATTAATTTATATCAATCAAGGAAAATCAGATGTTAACGGTTCTTTGATTGGAGAGAAATCTTATAACGATACCCTTGATTTCTTTAAAGAAATAGGGTACATAAAATAGTAAATGAAGGCGACTTTCATTTACGCAAAAAAAAGGAGAACGAAACATGAATACAAGTTTTAGCGTACTTGAACAATATGGGGAAGACTTAACAGCCAAACAATATATTACCAATCCTGCCATTGCTCGTGATGAAGAGATCAAAAAACTAATTATGATTCTTTTGACACCTGAAAAGTCAGGACTATTGGTTGGAAAAGCGGGAATTGGTAAAACAGCAATTGTAGAGGGTCTTGCCTATTTAATTCAAAGAGGGCAAGTACCCAATGCTTTATTAGGCTATCGTATTATTAAAGTCGGTTCCTCTTCTTTGGTTGGAAAGATAAATTTAAATGGGGAAGAGAGACTGATTATTTCCCTTTTGGTTGATGAATTAAAACGAACAACAAAAGTGATTGCTTTTATCGATGAAATTCATACTTTAATTGGAGGAAAATCGGATGGTCCTATGGATTTAGCCAATATATTAAAGCCAGTTTTGGATCGAGGAGACACGAAGGCGATTGGGGCAACAACCACAGAGGAATATGACGCTTATGTAATTCGTGACAGAGCCTTTTTAAGGCGATTTGAAAAGATAGAAGTTCCAGAGCCAAGTGAGGAAACAACCGTGCAAATATTAATGGGAACTTTACCAAAAATTGAACACCAAACAGGGGTACATTTCAAATACAATGCGTATATTACACAACTTTTGGTGACCCAAATTGTAAGTGCTACTTCGGAATTTAAAAGAGTATATGGGTTAGCCGCCATGTATCCTGATGTTGCTTTATCTGTACTCACAGCCGCGTTTTCCAACGCCTTATTTGAAAATAGAAATGAAGTGACGATTCTAGATGTATACAATGCCATTAAAAACAGTAAGCGAATTTACCCAGATAGTATCATAAAAGAACTGACGATATTTAAAGAGAAATTTGATCGTTTATGTGCGCAGGAAGGTATTTCTCTCCCAATAGTGACAATAGATGAAATTAAAGGAATGGATGATTTTATATAATCATTTTTTCTTGCTTAAAGAGTATATATATGATAGAATGTGAATAGGAAGATGGTGAGATAATGAGGCAGATAAAGGCTAAAAATTATGTTTTAACATTCCTACTTTTTATTTTAACAATCATTGCTGTTTTATTTATAAAAAGAATCTATGAAAATAGAGAAGCTATAGAAGTAGTGACCAATGATAGGATGGATGTGCTATCTGAAATTAAGGAAAACGATTTAAAAAGTTATGTTGTTGAAAATAGAAAGATAATTATTTATGCTTCTTATTCTTCTGATTTTTCTATAGAAAATTTCGAAAGTCAATTTAGAGAATACATTATTAATCATGAATTGACAAAAGAAATTGTTTATTTAAACTTAAGTCAAGTTGGCTCAAAATTTTATGATACATTAAAAGATAAGTATTTTATAGATGATTTAAAAAAAGTAACGCTTCCTAAAGGACAGGCCAATATGTATGCTTTTGAAAATGGAAAAATTGTAGATATTCTATATAGGGATAGTGCAAACATTACTTTAAATGATGCGATAACTTTTTTACAAAAGGCGGAACAAGAATGATTCATGTTGTTTTATATGAGCCAGAAATTCCAGGTAATACGGGAAACATTATGCGAACCTGTGCTGGAACAAATGTTAAACTTCATTTGATAGAACCTCTTGGTTTTAAATTGGATGATGCACACATTAAAAGAAGTGGCGTAAATTATATTGAACATTGTAATTACACAATTTATCCAAATTTTGCTACATTTTCGAAACAAAATTTTGGAACCTATTATTATTTAACAAGATATGGAAAAAGACCTCATACAAGTTTTGACTATTCAAATTTGAATGAGGATATTTATTTTATTTTTGGAAAAGAAAGTACAGGGATCCCTAAGGAGATACTAAAGCATAATCTAGATTATTGCATGCGTATGCCTATGAATGGAAAGATTCGAGCCTTAAATTTATCCAATACGGTAGCCATTATGATTTATGAGGCGTTAAGGCAAAGAAATTATGAAGGACTATCCTTTACAGAGACATTTAAGGGAGAAGATTTCCTGGAAAAATAAATATTGTAAAAAAAGGGTTTTGGTGTTATTATGATATAAAAGAATAGGAGGATGCTAGATGGATTTAGCAATTACAGTCTTTGTCATCGTATTGGTGCTTGTTCTTTTTGCGATAACAGGTTATTATGTAGACAAAAAGGAACAGGGAACAAAAAAAAGAATAAGAAAATACCGTGAACGAGTTTTGAAAAAAATGGATGATGCGAAAGACGATAAAAATGTAGAGGGCGCACCTATTTCTATAGGAGAAGTTTCCTCGTCAACTCAGCAAGATAAGATGATTTTAGCGAATGCAACAGAAACATTCAATGAAAAGGAATTAGCAACTGAAAACAAAGATTTACAAGAAGAGAATATGGATAAAAATATAGAACAGGAGTCTATTTTAGAAGAGACTTTGCTTGAAAAAGAAGATGTGACTGAGGAGTCAACAGAGGAAATATCTTTGGACGAAAATAGCAATGAGCAGGGACTTACAGAAATTAACGCTATAGAAGAGTCTTCATTAGAGGATGAAGAGAAAGAGGAATTACTCATAGAACAAATTTCCACTCAAGAAAATATAGATACAAAATCTGCTTTGGAAGATACTTTCCTAGAGGGTGAAAATACAAAAGAAGAGCCAGCAGAAGAAGGATTTATAGAAGAAAATGGGGAAGAGAATTATACATCATCAGAAGAGAAAATAGAACCAGGTGAAGAATTTTATCTAAACCAAGAAGAAATAGAAGATAATATAGAAAAGCAAGAATCACCTGTAGAGGAAATTTCGGCTCAAGAAAGCAAAGAACAGGAGTCTGTTTTAGAAGAAACTTTGCTTGAAAAAGAAGATGTGACTGAGGAACCAGCAGAAGAAGGATTTATAGAAGAAAATGGAGAAGAAAACCATACATCATCGGAAGAGGAAATAGAACCAGGCGGGGAATTTTATTTAAACCAAGAAGAAATAGAAGACAATATAGAAAAGCAAGAAGCACCTGTAGAGGAAATTTCGACTCAAGAAAGCAAAGAGCAGGAGTCTGTTTTAGAAGAAACTTTGCTTGAAAAAGAAGATGTGACTGAGGAACCAGCAGAAGAAGGATTTATAGAAGAAAATGGAGAAGAAAACCATACATCATCGGAAGAGGAAATAGAACCAGGCGGGGAATTTTATTTAAACCAAGAAGAAATAGAAGACAACATAGAAAAGCAAGAATTGCCTATAGAGGGGGAACTTTCTTCTGAAAACGAGGAATTCTTTTTGGAAGCTGATAATCAAGAAAAAGAAAGCCATGTATCATCTAAGGAGGAAGAAGGAACACAAGAAGATTCTTTTGTTAGACCAGTTGAAGTGAATGAAATACTTCCTAATGTTTTAGAGGAAAATAATTTTTTAGATGACCAAGATAAATTAAATGAAGCAAGCACTTTTAACATAGAAAATGATTTTGATTCTTATGCGGAACCTTTTTCTTTGGATGCTTCTGCCTTCGAAGGAATAGAAAATGATTACAATGAAGATTATGTAATGGGCGATAGCAATGTTGTTGATTTATTTAATACACAGGAGTTCACGTTGGATAATATCCCCAATATGGATGCAGAGGAGTTTACCAATACGAAACAAGAATTAACTTTGGATAATACGAGTACTATTGATCGTGATTTTGCAGCACTTTTACAAGAAGACGATGATTTAAAAACAAAATCTTCTCCTACAAAAAATGATACAGATCACTTTAAAGTATTTGAGGATGAAGACGAAGATTTATGGTCCTTTTAAACGCAAAATGCGTTTTTTTCTTTATCAAAATATTCCAATTTAAAAATATATATGCATTGTGTTGACAGATGAGGTGCTATCCTGTATTATCTAGTTAGAAGGAGGAATTCGATGAAAAAGAAGGTAACTATTTCTAGTTTAATTTGTTTTATTACATTTTTCATTTGTTCACTATTTGTTTCGGCTAAGGAATATGATGCAAATATGTATATAACAGAAACGCTAGAAGAAGTATTTACAAAAGAAGGAGTTACTAATTATAATTTAGATGATTACAATAAAACAGATTTAGATGATAAGAGAGTGACGATCTATTTATTTCGATTGAGTGGATGCCAAAATTGTAAGAACTTTTTAAATTATACAGCACAAACCTTGTTGCAAAAATATGGAGATAAAATTAAGATTATTAGTTTTGAAATGCGAGATAACCCAAGAAACAATAATTTAAGAATTGATATTCAAAAATTTAGAGGTGAAAGTGATAATACAGCACCCTATATTGTGATTGGCAATAATTCTTGGAATGGGCCAATAGATAGCATAAAGCAAAAGCAGATAGAGGAAAGTATTGAAACAGTATATAACACACAGAATAAATATGATATATTGCAAGCTATGAGTGGGACTTTATTTAGCCATAATGGGGTTACATTAATCAGTGAGCAAGCACTTTTACCAAATTATACTCTGCAAGCCACTTTGACTTCTAGACAAAATTTAACATGGGAAGAGGGGTATCAGTTTATTTATTCTCTTGATATTTCTATGATGGATGGAAGTCAAATTGTTCCTATTCAAGGGAGTACACCAATGCATATTCATATTTCTATGCCAGGAGGATTTGACGAATATAAGATTGCCTATGTAGATGCGAGTGGGAATATTGCAGAAGTTTTTGATACATCGTACAGTAATTATGACTTGTCATTTACTACAACGCATTTGTCTGAATACGCTATTTTTGGAAAGAAAAATGTTAGTCCACCCATAGAAACAAATCCAACGGGTCCTGGGACAGGGGACAATACCAATAATGATTCTAATACAGGTGGGATTCAACAATTACCAGAGGGTAATCCAGGGGACAACTCAAATCCACCAGCAATCAATGATGCCATAACGGAAGAGGTACCACAAACCTTCGATAATATTCAAAGCTATTTGGTACTATTTCTATTCGCTTTGTGTACTTTTGTTGTCAGCATATCCCTATATTATAGAAGAGATTCAAAAAGTTCTATGTAAGTACATAGAGCTTTTTATAAGAAGATACAATAAATCAAATGGAATTATTGGTAAGAATATTGTATAATAAAACTAAATATAGAGAAACAAAAGTGGAATGATTAGATTTTATAAAAGATGGAATAGGCAAAACAAGGGAAAATATACATATGAAATCTCTATATGTTTCAAATTTATTTTGAATTTTATGGTGAATTTGATAAAATAGATAGGGTGAACAAAAGATATGGAAGAGAATCGAATTGACGAATTAGTTGCCATTCTGAATAAGGCAAGTTATGCGTATTATGTTTTAGATGCACCGACGATTACAGATCAAGAGTATGATGATTTTTTTAAAGAACTTTTAAATTTAGAGCAAAAGTATCCAGAATATAAAAAAGAGGATTCGCCAACCAGTCGTGTTGGGGGGAAGGCTTTAGATAAGTTCAATAAGGTAACACATGAAAAAGCCATGTTATCCTTCGATGATATTTTTAATGAAGAAGAAGTGATTGCTTTTGACGAACGGGTTCGAAAAACAGTTTCGAGTCCGACTTATACCATCGAACCTAAAATGGATGGGTTATCAGGCTCTTTAATTTATAAAAAGGGTGTACTGATTCGTGGAGCCACCCGTGGGGATGGGATTGTTGGTGAGGATATTACGCAGAATGTTAAGACGATAAAATCGATTCCTTTACGACTTACAAAAGCCATTGATATTGAAGTTCGTGGAGAGATTTATATGAGTTTTGAAGCATTTCAAAAAGCAAATGAAGAACGTAAAAAAAATAGTGAGTCCTTGTTTGCTAATCCAAGAAATGCCGCGGCAGGATCGGTAAGACAACTCGATAGCAAAATAACCGCGAAAAGGAATTTAGATTTTATGGCTTATTTTTTACCGAATCCAGAAGACTACGCTATTTATACACAGGAAGAAGCTTTACAATTCTTACATGAGCTTGGTTTTGTAACAAATCATAAATTAAATCGAGTAGCAAGCAGTGTAAATGAAATTATGATGTATATAGAAGAGTTGGGAGCGCAAAGAGCAGAACTTCCCTTTGCAATTGATGGTGTGGTTATAAAGGTAAATCGATTACAAGATGAAGAAAAATTGGGATTTACTTCACGAGTCCCAAGGTGGGGCATCGCTTATAAATTTCCAGCAGAAGAAGTTCTAACTACCTTAACAGATATTAAATTTACAGTTGGTCGCACTGGAAAAATTACTCCAAATGCTTTATTTCATCCTGTACATGTAGCAGGGTCTTTGGTATCGAAAGCAACTTTACACAATGAAGACTATTGTGTGCAAAAAGATATTCGTATTGGAGATGTCATTTGTATTCGAAAAGCAGGGGATGTCATTCCAGAAGTAGTAGGTGTCAAAGAAGAGAGAAGAACTGTATTCTTAGAAACCTTTCAAATGATAGAGAATTGTCCTATGTGTGGGGAAAAATTGGTAAAAAAAGAGGCACATCATTATTGTCTTAATATTCATTGTCCAGCTAGAAAAATAGAAGCTCTCATTCACTTCGTGTCAAGGGATGCTATGTATATTGAAGGTCTTGGAGAGAGAATTGTTGAAGATTTATATAACATGCATTATATAGAAAAAGTATCTGATTTTTATAAATTGAGTAAATATAAAGAAGAATTAAAGGAATTAGAGGGCTATGGAGAAAAAAGTATTCAAAATTTACTCGATGGAATAGAACTAAGCAAGCAAAATTCTTTGGAAAGGCTTCTTTTTGCTCTAGGGATACGCTATATTGGTAAAAAGACAGCTAAAATTCTTGCGAAGCATTATAAAACAATGGATGCTTTATTAAATACCTGTTATGAAGAAGTCATCATCAT
>CAMXQX010000056.1 GCA_947246355.1 uncultured Bacillota bacterium | reverse complement strand
TATAAAATAGAGAAGAAGAAGGACCATTATATTTGCAACACAAAAGAGAATATCATTACTGCTAAAAAAGTTGTTTTAGCGTGTCATTATCCTTTTTTTCTCTTTCCCTATTTTATGCCTATTAAAACCTATCCAGAAAAATCATACATTATCGCTAGTAAAGTAGATAATTACCTAAAAAATACACTTATTACTTCTAGTACTCCTACCAAATCCATTCGTTATTATCAAGAAAAGAAGCCTTATGTCCTTTATTTATCCAATAGTCATGCTAGTTGCAACAATGTAGCTTCGATTTATAATTTTAAAAATGCTCTTGATGAGATAGAAGCATTAGGATTAAAGGCAGATTATTTATGGTCTAATGAAGACGTAATGACTTTTGATGATTTACCTCTTATTGGAGAGATAGAGAAAAATTTATATCTAGCAACAGGATACAATACCTGGGGAATGACAAATGCTACAATTGCGTCCTTTATTTTATCCAAACGAATTTTAGGAGAACAGACAGAGTATGATACACTATTTTCTCCTTTACGAAAAAGTTTTTCGAGAAAAGTAAAATCCTATACCCAAAACATGTTTAAAAATATGAAAGGTTATGTAGAAAATAAAGTAAATGTGAACAAATCTTGGTATCCAAGCAATTTAACATTTAAAACCATCAATGGAAAAAGAGTGGCTATTTATCAAGATAATAAAAAGCACATGGTATATACCAAATGTCCTCATATGGGATGTGAACTTATTTTCAATGAAATGGAGAAAACTTGGGATTGTCCTTGTCATGCATCGCGTTTTGATATTGATGGCCATTGTATCAAAGGACCTAGTTTATATAATATTAGTTATAAAAAGGAAGATAAGTAATACTGTCAAGGATTATTTTTAATGAAAATGCCTCAGTTCGAACTAGCAGTGCATAGAATTCCAACTGACAGTTATATAAAATGATATTAGGTGGTGAAAATGGATAGTAAATGTCGCTTCCACGACGATTACCATTATTATGATATTGTCAGAAAAAACATTAAAAAGTATAGAAAAACAGCTAATCTTACGCAACAAGAATTAGCTGATAAAATAGGAGTTTCTATGCACTATATATCGCAAATTGGAAGTGCGAAACCCAATAAGTATTTTACATTGGTAGTTATAGGGAGAATTGCCGACGTTTTGGAAATCGATATTAGACAACTTTTTGATGACGTCGACATTGCAAAATAGTATAATGACAGTTATGCTATTTTCTTTGATTTAAATAAATATAAATACTATATAGAATTAGCAAATATAAAAATGATCCTCCCATCATAATACAAAACCACCAAGGCTTAGGATAGGACACTACTGTCAGAGAGGGTATTATCTTAAATGGATTTTTGGGAATGACAAAAGACAGTATACCAATACCAATTACTCCCACAACTGCTAGTAGTTTAAATAAAATATGCTTCACATTTCACCTCCTATTTCATTTTAACATTAAGCGTCCAAAAGTAAATATATTAAATGCAGTACATATATTAAATGTTCCTGGATAATTACATTAGGTGGTGTTTATGGAAATAAAGAAAGAGGATACCAAGTATATTTATATTATAGTGGGAAAGAATATTAGAAAATTACGTAAAAAGCATCAATTAACACAAGTGCAATTGGCTAACTTGATAGGATACAATGAGGGAACGATTGCCAATATTGAGAATAGTAGTTATCAGACTTTTAGTTTGGAGTTTTTATATATTTTATCTCAAAAATTAGATGAACCCATGTGTGCTTTTTTTGATAATGAATGATTTTTTTCTATGTAAAAAAGGAATAGTAAAAGAATTCATAAAAAAGAAGATGTTTTGGTTTATTCATCTCCTTTTTTATAATTGGCTCATTTTATTTGTTAATTCGCTTGCTTTTTCTATTATTTTCTCTTCCTTCTCTTTTTCTAGAGAATACCAGCCATTTTTAAAAGCCATATTGTAAGCCTCTCTCTGTGCCATTTTGACATCTTCAAATATCGTATAGATTTCTTTAAATAATTCTTGATTACTGGCTTCATTTAAAGCATAGGTTAAATTGACACTCATATTTTTTTCACAAGAAAGGATTTCGTGTAAATAATCACAATCATTTAACTCCTTTGTATCAGGAACTTCTGTTTTGGGATTTTGGCATTTTTCACTATCCATTTTGTCCTCCTAAAATTTGTATAATTTTATGACATATTCCTACATGCATTTGGTTAATTCTTCCTACTAATTCTTGAATTTCAGGACTTACAATTTTTTCTTTAAAATTGTAAGCCACTTTTGCTGCTGTAAAATTCCATGCAAACATATCGCTTAAATACGATAAATCTTTGGTGGAAATCATGCGAGGGGGTTCATTCATACACATTCTCCTTTCTTTTCTATCATGGGCGTAAAAGGGGAAAAATATACAGAAGTTCTCTTGAAAAATAAAAAAACACATTATATAATAGTAATAGTCGTAAGACCATAAGAGAAGGAGGAACACATGGAAGTAGAAAATTTAAAAGGTACAAAAACAGAGCAAAATTTATGGACTGCTTTTGCAGGAGAATCACAAGCGAGAAATAAATATACTTATTTTGCAAGTAAAGCAAAAAAAGAAGGTCATGAACAAATTGCAGCATTCTTTGCTGAAACAGCAGACAATGAAAAAGAACATGCGAAAATATGGTTTAAACTTTTAAATGGAGGAGAAATTGCTTCTACAGAACATAATCTAGAAGAAGCAGCAGGTGGAGAAAACTACGAATGGACAGATATGTATGCAGATTTTGCCAAAACAGCTTTGGAAGAAGGATTCGACTATATTGCTTTTCTATTTGAAGGTGTTGGAAAAATTGAAAAAGAACACGAAGATAGATATAAAACTCTTCTTAATAATTTAAGAACAAAGAAAGAATTCGAATCAGAAGAAGAAGTTGTATGGATTTGTCGCAATTGTGGACATCTTCACTACGGAAAGGAAGCTCCAAAAGTTTGTCCAATCTGTGCCCATCCACAAGCTTATTTTGAAAGAAAAAGTAGTAATTATTAGAGGGTGTATATCCCTCTTTTTTTGTTTGTGAAACTATAGTATAATAAAATTACGGAGTTGGTCGTATGAATACCTATCTATATGCTATGAAAACAGCCTTTTTATTTTTTCCTGTCATTGCTTTTTTGATTATGCTACCTTATATCATTTCTCAATATAAAAAATATGGTTCTATTCTAATCTCTAAATCCATCCTTCTTTATTCTTTCATTTTATATTTGGTTGTGATTTATTTCTTAGTGATACTCCCCCTTCCTCCTATTGAAGAAGTGAAAAATTATACGAACAATTTTGTCCAATTAAAACCCTTTTATACATTTACACATATTGAAGCATATACCTCATTTCAATTTGCTGCTATTTCTACGTATGGTATTCTTTTAAAGAATAGTTATTTTTATCAATTTTTATATAATATTTTTATTACGGTTCCTTTTGGAATTTATTTGCGGTATTACTTTAAATGTAGTTTTAAGAAAACATTACTTTATAGTTTTCTATTAAGCCTTTTCTTTGAATTAACGCAGCTTTCAGGTCTTTACGGTATTTATCCTAGACCCTATCGTATTTTTGATGTTGATGATTTAATTACCAATACTTTTGGTGGTGTACTAGGTTATGTTATCACTCCCCTATTTAGTTTCTTTTTGCCTACACGAAATCAAATGGATGAAAAAGCTTATAGAAAAGGAGAGAATGTAAGCTTTCTTCGAAGGATGGTTGCCTTTGGAATTGATTTGATTTGTTTTTTGTTTCTTTTACTCATTTTGCATTTTTGTATGAGGCCTTACTTCAAAAATTCTCTTTTTCTACTTTTACCCTTTACACTGCTTCTTTACTATGTTTTACTTCCCATTTTGTATAAGGGTGTGACTATTGGTAGGTACTTGGTCAATATTCGTTTAGTTTCTAATACACTACAAGATGTGAAATGGTATCAATATCTTATTCGTGAATTCTTCTTTTTTTGGATTTATATTTTTGGGCTTCCTATTATAAAAAAAGTTTATGCGAAAGATCTCCATCCTTTTATAAATTTGTTTTGTATACTCTTAGGTTGCTTGCAAATAGGAATTATCTTTATATCCATCGTACAAACGATAAGTAAAAATAAAAAGTTCTATTTGTATGAAAGAATGAGTCATACAAAGTATATTAGTACCATTGCAGTTCCCATCAAGGAAGAATAATTTCTGCAAAAGTTTTTGAACAAAAACTTTTTTTTATGGTTTTGCCTTCTGTACTAGGTTGTGTTATGTTGATTTAGGTGAGAAAATGTTAGATGATTATAAGGAACAATATATTAGCAAAAAAGAAGTAGCCCAAATAAAAGAAAAAGAAAGAAAAAAGTATATAGAATATAAAAAAATAAAATATCTCTTCTCCCCTTCTGCCTTTCGGTTTAGGTATACCTATAAACATTTAGAAAAGATAGTAGAAAAAAAGAACCAAGCCTTTCTCTTAGAAGAGGAGAAAAAATGCGATTACTTATTATCCTCTATCAATGGGAGAAGTTTAGATAAAGAACAGAGAAAAGCCGTTTTAACGGATGAGGAAAGTTTATTAGTGATTGCGGGAGCAGGAAGTGGGAAGACATTAACGATGCTTGGTAAAATCATTTATTTAATGGAGGTAAAAAGAATCGACCCATCCAAAATCCTATGTATTTCCTTTACTAATGCCATTACAGAAGATTTTAAAGTTTCTTTACAAAAAGTAACCAATAAAGAGATAGATGTGATGACATTCCATAAATTGGGCATTTCTATATTTCATGCGAACGGTCTAGATTTAGAAATAATAGATGAAAATGCATTACGTAATATCATTATAAAACAAATAGAAAATAAAGAATTGTCTTTTTTTCATCAAAATAATTTGAAGCAAAAGCAACAACTTGTAAACTTAATAGAAACATTTATTCATTTATTTAAAGCGGGTGGATATACGAAAGACCATTTTGAAACGTTTATAGAAAATGCAAAAAAATTAAAAAATCGTTTCTTGAAAAAGAAAGAACTTTTATTTTTAGAGGTAACTTATAAAATTTATATGGAATATGAAACAAAACTAGAAAAAGAAAATAAAATTGATTTTGACGACATGATTAAAGAAGCAACAAGTCTTCTTTTAAATGGAGGAACGTACAAAAAGTATGATTACATTTTAGTGGATGAATACCAAGATACTTCCTATATTCGTTATGAATTAGTAAAAGCTTTACAAGATATAGGAAATAGTAAAGTCATGGCTGTTGGAGATGATTTTCAAGCTATTTATAAGTTTACAGGATGCACTTTAGAGAATTTCTTACATTTTGAGACACTTTTTCCCTACAGTTCGACACTAAAAATTCAAATGACTTATCGAAATCCACAAGAATTAATCGATGTTGCAGGAAGTTTTGTTATGAAGAATAAAAAACAAATCCCCAAAGAATTAAAATCAAAAAAAAGTATAAAAAAGCCCATCCATATTTTTTTCTATGAAACAAAAAAAGAATTTATCTCCTTTTTAGATATTGTCCTTGCCACTTCCCCTTCTTCTACATATTATATTTTAGGGAGAAACAATCATGATATGGATTTTCTCTACGATTTTGATGAATTTAAAATAGTGGGAAATACAATTGTGTATATGAAAGAGAAAGAAAGGACTTTTTATTATTACACTGTACATAAATCCAAGGGACTCGAATGTGACAATGTGATTTTAATCAATTTAGAGGATTCTATTTTAGGTTTTCCTAGTCAATTAACGGATGATCCTGTTTTGCGTTATGTTGTAAAGAAAGAAATTTACCCTTACGAAGAGGAACGACGTTTATTTTATGTTGCCTTAACAAGAACAAAAAATAATGTATACCTGTTTTGTCCTAAAAACAATGTATCCCCTTTCGTGAAGGAATTATTGGAAGAAAATAGAAAAAATATTGAGATATTCAAGAATAAAAAGAAAAATTTAGAAGAAAATAAAAAAGAAGTGAAAAAGGAAAAGAAAGGATGATAGCATGTTTCCTAGAAATTATTATTTGGATGATGTATTTAACAATTTATTAGAAAAAAATGATCGTACAAGTATGAAGTGTGATATTTATGAAAAAGAAAATGCCTTTTTTATTGAAATGGATGCCCCAGGCTTTACAAAAGAAGAAATGCAGATTGAAGTAAAGAATGGTTATTTAAAAATAACAGCTGTGAAAAAGCAAGAAGAAGAGGATAAAAATTATATAAGACGTGAGCGAAATTATGCGTCTTATGAGAGAAGTTTCTATCTTGGAAATGTAGTAGAAGAAGAAATTACAGCTACATTTAAGGATGGAATTTTATCCATTAAAATTCCTAAAAATATAGAAGAAGATGGCAAAACAATAGAAATTTCATAGTATAATAGATTTGGTGATATGTGTGCAGGAAAAAAGAGTAGACTTTCATTTGGAGAAATTATTGGAAGAAGGAGTACCATTCGAATTCCATACGATGGGAGAAAATAATCTGTTTTTATCGGATAGTCAGATTGAAGTATTAAAAAGATACAATATTGATTATAAAAAACATACATTAACAAGTTTAATTTATGAAATCGATAGACAACTCTCAGAGGAAGAGGATATAGAACTTGCTTTAATATTAGAAGAACTTTCGGAATATCATTATTATAAAGAGGTAAGAAAATAAGGAACGAAAAGCACAGATTTGACAAACAAAAAAAGTTTATGTTATGATAATCAACGTCCGCTTTAAAAACGGACAAGAGGTGAAAGATGAAAGTTAAAAATCAAAAGCTGTTAAAGTTATTCACAGCATCGACGGTATGTTTGACAGTCTTTTTATGTGTGGTGTTTGTACTTGCACATAACGATTATACTTATTCGAAACAAGACGTACATGAAGCAGCACTTATGGAAAATGAGGATGAACCCTCCTCGTCCCTTGCGGATATGGGGTTAATAGAAGATTTAAAAAATCAAATAAAAGAAATTATAGAAGATAAAAAACAAGCTGATTATGAAGCGTATTTACAATCGCTTATTGTTTACGATGGTTTAACAATGGATGAACTTGCAGCAAAGTTGGATAAGAATTTAAAATCGACTCTTGCTGGAAAAGGAAGACTCTTTGCAGAATATTCGCTAGAGATAGGACTGGATCCTTATTTGGCTGTTTCCATTGTCCTTTTAGAAACTGGTTGTAACTGGGAATGCAGTGGACTTGTAAAACAATGTAATAATGTAGGAGGAATTAAAGGTAGTCCTGGCTGTTGGGGCGGAGCTTACCAAAAATATTCTTCCTTGGATACAGGTATTAAGAGTTTTATGGATTTGCTTTACAACAATTATTATTCTAAAGGATTAAAAACACCTGAACAAATCAATCCAAAGTATGCAGAAAGTAAAACATGGGCGCAAAAAGTAAATAAGTATATGGAAAAAGTAAAAGCAAGCTAGGAGACTTGCTTTTTTCATGGGAAAAATGGTATTCTTGTGTAAAGTAGGAGGGTACTATGAAAAGAAAACCCCATGTACAAGATTATAATCGAAAGATAAATATTGTTTTCTATGGATTTATGGAAGAGACATTTGAAAAATATAAACCTTATTTTCCTAAGGATTTTTATAATATAAAACAAGAAAATTGTTTAGATGAAATCAGTTTTACTCTTTATAACGAAATTCCAGATTTGGTCGTTTTTCCTAATAACTTTCAAATCTTATCTCGAAGGATTGAAAAGGTTAGCTTGTATGTAGAAAGACAAATAGTACATTCACAATATAAGGAGATAAGTAAACAAATACGAAGTAGAGCTTACGAGAACTATATATTGAGAGTAAAAAACCAAATAGCAGATATTGTAAAAAAACATGAGGATGATATTCAAAATGCTTCTAAGGAAAT
>CAMXQX010000055.1 GCA_947246355.1 uncultured Bacillota bacterium | reverse complement strand
ATAGAAAACTATATTTGAGAGTACAATTAGGAAGAAAAACAAGTGATACGATTGATGATTGTCCTAGAAAGATGCTTACTAAACAAGAAATCGAATTAAAGTCTTATCATAGTGAAAGAGTGTTAGATATTCCAGATATGGTGTTTGAAGCAATCTTAAATGAAAAGCAAAAATATGAAAGAAATCGAAATAGAAGAATTAATGATAAACATAACCCATTTTATGACCATAAGTATATATGTTGTTCTACTTATGGAAAACCAAGAAGTAAAGACTTTCATAGAAGATATTATTTAAAATTATTAAAGGATAATAACTTGCCTAATATTGGTTTTCATGATTTAAGGCATACCTATGCTACACTATTATTAATTAATAATTATGATTTAAAGGCAGTTTCAGAGTTATTAGGTCATGCTTCTACCATTATCACATCTAATGTCTATTTTGATAAAAATAGGTTAATAATTGATTGTACAAGTGAATTAAATAGTTATATTGATAGAGTTAAACCAGAAGAAATATTACACAATTTATTGACACCAATAGTAGAAGATTTGGACACGAATTTAATGATTAATAAATATGTATAAAGAATAGCAAAAATGATAAAAATAATTACAAGGGAACATATAGGTGTTTCCTTGTTTTGTTTTAAAATAAGTGTTAAAATATATTATTAGAAATTGGCTCGTATCATGTAGTGTTATTTAGTATCATTTAGTAAATTTGTGGCCGACATTCGTGTCCAAGCAAAAAAGTCAGATTTTGAAGCACTAAAAATTAGTCAGGACACGAATTTTTGAATTTTGGACACGAATATTCTGGCTGACTGTAGTCGTAATAAGGAGGGCAAAATGTTTAAATTAGTATCGAAATATGAACCTGCAGGAGATCAACCAAAAGCAATAGAAGAACTAGTAAAAGGAATTGAAGAAGGCAAGAAACACCAGGTTTTACTTGGTGCAACAGGGACTGGTAAGACTTTCACAATAGCAAATGTGATAGCAAGAACGAACAAACCAACCCTTGTTTTGGCACACAATAAAACTCTTGCAGGACAACTTTATTCGGAACTCAAGGAGATCTTCCCAGAGAATCATGTATGTTATTTTGTATCATATTATGATTATTATCAACCCGAGGCTTATGTTGCGAAAACCGATACTTATATTGAAAAGGATGCATCCATTAATGATGAAATTGATGAACTTCGTCATTCTGCCACCGCCTCTATATTGACAAGAAGAGATACTATCGTTGTAGCATCAGTTTCCTGTATTTATGGAATTGGTGAAGTGGAAGACTATAAAAGTAAAATGTTAATTTTAAATGTAGGGGACGCCATTTCTAGGGAAGACGTAATGCTAAGACTAGTTGACATGCTATACGAAAGAAACAATTTAGATTTGAAAAGAGGAACCTTTAGAGCCCGTGGCGATATTTTAGAAATTATGCCTGTTAACCAACATGGAAAAGGAATACGTGTTGATTTCTTTGGGGATGAGATTGAAAAAATTGTTGAATTTGATACATTAACAGGTGTCGTTCTATCCAGTAAAAAGAGTGTAAGTTTTTATCCAGCGAGTCACTTTGTGACCACCGATGAAAAATTAAAAAAGGCGGTTTCTAATATCAAAGAAGAATTAGAAGAGAGACTTACTTATTTTAAAGAAAACAATAAATTATTAGAAGAACAACGCTTAAGAGAACGAACCAATTATGATATCGAAATGCTTTTAGAAACAGGTTCTTGTAGAGGAGTAGAGAATTATTCTAGACATATGGCTTTAAAAGGACCTGGTGAAACCCCTACTACTCTCATTGATTTCTTTGATAATGATTTTCTGCTTGTCATTGATGAGTCGCATGTTACTATACCACAAGTACGTGGAATGTATAATGGGGACCAGGCCCGTAAACAAGTGTTGGTTGATTATGGCTTTCGCTTACCCAGTGCTAAAGACAATCGTCCTTTAAAATTTGAAGAATTTGAACAAAAAATCAATCAAGTTATTTGTGTTTCTGCCACTCCAGGGGACTATGAACTCGAAAAATCAAACCATGTAATTGAACAAATCATACGTCCAACAGGTTTACTTGACCCAACGATTGAAGTCAAACCAACCAAAGGACAAATCGATGACTTATTGGAGGAAATACATAATCGTATTGATAGAAATGAGCGCGTTTTAATTACGACACTTACCATTCGAATGGCGGAAGAACTTACCACTTATTTAAAGAAAATGGATATAAAAGTAGCTTATCTACATAGTGAAGTGAAAACATTGGAACGCCTTCGTATTATTCGTGATTTACGTCTTGGAAAGTATAATGTTGTTGTTGGAATTAATTTACTTAGAGAAGGAATTGATATTCCAGAGGTGAGTTTAATTGCCATTATGGACGCTGATAAACAAGGATTTTTACGAAGTGAGCGAAGTTTAATTCAAACAATAGGAAGAGCCGCTCGAAATGAATTTGGACATGTTATCATGTATGCAGATAGTATCAGTGAATCGATGGAAAAAGCCATCAAAGAAACGGATAGAAGAAGAAATATTCAAATCGAGTATAATAAAGAACATAATATTACTCCAAAGACAATTGTCAAAGAAATTCGTGAAGTCATTAGTAATAATAAGGAAATGGAAGAAGAAAAACCAAGGGAATTTACAAAACAAGAAAAAATTGATATGATAAATAAAATAGAAGAAGAAATGAAAAATGCAGCGAAGGAACTTGACTTTGAAAGAGCAATGCAACTTAGAGATATTTTATTTGAAATGAAGGGAGAATGAATATGAAAAATATTGCCTCAAAAGTACGAAAGAGTTTAATTTCCATTGTTTGTTATGCTCTTATTTTAATCTTATTATCACATCTTTTTAAACAAACCATTCAAATAGATACTAGTATTTTTGGGCTTTGGGCATTCTTGGTCTCTACAGCTATTTACATATTAAATAAAACGGTAAAACCCCTTCTCTTCTCGTTAACACTCCCTATTACAGCTATGACATTAGGCATTTTCTATCCCTTTTTGAATGTCCTTATTTTAAATATTGTTGATTTTCTTTTTGGAACGCACTTTAATATCCGTGGTATTTTTATGAGTTTTATCGTGGCATGTCTTATTTCTATTTTAAATGTACTTACAGAGCAAATCATTATTCAACCACTCCTTCGAGGTGATAAGCATGAATCCAATTATGTTTAGTGTAGGTCCTTTTCATATATATTGGTATTCCTTTATTTTATTGATTGGTTTTGTTTTGGGATTTTTTATTCTTCTTAAAATGGGAGAAAAAGAAGGCATCAGCAAAAGTTTTATCTATGACTATGCGTGTTATTTAATACCTATTGTATTAGTGGGGGCAAGGATTTATTATGTTCTTTTTTCTTTTGATTATTATATACACGATATAATGGGAATTTTTAGAGTGTGGGAAGGTGGACTTGCTATTCATGGTGGTATTCTAGCAGGAGCACTATTTACCTATTTTTATTCAAAAAAAAAGAATGTTTCCTTTTTCAAACTCACAGATATTTTAGTAATTAGTCTAATTCTTGGGCAAATTATAGGAAGATGGGGTAACTTCTTTAATGGAGAAGCGTATGGACCAGAAACGACCTATACCTTTTTACATTCTCTTCATTTACCAAAGTTTATTATTGATGGTATGCATATCAATCAAACGTACTATCATCCTACCTTTCTTTATGAATCATTATGGAATTTTGTAGGACTTCTTGTTTTATTTTTTATTAAGAGAAGGAGTAAAGTTCCAGGTACTATGAGTGCATTTTATATCATACACTATGGTATTGGAAGATTCTTAATTGAATCTTTAAGACAGGATAGCTTAATGTTAGGTTCTATCAAAGTGGCACAATTGATCTCGGTTGTGATGGTTATCTTAGGAATTTCAATTTTAGTGTTTACAAGGAAGGTGCTAAAGGAATGCAACAAAAATATGATGTGATTGTCGTTGGTGCTGGGATTGCGGGCATAACAGCGGCTATCTATTTAAAAAGATATGGGTATGACGTTTTAGTAATTGAAAGAAATTATCCTGGAGGACAATTAAATAAGATAGGTACGATTGAAAATTATCCAGGGTTAAAAGAAGTGAAAGGACCTGATTTTGCTTTCTCTCTTTATGAGCAGGCAAAGGCTTTGGAAATACCTTTTTTATTTACAAATGTAGAAAAAATTAGTATAGAAAGTCCTAAAAAAATAGAGACAACCAATGATATCTTTTTTACAGATTTTATTATTTTAGCAACAGGTAGAAATCCTAGAAAACTAGGTTTAGAAATGGAAGAAGAACTTATTGGGAAGGGAATCAGTTATTGTGCAACATGTGATGGATCTTTCTTTAAAGATAAAGTCGTTGGCGTTGTCGGAGGTGGCAATAGTGCGATAGGAGAAGCTATTTATTTAGCTAGTTTAGCAAAAAAGGTTTATGTGATTCATAGAAAGCACGAGTTTCGAGCCAGCAGACATCTAATTGAAAAAGTAAACCAACTGTCTAATGTAGAAATTTATTATGACAGCATAGTGACATCCTTAAAACAAGAAAATGAAAAATTATCCGCTATTGTTATTAAACAAAATGATACAGAAAAAGAAATAACTATGGATGGCCTTTTTGTATATATAGGGATGGAACCAAGCTGTATTGAAATAAATGTTCCCTCTTTTTATACAGAGGATGGGTATATTTCTGTAGATAAAAATATGGAAACGAATATAGATGGGATTTATGCTTGTGGGGATGCCATTTTAAAAGAGGTGTATCAATTAACGACTTCTGTTGGAGAAGGAACATTAGCGGCTACTTCGATTCATGCGAAAAAATTAGAACAAGAAAAAAGTGTATAGGTTTTATACATCTGTTTCAATATAGTTTTTAACTACTTTATTTAAACGGTTCATACGACTATCTAAGGCCCTTATATTAAGGGAACAATTATATAATTCGTCAATAATTTCTTTAGATAAAGTCTTGGAAAGTTTGTATTGTATTTTATGGTCAAGACTTGCCCAAAAGTCCATGGCCATAGTTCGAATTTGTATCTCTGCTTCCATATATTCAATGGTATCATTTAAATAAATAGGCACAAGTACAAGCAAGTGATAACTAATATAACCTGATTTTTTTGGATGCTTGATATAATCTTTTTCTTCTTTCAATTTAAATTGAGGTGAAGATTTAATCAATTTTACAATATCATAAACATCGGATAGAAAAGAGCAAACAATACGGATTCCTATCATATCATGGATATGCTTTACTAGATTATAGTAAGTGAGCTCATATCCTTTTTTTTCTAATTTTTTAAGTGCACTCTTCTCTTCTTTAATTCTTGATTTTATATGATCTACTGGATTGTATCCATGTGAGAATGCGAATTCTTTGATTAAAATATTTAAATGTGTTTCTAATATATTTAAAGCAAATTCATATTTTAGCATCATTTCTTCTAATCGCTTATTTTCACGAATATCTCTAAATGTCATAAACACCCCTCCTTTTATAGAATAAATAAATCCTTAAAAATTAAGGATTTAAAAAACAAAGTACTGCAATTTAGATCATTATATCATGGATTGATTGGTAGTGCAAATGAAAACTGTTAAAAATTGGCAAATGGGTGTAAATGTGAAATTTTAAAAATTGTAATCTTTTTATGTCAATTATTTGTTTTACATAGAAAATAAAAGATCTTTTAAAAAAATATAGGAGTGTCTAGTATTGTCATCTTTCCCTAAATGCAATAGTATTTTCCCTCTTTTTTTCTTAAAATTGTCAATTACTTGTGAATAAAAATAAAATTATTTTGTCAAAGAAAGGCTCTTTTTGGTAAAGAAATAGCAATCATGAGTGGCAATAGCCTTCATTTTAGAAAAAAGGTATTAGAAATAAAGGTAAAATACAATATGTGTTATTAATACATAAAGTAATTTTTATCTTATTTTCTACAATTGATCAGATAAGTTAAGAAAAAAGCTTTTATAGAGATAAAGAACTATTGGCATTGATGAAAGATGCAGTATAATAATAAATGAAGCACAGGGATTTTGAATTGATTTTGAAAATTCAAAAGTAGAAAAAACGCTTAGAAAAACAATAGAAATAGTTTTAAGATTAAGAACTTTTTTTGTTTAGGATTTTTACTACTCATTTGTAGGAATACAAATGTTATATTCAAATAAAAAAGAATAATATTATTCTCATCGTTTTATACATTTATTGTTCAAAATTTTTTTGCCTTCTTATTCCATTTGATGATTCCATGAATATTGATAACTAAGTAACCTACTGAAACTAGTAACATCATTGCGGAATTTTCTCCATGGTTTAAAAAAGTAAAAATCCAAATCAGTAAGTCAATTACATTATTGATTAGCCATAGCCACCATGCTTCTTTAAATCTAAGTATCATAAGTATGACACCGCATAGATTAATACAATTAGAACTTGCATCCATGAATGCTAATTTTTGATTTGGAATACATGTTAATATATAGCCTAGAAGTAGGCTTCCTATGATACAAAATAGTGTAATAGTAATAGAATTTCTTAAAGTGAATTTCCTTACCTTTACATTTTTTTCTTCATCTAAGTTTTTATTCCAGGTTATAAAACCGTTCACTTGAATGGGTGAGAATATAAATATATAAAAGAAAAATATTCCATACAAATTATTTTTAAAGGATACATATCCCATTAAGAGGTAATTAATCAGACCTAATATATAATTAATTTTTTGCCTTCACTTGCAAAATAAGCACATAGTAAGCCCGTTAAAAGAATAGTTCCCCCAACGATTATATCATTTGAAATTATACCTAAAATTAAAGAAAGAATTGCACAAATGCAAGTGATGATACTATACTTCTTATTCATTTTTCACATTCTATCAAATTATTATTTAATTTTTCTATATTGGTTTGTATAGAAAAAAGATAGGGTATATTGCTTGTAATAGTTATTCCATATATAGTAGTAATAGAAGAATCTAATGGTAATATTTTTTGTTCATATAAGTTTTGATTTAGTAAAACATTTATATTATCAATTTTATTTGCTACATAATTTTCAAAATAATAAAGAGTCCATACATTTTTAGATTTAGAGAATTTAAGTTCAAAAATGGGTTCTAATTCATCATTGATAGTGACATTGTTTAGCTGAAAAGTCTTTTTAAATTCTTCTTTTAAAGTATGAATTCTGGTTTCTTTCGTATATCCTTTTTCCTGTTCATACATTTTATGATATATGGATTTGTACTCCTCTATTAATTCTTTAAAGGTAGGGTTTTCTGTATGAAATTTATAGTTATCTATAGTAAATTTATGATTTAACTCGTAGAAAGAATAAAGACAATTCCAAGTATCAGGATTTGTATTATAGACAAGAATACCAGTTTTGTCTTTATAATGAATATTGGTATATAGATTTAAAGCGCTATCTAATCGAGTGGGCATTTTATCTTTTGGTACTTTTTCGTTTAACATTTCTTTTGTAATTATCATATTTGACTCCCTCACTATCTTATATTTCTATTGTCTCTTCTATATCTAAAACTTTATAGTTGACATTAAATTTAGCAAAATTTTCTTTCATATAATTTATATCTGTTGGATATTTTTCATTATCCATATGAGTTGGTAATACTAATTTGGCTTCTACTTCTTTTGTATACAAAGCTGCTTCATAAGAAGACATTGTAAGACTATGCGCTGTTACAGGAAGAGCGATAATATCCGCTTTATAGTCATTATAAAAACAAATAGTATCGCTTGTTATATAAAGTCTATGTTGCTTATCATCAATAATATAGCCAACATTTTCAAATACCTGTCCCCCATTTTTTAAATTGGGATTGTATCCATGAATGGCTTTTACGACTTCAATTTTTATATTGTCAATTTCTAGAACATCCTTCTCTTTTACAATATTAAATTTTATTTCTGGATAGGTATTTTGTACTTCTTCAGTAGAGTAAACTGGCATATTTAAATCTTTTAAAATATCTTTATAAATATGGTTGGATTTGGGTCAAGTATTTAGACACGAAATTCTTTAGTAAATAAAAATTTAGG
>CAMXQX010000054.1 GCA_947246355.1 uncultured Bacillota bacterium | reverse complement strand
CCCTTATTTTAAGGACCATGCTATTCGTGTTTCTTATTATAGTGTTTTTGTAGGAAAAAAACTGAATTTGTGTGACGAGGAATTATTAAATTTGAAATATGCATCATTATTACATGATATTGGTCTCTTGACTCTTCCTTCTTCAATAATATATAAACCGGGAGATTTTTCAAATTATGAAAAAATATTATATAAGTTTCATACATTAATTGGAGAATATCTTATCGGCTTTGCGATGTTTAGAAGTATAAAGAAATTAATACGATATCATCATGAAAGAATGGATGGGAAAGGATTCCTAAAGAAAAAGGAGGTAGATATCCCTCTCTGTTCTAAAATCATTGCGATTTGTGATACATTTGATTTAATGACTACATCCAATCTACTTACTTCAAGAAAATCATATGAAGAGGCCCTGTTAGATTTAGAAAGGATGAGTCAAAAGAAAAGGAATAGTCAAAAAGGGTGCTTTGAACAAGAGATTTGTACCCTTTTTATTGAAATTATTAAGAAAAATAAAGGTGTATTTTCGGATATGAATGCAATGATGGAAAAATTGTAAATAAAAAATGGAGTCTTGAAAAACAAACAAATTTTTGTTAAAATGGATGAGGGAGGGAGAAGTATGCAAGATAAAAAAAGTGTAAAAAAAACGGATTCTAAAAATTTTGAAAATAATATGAAACAAAAAAATTTAAAAGTTGTTGGAAAAGACTATACTATTTTATTTAACAAAATTATATTATGTTTGTATGCTATTATTGTAATACTAATTATAAATACAGCTATAGTACTACTTAAGGATGCAAAATGGGGAAGTACGAAAGAGAGTAACCAACAAAATAGTGGAGATAATACAATTCCAGCTGAATATGATGTAAGCATGTTTACTTCCATAACAGCGGATACGTTGGCAGAAGCAACAGCGGGTGAAGAATCCAAAATTGTTTATATTGGTAGAGCTACTTGTGGATACTGTGTAAACTTTTTACCAATTCTTCAACAAGCTCAAAAAGATTATGGTTATGAAACGTTGTATTTAGATATTACAACAGTAACAACAACTGAACAGCAAGATAAGATTCTAGAATTGGATAATGAAGATGGATTTTTACAAAATAAATTTGGTGGAACACCAATGGTCCTTCTTATGAAAAATAGTCAAATTGTTGATACTTGGATAGGGTATGCGGAGTATACTGAATATTCTGCTTGGCTAGAGAAAAATGGATTCGCTAAAAAATAATAGCGAATTTTTTTATTATAAGCAAATGTGTGGTTGTAAAAAATTAGAAAAAGGTATTGCATAAAAAAAGAAAATCGTCTATAATTAAAAGTGTTCCAAGAGAATATGTTGCCTGAGTGGCGAAATTGGTAGACGCACAGGACTTAAAATCCTGCGGGAGTCAAATCCCGTGCCGGTTCAAGTCCGGCCTTAGGCACCAAATTGATACCAAACTCGAACTTTTATGTTTCGAGTTTTAAAATGTCATAAATTTAGATATAATATTTTTATAAATAAATTGAATTTTGTCAATTTAATAAAACACACTTGCATATTGACAAATAGTCAATATAGGAAAGGATTACTAGTATGTCTGAATTAACCATTGTAATTGATAACTGGGGACATAAAGAACTAAAAGAATATTTAAATTCTTTAAAAGGGATTTTAGATGTTGAAATTAAAAATGATGAACAACTAGAGATTTATTTAAAATATAATTCTAGTTTAATAACTCCTAAAATAATAAAAATGGAAATTACATTGTTCTTAAATATTGTAAAAATTCCTTCTTTACTATCTTTTGATAAGTATCCGAAATTTGAAACATGTAATTATACAATAACTAGAGATGATCTTTGTTGCGAATATTGTTATAAGGGAGCAATAGAAGATTTGTTTGAAATAGAAGGAATAGAAACTGTCAAAAGTAATTTCAATGAGGATTATTTATTTAAAAAATATGAAGAAAGAGAAAAAATTATAATGAACATAAAATACGACCCCAATTTAATAAATACTGAAGAAATGAAACAAATTGAATTAAAACTAAATATATAAAAAAGTTGTTGAACTTCCTCTATTAGGGCACCAAATTGATTGTTACTCGAGCTTATATGGTTCGAGTTTTAATATACATAAAATACTGATAATTTCTCGATTAGTTAGTAAAGACAATATAAATTATAAGTGCAAAGATAAAGATATGTTTTCTATTCAACCGTCAGAAATGAAAAAGGTTTTGCTAGGAGTTTTGAATGATTTTTTCTTGAACAAGGCTGTCTATACATATTGTAAGTTTTGAAATTTTCACTTTTTTAGAATAAGAAACAAAAATAGTTTAATTCATACAATAAAGAAGAATTCATATTATTAATAAATCAAAAATAGTAGAAAAGTAAAAAAAGGTATTGTCAAATAGTAAACTACATGATATAATTTAATACGTAATTGTCAGTTGATTACATGGAGAAATACCCAAGTCTGGTTGAAGGGACCGGTCTTGAAAACCGGGAGGTCGGAAACGGCGCGGGGGTTCGAATCCCTCTTTCTCCGCCATATAATATCGCGGAATAGAGCAGTCTGGTAGCTCGTCGGGCTCATAACCCGAAGGTCGCTGGTTCAAATCCAGTTTCCGCAACCATGGTTCGTTAGTCTAGAGGCCTATGACGTCTGCCTGTCACGCAGAAGATCACGGGTTCAAATCCCGTACGAACCGCCATATGGCTTTGTAGCTCAGTCGGTAGAGCAGAGGACTGAAAATCCTCGTGTCGGTGGTTCGATTCCGCCCAAAGCCACCATTGACGAATTTGTTCGAACTATTTGAACTTTTAGATATAGAACTTGTCAAAAGTTCTTTTTTATATTATTATGAACATGCTAAAGAAACTTGCATAGTGTAAAAAAGAGAAATATTTGATTTGACAAGTGAATGTATTAGAACTGGCATTTGTTCATAGTTGAAAAAGTGTCTAAAATTTTATTGCTAACACCGGTAAGGTAAAGAGTAATAAAATTACATGTTATAAATATAACTAATACAAGGGCAGTGCTCATTTTTATAAATCTTGGGTGATGCTGCAGGTTCTTTTTTTATTTATGGTAAAATTTCTAGGAGTTAGATGTTTTGCCAAAGCAAAATATAGGGGGAAATATGGAGAAATCTTACATTAAAATAGAAGAATTTTATGAATTCTTATGTAGTAAACCTTTAGATAATTTGAATTATATTAGAAAAATGTTTATGTATTATCGAAATTTTATTAGGAGTTATCAATTTATTGTATTTCAATTTGATGATGAATTTGTGCCTACAGGTGATGAGTGGAACAAAGGATGGACAGATAGAGCTTTTATCTAAAAATTTTTAAAGCATCATAAGGTATTCTTTGTTTTAATCGTAGGCATTCTATATTTTCATTATCTTTAATTAATTCCTTTTCAATTTCTATAATACTTCCTAACGAAGAAGTGTCTAAATAATCTCCTACACTTGTAGAATAATGTTGTGAATTTATCAACATTTATATATATTGCTCTTTTGTTAATATAAATGGCTCTGTTTTATAGTTTGTCTCTTTTAAGGGCGAGTTAATCTTCGCATCACTATATTCAAAATAACAATATAAACCTTTTATAATCTTTTTATAAGTTTCATAGTCTAATCTATGGAGTAAAATTGCAAGATAACTGTCATGTGTTAGTCTATTCATTAGTTGATATTTTTGATGAGCTTTTTAGATAAAAATAATAAAAGACAGTAGATTTTGATGTTTTATTTTTACTTCTATATGTTTCAAATAGTGAAAAATAATGAATTTTATAGAGTGATATACATAGAATAATATAAAGAATTATTTTACTTAAGTATATTTTTCATATAAATAGATACGTGAAAAATATTGAAATCAGTTGACTATATTAAAAAAGTATGCTATTATTGATACGTACTTTAAAAGTGTCGGTGATAGCTTGCGCTCGTAGCTCAGCTGGATAGAGTGTTTGGCTACGAACCAAAAGGTCAGGGGTTCGAATCCCTTCGAGCGCACCATATCTCGGGAAATGGCTCAACTTGGTAGAGCACTTGGTTTGGGACCAAGGGGTTGCAGGTTCAAATCCTGTTTTCCCGACCATTTAGATTATAAAGCCTTGAATTTCAAGGCTTTTATAATAAATGATTACTCATAGCCCTTAAAAAACACTTAATTTATTAAGTTTTTAGTAATTTTATAGATTTTGTTTTAAATGATTCAAGATGTCGATTGCTTTATCTTCATCATTTGGAATCATATGGGAATAAGTATTGAGTGTCATATTGATATCAGAATGACCTAGACGTTCCGAAATAACTATAATAGGTACATTCTTGGATAACAGTAAGGATGCATGACTATGCCTAAAGTCGTGTATTCTTATTTTTTTGACATTTGCTAAAGTACAATACTTATCTTTCTTTCTACCAATTGTTGTGGGTGCTAGTGGATTTATTCCACCAAAGATATACCAATTATCTTCAAAGCCTACACATGATTGGTAGAATTTTTTTAATTCTTGTAATTGTAAAACTAAATCTTTATCAATTTTCACTTTCCGAATTGATCTTAAAGTTTTAGGGGTATTTACAATATACTTTCCATCTTTCTTTTCTTTGGAAATAGTCTTATGAATATCTAAAGAATCATTTATGAAATCATCCCAAGTAAGAGCCAAACATTCGCCTTGTCGTAATCCTGTGTAATAAAGTGTTTCAAAGAATGTTTTATAAACTTGATCTTCTACTACCGATATAAATGTTTGATATTCTTCATAAGTCCAAAAATCTACATTCTTTTTTAAGTCAGTTTTCCTTTTAAAGTTTCCTGTCATACTAGCAATGTTTTGATTTAATCCATAGAATTTCATTGCGTAGTTTAATATCGTTACCATAGCGCCGTGTAAACTACTGTTGTATTTGTGTTTAAAACCCTTTTCTTCGATTATACGTTGCCATTTGATATAAACACTATTGGTAATCTTATTTAGTCTGTAGTCTTTGAAATAAGGAAGAATATAGTTATTGAACCTACTTACGACAGAACGATAAGACTGTGGTTTTAATTTAAGGCTAATATGCTCTTTATAGACTGTCCATAGTTCGTTAAAGAGTAGATTCGATATTTCTGTTCTATCGGATAGTTTGAACTCTCTTTCAGCCTGTAAAGCCTCTTTTTTGGTATCAAACCATTTTCGTTCAAATTGTTTGTGATTTCCATAAACATCTTCCGCATAAGTCCGAAATTTCCATTTCTTTGTTTTCTTATTTTGATATACTGGCATAATTGACTGCCGTATCATTCGCTATTACTTCTAAATACTGTTCTAACTTTGCCATTTTTGTGAGATATTCTAAATCAAGATTCAACTTTTCCACAATATATTGCATAGGAACAACAATTGTCTTTCCATTTGGAACTTCTTTTCCACAATTATGAATCTCCTCTATGATAGTATCTCGCATTTTAATAGCACTATCTCTACCACAATTCATAATCTTCATAATATCTTGAACATTAGCCCATGGTTTTGATAGGATGTTTAATAACTCGATACAGGACATTATTCACCTCCTCTCTATACTGTCGAATTTGTCCGACAGTATCATTATAGAACGTAACTACGATATTGTCAAGAAAATCCGCCACTTTTTATTGAAAAATATTTTGAGGTATGATATGATTGTTGTAGAAAGGCAATAAAGATGGTGTTTAAATGGAATATTATGTGCCAAAAAGTCCATTGTTAGATAATAATGAATTTTCAATATATGGTGTATCAAATTTGAAAGACTATGCAAGTCAAGTTATGGAATACTTGATGTGTAATAAGAAAAGTATTTTACAATTCTTTGAGATAGAACATTATGATAAAGTTCGAATCAATTTGTATGATAGTAAAGAAGATATTTTAAAGTGGAGAACCCAATCAGGAACTCCACCATATCAAATTAGAAGAAATGCAGGCTTTTTTAATCTAAATGATAATATGGTCTTTTGTTATTCGGATTTTTCAAAAATAGATGTAATAGTTGCAATAAAAAATGTAGTACATGAATTTGTCCATTTAGTATATATGAATGCAGTTCAAGAAAAAGGAAATGGCAAAAGAGTTGTATGGGTGGATGAAGGACTTGCTCAATTGTTATCAGGGCAAAAAGAAGATTTATTGGATAAAGGTAGATTTAAAATATGGTTTATGAATCATATTTTAGGAGCAAATAAGGAAACTCCTAATATTAACTTTTTAAAACAACATGGAAGTGAATACGGTTCATTTTGCGATACAAAAACTAACAAATATAATGGATATGATTTTTCATATGTTTTAATACGTTATTTACTTGAAACGGTAGATAAAACAGAATTTCAAAGGATAATTAGAAGTAAGGATTTAATAGAAAAATTAGAAAGCACAATTATAGAGAGTGCAGTTTCCTATTACATAAAAAGTTTGAATATTGAATCAGAAACTTTTATTCAAAGAAAAAGATAGAGGTGGTATCATGGATGAAAATAATTTAAAGTATGATTTAAAATTGATATTGTTAGGGGCTCGTGAGAAGAAAGGTTATTCTCAAAGAAAACTAGCTCGAATTATTGGCATCCATCATTCTACTTTAAATGATATCGAAAATGGAAAGATTAAAAAGATTGATGTCGAGGTATTACGAAAAATTGCAGAAGAACTAGATTTAAGTTTGGAATTATTACTGAAAGCAGCAGGATATAATCAAGTGGTAAATATGTTTAAAACGCAAAATGATCCGTTAGATAAAAAATCAACGAGAGATTTAAAAAATATGATAGAAAAGTATCAAGAATCACAAATGGATTTATTGGATGATTCCGCTCAAAAAAGAGATAATGTAGCAAAGTGTAGAACAAAATTACATCATATGATGATGTTGTTAGCGAAATATGATTATTACCAAGAAATATATCCAACCGAGAAAATATTAGCAGATGTGAAACAACTTTATGATGATTTGGAAATGAGTGCTGAAAAGTACGATTATGGTAAATTACCTAGAGAGGATTAGATGTCAATATGGAAAAGCCAATTAGAAATGCAGTACGTTGTTTTCTGATAGAAAATGATAAAGTTGTTTGTATAGAACATAAAGTTAATTGTATAGGATATTATGATATACCAGGTGGAAAAATAGAAGATAATGAAACCGAAGAACAAGCAGCTATTCGTGAATTTGAGGAAGAAAGTGGACTTATTATTGAGAATCCAATTTCACGTGGGACAATGTATGTTAATTACCCTACAAGAAGTTTTATTTTTCATACTTATATAGCACATGAGTATCGTGGTGAAATAAAACAGTTTGAAGAAAATAACACTTATTGGATGTCTATTCAAGATTTGATTAGAAAACCAAAACGTTTTATTAATACAATTATGTTAGAACCTAGTTTTTTAAAGGTGTTGTTAGACGAAGCAAAACAGTTTGTTTTGACAGTTAATGTAGATGATAATGATAACATCTTGAATCTTGATTTTAAAGTATGATTATAGTAATTGAATATGAATAATTAGAAAGGATTTTGATATAAATGAAATTAGAACCATTTGATTTTAGTGAGAATATAAGTAAACAAGAAATATTTGATCATGTTAGATATTATTATACAAATGCCAATATTGCAATGAGAATTATGGAGACAGATAAAAGAGAAGCTATGGATATGTATGGTGAGATAAGAAAAAATTTAGATGCTGAATATACAGAATATCATAAGTCAAAAAATTATAATTTTATTCGAAGAAATAAACTATATGTTCAGTATGTTGATAATTTAACTAAGTCATGTATTAAGCCAACTAGAGTTACTTCTTATGCAATGCTTTCTAGTAATTTATATGATGTCCAGGATTATATTGATTATGGATTTAACGATTTTCTTGAAATACAAGAAAGTAATAATATTGATTTACTACATATTGATAAATATATAGGTAAAAAGTGTAAGATAATAACTAAAGATTATTTAGTTTTTGAAGGTAAAATGGATCTCATGTTGTGTGATTTGTCTAATGAAAATAATGAACAAGTTGAGTCTATTTCAATATATGACTTTGAAAGATGGCATCAAATATATGTTGAAAATATCAAAAGCATTAAAATCATAGAAGATTAACAATAGAAAAGAAATAGGAGACTTTCGAAAAAGTTGTGTAAATGGTAAATTTTACCTTCCGTTAGAATCAT
>CAMXQX010000053.1 GCA_947246355.1 uncultured Bacillota bacterium | reverse complement strand
GGTGGATTCCAAGCAATTACACATGGTGGAGGACGAACTAAGCTAAGAGCACATGTATTAGGTGGTTCTTGGCTTGCGGAAGTTGTTGATGGAGCATTTGGTTCACGTGATAACGATTATGCAGGAATTAAAGGAAGACCAATTGACGCTATTACAATTTGGAGTGAATTTGGGAATGCTATATATCGTGTACATATTAAAAATGGCGGTTGGTTACCGTGGATAAGTGGTAAAGCAAATATTAACAATCCAAACGAATACGCTGGTATTCTTGGACAAGAAATAGATGCAATTGAATGTTATATAAAATAAAGCCTGATCCCTAGCCTATATGGTTAGGGTCTTTTTTTATTACAGGAAAACAAATACCGGCAAAATTCGACAATAAGCAATGCTATTATACGTCCTCGAGGGGGCGATAACATGATACTAAATCATACACAGGCGATATCTTTTTTTAAAGTTTGGCAACAGGATATACAAACAATTAGCATTCAAAGATATGATGATGTAGTTGAATTATTGATAAACAATCATTATTTGTTGTTGGTTCAAAATAAAAGACTTATATAAGTCTTTTTAAATACAAAAAACTAGCCTAAAGCTAGTCTTCAAATTAAGGATAATTTTGGTCTTGTTTTTGGTCTTGTTTTTGTCAAAAGTTATTGTATTTTATTAAAAAATTATGTTTGAAATTATCAAAAAGTATGGACAGTTTTTCCTTTAAAATAAAGGCTAAATGCCATTTTTTCTTTATATTTCAACAAATTGTAAATTCTATCTGGAGGGCCTAGTCGGATTTGAACCAACGATCAGGGAGTTGCAGTCCCACGCCTTACCACTTGGCTATAGACCCATCTACGAATTTTATTTTACAGGAAGATATTCCTTTTGTCAATTCTATCTATGAAAAAAATCCTATACACCTGTGCATTTTAAAATGTAATTCTTCATTAAATAAACTTGTCTAATATTATTCTATGCTTTAAAAGAAGAAAGGTACCTATACAATGAAAATGTAAACAAAGTGAATTTTTTTATCGTAGACTAGAGAAAAGTGCAAAAAGTGGATATAATAAAAAAAGGAACTAAAAAGGAGGAGCACTATGACTAAAAATAGAGAAAGCAATAGAAGAAGAAATATTTTGCCTTATTTTCTAATTTTCTTTGCTATTTTCTTTTCTTCTTTCTATATGATTTATTCTATATCTTTATTAAACGGAATTGAAAATAAAATCCGAATGCTGGTTTCGATTAATTTAATCATTATCATTCTTTTTTGCCTTTTTTATAATTGTAGAATTATTCTACACGATAGAAAAAAACATGTTTTGTATCTATTGTTTTGTTTCTTTTACACTTGTGCTTTAACAATAGGAGCGAATTCTATTCAAAAGGCATACCATGTTATTGATAAAATAAGTACAGATACAACAAAATATTATTCTAGTTTAATTACATTAAAAGAAAGCAAAGCAGAGGGATTATCTGATGTGCAAACAGGGACAATTGGCTATTTAAAGGATGAAGCTAGCATTGATGGAAATCAGATGCCAAAGGAAATCATCAAAAAAGAAAAATTAAAAAATAAAACCGTAGAGTATGAAAATTATAGTGATTTATTAAGAGCATTGATAGATAAGAAAGTGGATTATGTCTTTGTGCCTGGGAATTACACATTGTTGTTTGCGAATTTAGAGGGAAAAGATTTTGATGCTTTGGCAGAGAAGACCAAAGTTTTATATACCAAGGAAAAGAAGGTAACGCAGGAAAATACAAATACAAAAACAACATTAGAAAAACCATTTACCATTTTAATTATGGGTGTGGATAGTGAGAATGAGAAGTTAGAAGGAAGTACCTTTAATGGAGATGCCTTAATGCTACTTACATTCGATCCCAAAACATTGAATACGACTATACTAAGTATTCCAAGAGATAGTTATGTGCCCATTGCTTGTTTTGCTGGGCAGAAACAAAACAAAATTACACATGCGGCTTTTTACGGAGCTGATTGTATGATGCAAACGATTTCTAATTTTTTAGATATAAAAATTGATTATTATGTAAAGATTAATTTCAAAGGTGTCGTAAAATTAGTAGATCAATTGGGTGGTATTGAAGTGGATGTTCCTTATAGTTTTTGTGAACAGGATAGCAATCGTCATTTTGGAAAAAGTACGATTTATGTAAAAAAGGGATTACAAACACTAAATGGGGAACAAGCACTTGCTCTTGCAAGAAATCGTAAGAGCAATGCCAATAAGTGTAGTAAGGAATGGACAGAAGGCCTTCGAAATGACTTTGTAAGAGGACAAAATCAACAATTGGTCCTAAGAGCCTCTTTAAATAAACTAAAAGAAGTAAGTAGCTTAGACACTCTTTATGGTCTTTTAAATTCCATTAGTAGTAGTATGGAAACCAATATGAAAACAAGTGAAATTTTGTCTTTATATACCATTGGGAAAGACATCTTAGTAAAATCCAGTGGGACGGCTATGGAGGACCTTGTTGGATTTAAGCGACTCTATTTAAATGGATATGATGATTATATTTATGATGATCGTGCAGGGAAAAATTTATATGAGTATATTCTTTATCCAAATAGTGTAAAAGCTGTATCAAATGCTATGAAAATAAACTTAGGCTTACAGAAACCAATTTTAGAAAAGGAATTTGTTTTTGATGCCAATGAAGAATATGAAGAATTAATTATTGGAAAGCAGGATAGGGGTAGCAGTGGAACTTTTAAAATTCCAAGTGTAGTTGGACTTACGGAAAAAAGTGCAGTTCAAAAGATGAAAAGTGTGGGAGTGGATACAGTAATTCGCTATATTACAGAGGGAACAGAATCCAGTGGGAAAGTGCTTAGGCAAAGTGTTTCTGCTGGTGTCGAAGCGAGTGGTGTTCGAGAAGTTATTTTAACAATTCTTAAGAAATAGAAAGAGTTGGAACCATTTTTTCAATAAGCAAGAAGAAAGAAAAGAAAAAATAGGAGAAAAAGGCTAGGTAAAAAGAAAAAAGTATGTTATAATTTTCCTAGGAGATGGGTTATAAAGAAAAACCTACAAATAACGATTTGGGAATCTAATTTAAAGAGGTTGTCGAATACTTAAATTTATTTAAGAATCCTAAAATCTTTAATGTGATGCCCACCTGGAGGCCAGGTTTTGTCGTTATTGCCCATTTCCTAGTTTTTTTTTGCGTCCATTTATGTTATAATACACTTTAGAATGGTGGCGGACGTATGGCTAAGAAAAAGATTAGAAAAGAAGAAAAAAAAGAACCCAATAATTATGTATTTGAATTGATCGGCTTTCTTCTCATATTGATCTCTAT
Source organism: uncultured Bacillota bacterium (assembly GCA_947246355.1). Taxonomy (GTDB): domain Bacteria; phylum Bacillota_I; class Bacilli_A; order RF39; family UBA660; genus CATOJL01. Next base: position 5,286 of record CAMXQX010000053.1, on the reverse strand, counting down.
TGTAGGATTTATGAATGCAGGCGTTGTTGGGAAATTTATCAAAAGTTTTGCAACCTTTTTAGCAGGAACTTGGTATTCTCTTGTTTTTTTAGGAACGATTGTTGTTGGAATCTACATGATGGTCAAAAGAAAAAAGCCAGAATTCATTACTGCCAAATTGGTTGGGCTTTATATTTTTATCATTGGTATTTTACTTTCATCCCATTTAAGTTACTTGCAAAGTAACGAACTAAAAGGCTTTGCCATTATTACAGAGACTCTTAATAATTTTATGGTTTCAAGTGGAAATGCAAATGCAAATTTATGTGGGGGAATCATTGGAGCCTCTTTCGCAACCCTTTTTGTTTATCTTTTTGCTATTGAGGGAACAAAGGTAGCTATTTGGGCCCTTATTGTTTGTGGTATGGTGATGTTTACAGGCGTATCTTTTGTTGACTTGCTTAAAAAGCTATTAAATAAGATGCGACAATCCGCTCCAAAGTTGAAAGAAACAGCGAAAGAAGCCAAAGAGGTACCAATCAAAGAAAAAGAACAGACGCCCCCTAAAGAAATAGAGGAAAAAGAAGATAAGAAAATAGTGGTTTCGTCTATAGATGAACTTATTCAGCTTGCGGAAGAGGTTCCAACAGAAAAAGAGCCTTCTTCCCATGAGGAGCCCCTCGATGAGATGGAACACCTTCTTCATGATATCGATGTGATGGAAGTAGAAGAAAAAACACATAAATATACACTTCCGCCAATGAATTTACTTACTAAAAATACAAAGAAACAAGCGGGGGAGGCCAAAGAAACGATTACCCACAACGTAGAGAACTTGGAGCGTGTTTTAAGAGATTTTGGAGTAGAGGGAAAAGTGGTTGCCATTAATCCTGGGCCTAGTGTCACCCAATATGAATTGGAGGTGAAATCAGGAACCAAACTAAGCAAAGTTTCTGGATTAAATAAAGAGGTGGCGCTAGCCCTAGCAGCTAAAGATGTTCGTATTGAAGCTCCTATTCCAGGAAAATCAACCATAGGAGTAGAAATTCCAAATAAGCAGACGGTAATGGTAGGGGTACGAGAAATTTTAGAAGCGGTTCCTGAAAAGTATAAAGATTCGAAATTACTAGCCGTTTTAGGAAAAGATATCATGGGGAAAGCAAGGTACTGTGAGATTAATAAAACACCCCATATGTTAGTGGCAGGTTCCACGGGGAGTGGGAAATCAGTTTGCATCAATAGTATTATTATCTCCATTTTAATGCGGGCGAAACCAGAAGAGGTCAAACTGATTTTAGTGGACCCTAAAAAAGTAGAATTTTCTATGTACAATGGTGTTCCTCATTTACTAGCGCCTGTTGTTACTGATCCTAAAAAGGCCAACACTGCTCTTAAAAAAATTGTAGTGGAGATGGAGAGACGTTATGAAGTATTTTCAGATAGCGGAACCAAGAATATAGAGGGTTACAATAAATATATAGAAGAGAATAACAAAGCAAAAACAGAAAAACGGGCTTTTCTTCCTTATATTGTCGTTATCATTGACGAACTTGCCGATTTGATGCTTGTTGCTGCTAAAGAAGTAGAAGACTCTATTATGCGTATCACACAGATGGCTAGAGCGGCTGGAATTCATTTAATTGTTGCAACACAAAGACCTTCTACAGATGTTATTACAGGAGTAGTTAAATCAAATATTCCGTGTCGTGTTTCCTTTGCTGTATCCTCAGCAATCGACTCTAGGACAATTTTAGATATGATTGGGGCCGAAAAGTTGCTTGGAAAAGGAGATATGCTCTTTAAACCACAAGATGAAAATATACCAACTCGTATTCAAGGAACATTTATTACCGATGAAGAAATTAAAAAAGTAGTGGACTTCACTATAGCACAACAAAAAGCGAAATACGATGAAACCCTTCTTATGGATAGCGAAGAGATGAATGCAACAACGATGGTGGAGGAAACTGATGCAACAGAAGAACCTCTTTATAATGAAATGGTGGAGTTTGTTATACAGCAACAAAAAGCCAGTACATCTCTTTTGCAAAGACGTTTTCGACTTGGGTACAACCGTGCTGCAAGGGCGATAGATTTATTGGAGGAACGCGGGGTGATAGGACCAGCCAATGGTTCGAAGCCTAGAGAAGTTTTTTATAAAACTGAGGGAGAAATCGAGGAATAATCTGAAAAACTCTACATATTCTTTAGTAGAGTTTTTAGGTGATAGAATGAAAATAGGTGTTATTTTAAGAGAAGTAGGGAATAGGTATACTTTAAATAAAGAAATCGAAGAGGTGATCTCTTATTATGGGGGAGTAACGATTGGCATTGCACAGTATAATGAGGAAATTTTAGAAGAACTGGATGGTATGATTTTACAGGGAGGAGAAAACTATACAGATACAGATATGAATATTTTAACTTACCTATACAAAAGAGATATTCCAACCCTCGGTATTTGTTTAGGAATGCAAACAATGGGAATGCTATTTCATGGCAAAATGAGTAAAGTGGAAAATCATTATGAACTTGAAAAGCAAGAAGTTCATCCTGTTTATGTGGATAAGGAATCTAAATTTTATAGTAAAGTACGTTTAGAGGAATTTTATGTCAATAGTCGGCATCATGAAATTTTAACAAAAACTTCATTAGATATTGTTGGTGTTTCTAGTGATGGAGTGATGGAGATTTTAGAGGATAAGAAGAAAAAATTTTTTATTGGGGTGCAGTGGCATCCAGAAACCAATTTTCAGAAAGACAAAACTTCACAAAAATTATTTCAATCTTTTTTTGAAACAATTAAGGGAACTTAGTTGTTTTTAGTTGTTTGATTTATGATATTAGGATAGATAAATAGAAGATAGTCCTAATTTATGTCTAGTATATTCATTTAAGGGTATGCTAATATATAGAAACATAGGATTGAAAGTGCATTATATCCCTCTTCTAGCACTCACACTTGACAAGTGCTAATAAAAGGAATATAATGATGATGTTGCAGGAAAACAACTGCACAGAATGAGTGAAAAGGAGGCATTTTTATGAATGTTGGAAATATAAATCATACAGAAGAGGAAAATGTGTTAGAAAAATACGGACGTGATATTACTGCCTCCGCCCGTGAAGGAAAGATTGACCCAGTGATTGGACGGGAGGAAGAGGTACGCAGTATTACACGTATTTTATCCCGAAAAACAAAAAATAATCCTGTACTCATTGGTGAAGCAGGAGTTGGTAAAACAGCCATCGTAGAAGGACTTGCCATGCGTATTGTTAAAGGAGATGTTCCAACCAGCTTAAAAGATAAAACCATTTGGGAGTTGGATATGGGTGCATTGATTGCAGGAGCGAAGTACCGAGGAGAGTTTGAAGAAAGACTGAAAGCGGTTTTAAAAAAGGTAAAAGAGTCCGATGGTTCTATCATTGTTTTTATTGATGAAATTCATATGATTGTCGGTAGTGGTGCCGAAGGGGCCGTGGATTGTGCTAATATGTTAAAGCCCATGCTTGCTCGAGGAGAAATGAAATTGATTGGAGCTACAACCCTTAATGAATATCGTAAATTCATTGAAAAAGATGGGGCCCTTGAAAGACGTTTTCAAAAAGTACAAGTACAAGAACCAAGTGTAATGGATACCATTACCATGCTTCGTGGACTGAAAGCAAGACTAGAAGTTTTTCATGGAGTTACGATTAAAGATAAAGCTTTGATAAGCGCGGCAACTTTGTCGAATCGTTATATTACAGATCGCTTTTTACCAGATAAAGCGATTGATCTAATAGATGAGGCCTGTGCGACGATTAAAGTACAAATGGATTCCGTTCCAGAGGACTTGGATAAACTTTCAAGACAGATCATGCGTTTGCAAATGGAGGTAGAGGCCATAAAAAAAGACAAAGATGAAATGAGCAAAGAACGTTCTATAGAATTAAAAGAACAAATTACAACTCTCAAAAAAGAAGAGGAAACTTTAAGAAAAGCTTGGGAAGAAGAAAAAAGCATTAATGATAAAATCAATGCTAAAAAAGAAGAAATAGAAAAGGCAACATTTAAATTAGAACAAGCAGAAAACAATTATGATTTAGAAGTAGCCGCGAAATTAAGACATGGTGTTTTGCCTAAATTGGAAGGGGAATTACAAGAACTAAAACAGATGGACACTTCTAAAATATTAAGTGATACAGTGGATGAAGAACAAGTTTGTGAAGTCATTTCGAAGTGGACACGTATTCCTGTTTCTAAATTGGTGGGAGGAGAAAGAGAAAAACTTCTTCACTTGGAAGAGAATATGAAAAGGAGAGTCAAAGGACAAGATAAAGCTTTGCAATTGGTTGCAGAGGCCATTATTCGAGCTAGAGCTGGAATAAAAGATCCTACGAAACCTATTGGTTCTTTTATCTTCTTAGGACCTACGGGTGTTGGAAAAACAGAAGTGGCTAAAACATTAGCAGAAGAACTTTTTGATGATGAACGTCATATGGTTCGTATCGATATGAGCGAATATATGGAAGCTCATTCTGTTTCTAGATTAGTCGGCTCTCCTCCAGGCTATGTGGGATATGATGAAGGAGGACAACTTACAGAAGCAGTAAGAAGAAATCCTTATAGTATCGTTTTATTTGATGAAATAGAAAAGGCACATAAAGAAGTTTTAAATATTTTACTACAAATTTTGGATGATGGAAGAATTACGGATGCACAAGGCAGAACTGTTGACTTTAAAAACACAATTATTATCATGACCTCTAATTTAGGGAGCGAACATGTTTTAAAAGAGAAGCAAGAAGAAGTAATGCAGGATTTAAAAATGTACTTTAAACCAGAATTTTTAAATCGTATTGATGAAATCATTATTTTTAAACCATTGCATAAAGCAGTCATTGTATCCATTGTGGATAAAATGATAGAGGAGATGGAAGAAAGATTAAAAGATAAGAGAATTCATATTGTACTTGCAGAGAATGCCAAAAAGAAAATTATTGAAGAATCGTTTGATGAAGCCTATGGGGCTAGACCGATTCGAAGATATATGACGAAAAACATCGAAACCCTTCTAGCACAATCGATTATTGAAGATAAAATCAAAATGGATAGTACAGTCACGATTGATGTAGAAAAAGATAGTTATATTCTTAAATAAAAAAATACGTAGGTTAGAATACTTATGCATTTTTCTTTCCCTCTTGTTTCTTGACCTTCCTATTTTTAATGAAAGAATGGAATGGCAATTTTTCCCTCTTTAAATGGACTGTCAAATTTTCGAGAAAATGTCAGTAGTTAGATAACAACAAAGGAAAACCTTT
>CAMXQX010000052.1 GCA_947246355.1 uncultured Bacillota bacterium | reverse complement strand
AAATACAAATAAAATATCAGATAAGGTAGCAGAAACAGCAATAAATTATCATAGGCAAGAAAGGCATACGAATAGAGAAGATAGACAACATTTAGAAAATAAATTGTTAGAATTAAAGAATTTAAAGAATGAATTAGATAAAAAGATAGTAAGAGTAAAAAATATGATGCTTCCATTGTCAAGTGAAGAAAAATTTGTAATAAAAACTTATTATATGGAAAAGTCAAAATGGGATTATGTATCACAACAATTTTGTATAGAATTTCAAAAGCCCAAATCCATAAATCAATTATTAAATATAAGAGATAATGCAATACAAAGTATGTTAGATACATTGAATATTGGAAATTGAAAATTGTATTAAAATTGTGATAAAATTTGGATGCAATTTAACTATTTACAATATATAATTATAATAGATAAATAATAAATAATCCCTCAAAGGCTAGTTATAGAGTTATTTTATAACTAGTTTTTATAGTAATTTAAGAGCTTATCAAAATAGATAGGTTCTTTTTGTATTAAAAAAGAGGTGCAAGCCTATGGAAACAATATATGAAACATACATACGAACCTTATGTAGTAACTGTAAAAATAAAACATTGGATTTATGCGAGGTAAGAAGAAATATAAATGGAAATCTACAATGTTGTTATTACATAAAGATAAGGCAATAGAAGGATATAAACAACCACTAATCAGATTGGCAAATCAAGGAAAGCCAATTATGAAATTATAAAAGGAGGAAAGGATATGTTAGAAGGAAAAGTATTAAAAGATTTTAATGACAAACAGAACCAATTAAAAAATTACAAAAAGGGTCAAAAATTTAAGGCAGAAGAAAGCAGGTACAAAGAATTGGAAGGAAAAGGGTTTGTGGAGAAAGGCAAGGAGATAGTAAGTAAAAAAGATAAGCAGGTGGAATAGATGGCAAAATCAAAATGGGAAGAGGTAAAAGAAAAACTTGTTTTAATAGAAGGATGGGCAAGAGATGGTTTAACCGATATACAAATTGCGGAAAAGTTAAGGATAAGTAAAGATACATTTTATGAATACAAAAAGAAATATTCCGACTTTTCTGACTCCCTAAAAAAAGGAAAAGAAATAATAGATTATCAAGTGGAAAATGCTTTACTAAAAAATGCACTAGAAGGAAATGTAACAGCACAAATTTATTGGTTAAATAATAGAAAGCCGAAACAATGGAAAAACAAAAGGGAAACTTCTGAGGGGAATAATGAAGAAATAACAAAAGTAGAGCAATTATTAAATAAGATTAAAGAGGAAGCAGAAAATGGTAATAACAGATAAACAAAAAGAATTTATAAAAAATGCTACTCATAGATACAATCTAAAAATAGGAGCTAGACGATGTGGAAAGACATACTTAGATATATTATATACCATTCCGAATCGAATTTTACAAGGGAGAGGAAAAGAAGGATTAAATATTATAGTAGGTGTATCAAAGGAAACCATAGAAAGAAATGTATTAAGACCATTACGTGACATTTATGGAGTAGAATTAATTGGTATCATAAACAACAGAAATATAGCCAATTTGTTTGGAGAAGACATATATTGTTTGGGAGCGGAAAAAGTAAATCAAGTTTCCAAAATACAAGGAAGTAGTATAAAGTTTTGTTATGGAGATGAAATTGCGAGATGGTGTAAAGAAGTATTTATTATGCTTCAATCATCATTGGATAAGCCATATAGTTACTTTGATGGGGCATTGAATCCAGAAAGTAGGACACATTGGTTCAAAAAGAAGAAAAGAAGCTAGATGTATATTCACAATATTATACAATTTTTGATAATGCTTTTTTAGCAAAAGAAGTAGTAGAGAATTTGTGTAAAGAATACCAAGGAACAGTATATTATAATCGATATATTTTAGGACAATGGTGTAATGCAGAAGGTTTAATATTTCAACAGATAGCAAATGATGATACAAGATTTATGACAAAAGAGGTTCAAATGAACTCAATAATAAGCATTGGTATAGATTGGGGAGGTAACAAGTCAAAACATAGTATTACAGCTACAAAAATAAATAGAAGTTTTAATAAAGTGCAATGCTTAAAATCAGATACTCTGAAAGCAACAGGTACAAATACAAAACAAGTTTTTAGATGGATAGTGAATTTTATAAAAGAGATACAGGATAAATATGGTACAGTGTCTTTTTTATTTGCCGATAGTGCCGAACAAGTTTTAAATAATTCATTACAGGGGGAATTGCAAGCCAATGGATTAAATATAAAAGTTCAGGATAGTGTAAAAATAGCAATTAAAGATAGAATTGAATTATGGAATCGATTATTAAATTTAGACAAACTAAGTTTTATGGAGAATGAAACAAAAACTATTGTAGAAGCCTTGCAAACGGCTTTATATGACGATAAGGCAAAAGAGGATAGATGGATAGATGACGGCGAAACATCGGATATTGATAGTTTAGATAGTTTTAATTATTCCTTTGAATATTGGTTTGAACAAATATCATATTATTTAGGGAAGGTAGCATAGATGAATCAAGTAGTATTAAAATATTTAAAGAAACAAGGATATGAAACAGTTTCAACCGATTATTATAATTGGATTGAATTGTGGCAAAATTGGTGGAGAAATGAAGTAGATTTCCACAAGTTTCACGATCAAAGTGGAAAAGAAAGAAAATTATTCAATCTAGGAATGGCAAAAAGAGTTTGTGAGGATTGGGCAAGTATTTTGTTTTCGGAAAGAGATGAGATAACAACAAAAGCACAAACAAAGGAACAAACTCAGAGAAATAATGAATATTTAGCAAAACAATTGAAACTTTTAAAAGTATATAAGGATTTACCAATAGCAATTGAAAAAGCAATGGCAACAGGTACGGCAGGAGCAATATTAAGAGTAAAGCATGCCAATGTAGATAAACAAGGGAATTTATCAGCTAATCATAGGACGAAATTAGATATTATTTATGTAGGGGCAAGTCAAATTATTCCTTTACGAGTAGAACATGGGCAAATAATGGATGTAGCTATTGTAAGTGAAAATTATGTGAAAGGTGAAAAAGAATTTTACATAGAGATACATAACTTAGTTTATAAAGAAAAATTGCAAAAGGAAGTTTATGTAATATCTAATACCTATTTGAATGAAAAAGGAAAAGAAATTGAAAAAGAAGGCATAGCCAAGAATTATTGGATTAATTCGAGTGTGCCTTCTTTTAGTATATTAAAGCCAGCAATTGCTAATCCATTAGACGTAAGTTACAACAATGTAAATGGGTTAGGATTTAGTGTGTATGGAAGTGCAATTGACCAATTGAAAGCTTGCGATATTACCTACAATAATTTTGTTATGGATTTTCATTTAGGTGGAAAGAAAGTATTTTATAACAAAAAGATAGTAAATACGAAAACAGTACAAAGAAAAGATGATAAGGGAAATATCGTAGAAGAGCAAATTGAATTATATCCAGATGACATTACGAGACAACAATGGAAAACATATGGCGATGAAATGGCAAATTTAAAGGATAATCCTGCTATTACAGAATATAACCCAACATTAAGAGTAAAAGAAGACACAGAAGGCATACAATTTGCATTAGATATGTTCAGTTTTAAATGTGGATTAGGAACAGAATATTATAGATTTAATAATACAAGTGCAAAAGGAAATGTGACTGCTACACAATATGTAGGAGATAGGCAAGATTTAATGGTAAATGCTAATAAACATCGCAAAAATGTAGATGAATTTATTAGTGGTATTTGTAAAGCAGTTTTATTGTTTGGGAGAGTACTTTTTCAAGAAACTGTAACAGAAGAGTGTATGGTAAGTATGACGGATAAAGATGGTTTTATGGTAGATACAGAAACAGCAAAACAAGAATTTAGGCAAGATATTGCACAAGGAATAAGGCAAGCTTGGGAATATCGTGTTAAGTTTTTTGGAGAAGATGAGGCGACAGCAAAGGCAATGGTAGCTAATGAGGAAATAGAGGATATAGAGGGGGAATAATAAATGTTATCTCCTGAATATTTGAATTTAATAGAGTTTAATGATGTTGTAGAATTATACAACAAACTAAATATAGAAATAACAGCAGATATTATCAATAGAGTTTCGGAAATGCAAGATATTATACCAAGTACAATAAATCAGCTTAAAATATTAAAGCAAACAAATGGAATACAAGTATTTAACAAGGCATTAAAAGAAACATCTATGTTGACAGCACAAACAAAGAAAGCTTTAAAATTATTATTTGAAGACATGATGAAAGAAGATATGGAAGGCTATAAACATTTATATGAATATAGAGGAGAGCCTTTCAAATTAAGTGAAACACAATATAAGATTTTAAATCAAGGATTAAGACAAACTCAAAGGACATTAAAGAATTTTACCAATACAATAGCTTTTGAGAGTATTCAAGCATATGTTAAAGCAGTGGATAGTGCTTATATGAAGGTAACAAGTGGTGCTTTTGATTATGCAACAGCAATTCATACAGCTTGTCAAGAATTAGCGAATAAGGGAATTACCTTAAAGGATAGGTTAGGACGAAATGTGCAATTAGAAGTAGCTGTTAGAAGAAACGTAATGACAGGAATACAACAAACAGCAAATCATATCAATCGAAATATTGAAGAATATCTTGGTTGTGATGGCTATGAGGTAACAGCACATTTAGGGGCAAGACCAAGCCATGCCGTAGAACAAGGAAAACAGTTTGCGATTAGTCATGACACAGAAATAAGTAGAAAATATCCATTATGGAGCGACGTGGAAGATTTATGGAGTGAATACAATTGTAGACATACTTATTTTGGCATTATTTTAGGTGTTTCAGAACCTAAGTATAGTGATAAGGAATTAAAAGAATTTAAAGAGGCAACCGTTACCTTAAATGGAAAAGAAATTTCATATTATGAGGCGACACAGAAACAAAGACAAATAGAAAATGTTATTAGAAAGCAAAAAAGGAAAGTACAAATCTTAGAAAAGGTTAATATAGAAAATAAAGTAGAAAAGGGTCAGTTAGCACAGTTACAAAAGAAGTACAAAGATTTTTGTAAAGAAACAGGGCTAGAAAAAGATTATCAAAGATTGCAAGTGGCAAAAGCAAGCAATATAACAATAAAACAAGAAATCGAATATAAAGATATAACAAATGATTTTATAAAAGCTAGGAGATATAAAGTAAAGGAGCAACAATATTATCAAGATGAGCAAGGGAATAAATATAATCTAGACAATAAAAATGTAAAAATAAAGGCAAATGAAAAAGAAAGGAAAGTTGCTGAACTTTTAGGAAAGACATATGGAGGAAACATAGAACTTGTCCCAGTTGTATTAAATCCAAAAGGAATAAAAACACCAGATTATATGATTAATGGAAAGAAATTTGACTTAAAAGAAATTTTTGGAAACGGAAAAAATACTTTAGATACGGCTATAAGTAAAAAGAAAAAGCAATCCAATAATTTTATTTTCGACATTAGCCAAACAAAAATGAATGAAGATGAAGCTATAAGACAAATAGAAAAAATATATACATCGAATAATAGAGCATGGGTGAATACAATTATTCTGATAAAAGATAATAAAGTGTTAAAGGTATATAAAAGAAAATAAAGAGAGGGTGGTGCACTCCAAAGGGAGTACATACCCTCTCAAATAATATATTATTAACTTAATTATACAATGAATTAGGTTAATAATCAATAGTTTATGCAAAATAAAGTGAATTTAGTCATTAAATTTTTAAATATACACAAGAAACTGACGAGTTTCTTTTTTCTTGCCTTTTTTTCAATTAGGCATAAAAGAAATTGAAGTGTTGGGCATACGACGTTAAAAATAGCAAAATATATCAAATTCAAGGGAAGAAAAACCCGTAGAAAATCGTAGGAGGAGAATATTATGAAAAGAAGTTTTTTAGAAGGACTGTTCAAAGATTTAGAAGCGGAGGAGAATATCAAAAAAAGTATGATTGATAGCATTATGACTGAAAATGGAAAGGATGTTAATTCAGAAAAAACCAAAACAGAAAGTTTGCGAAACGATTTAAAAGTAAAAGAAGGAGTAATCGAAGAATTAAATACAAAGATAAAAGAAGTAGGTTCTGTCGATATAGAGGAAATCAAAAAGCAAGCAAAAGAGGAAGGTTTTGCCGAAGGTTCAAAAGAAGTAGAAGAGTTCAAAAAAACGAATGCCTTAAAGAGTACCATCAAAGGAGCAAAAGACTTTGATTTAGTTTTTAGTAAATTAGACAAAGAAAAAATTGCATATGAAAAAAATGATAAAGGAGAATATGAAGTTAAAGGCATTGATGAACAAATTAAAGAGGTTAAAGAAAAGTATTCTTTTTTATTTGAAGATGAAAACGATAGAAGCGAAAATGTAGAAATCAATTTAGGTGGAGAACATAAAAATCCATCTGAAAGAGATAGCTTAGAACAATTAGAAGAAGCTATGGGAATAAAAAAATAGAAGAAAAAAGGAGAGATTTAAAAAATGGGAAATTCAATAGAATTATTCAAAAAAAATGCACCAGAGTTATTAGACAAAATTTATAAAGCAGAAAGTACAACAAGTGATTTTGATATGAATGGAGCATTAGTACAAGCAGGTAAAAATGCAAATGAGATAATTGTTCCAGTATTAGATATGGACGGTTTAGGAGATTATGACAGAAATAGTGGCTATATTGATGGAGATGTATCACTAACAAATGAAACAAAGAAATTTAATTATGAAAGAGGAAGAAAGCTAAAAACAGATACGATTGATAATGAAGAAACAGGAGGAGTAATTTTAGGAAACTTGTCAGCAGAGTTTTTAAGAACAAAAGTAATACCAGAAATAGACGCAGTAAGATATGCGACTTATGCTTCTATTCCTGGTATTTCTAAAGTAGAAGAAATATATGAAAGTGCAGAAGCAGTTTATAAGGCAATTGCTAAGGCATGGGATAATATGACAAATGATGAAGTACCAGAGGAAGATAGACATTTAAGGATTACTTCAACCTTATATGGTATGATAAGAGATATGGAGACTTATAAATCAAGAGAGTTATTGAGTAAATTTGCAGGAATTAAAGTAGTTCCACAAGCAAGATTTCAAACAGTAATTGAATTATTAAGTGGAAAAGATACAGATGGAGAAAGGAAAGGTGGATTTAAGGCAGGAACAGAGTCAAAAGATATTAATTTTATGATTATACATAAGCCTGCTTTATTACAATATACCAAACATAATAAGATGAAATTGTTTACACCAGACCAAGATCAAGATGGAGATAACTACAAATGGTTATACCGATTATATGGATTAAATGAATATTATAATAACAAAGTGGCTGGTATTTATGCGTCTAATAAAGTGTAGGAGGTTAAAATATGGCTAAGAAAATAGGAGTAGGCTATTCTTTTAGAGAAAAAAGCCTAGAGAAGGAAAATGAAATATTAAAAGCAAAAATAGAAAAATTAGAAACTGTTGATAAGAAGGTTAAAATAGAAGCAACAAACAAGAAAGCAGAAGATAAAAGGGCAAAAGCAGAATAGGAGTGAGAAAATGGTATATGCAGACTATGAATATTATATTGAAAAATATTTTGGTACACTACCAGAGAACTCTTTTGAGCCACTAATGTTAAAAGCAAGTAAAGAAATTGATAGAAATATCAATGTTAGATTGACACAAAACAGTATTAATAATTTGTCAGAAGAAGCACAAGACCAGTTAAAGTATACGGCTTGTGCTTTAACTGATTTAATAGCCAAGAAGCAGGAAAGCGAAAATAGAAAATTAACTTCTATTTCAATTGATGGAGTTAGCAAAAGTTTTAAAACTATATCAAAGGAAGAATATGCTAGTAGCAAAAAAGACATTATTAATTTTTTACCAGATGAACTAACTAGATTTTTATAGGAGGGATTTTATGTCTGATTTTCCAATACAAAAAGTAACCATATATCATAAAAATAACAAGCAATGGGATAGCTATGTAAAAGAAGCAAGTTACAGAAATACATCTGTATTAAATCATAATAGAAATGGTGCTAATTCGACAGAGAAAGCTCTTATAAGAATTTTTGATGTAGAGGGTTATAATGTAACATGGTTTGTATCAAAAGATGATGTGATTGTAAATCAAGAGGTAAAAGACGTAATAGAAAATAATACTCCTATCACACAATTAAGTAGTGAATATGGAAAAGATAATGTTCATAGAGTAACTTCCATTGATAAATTTACTTTTAACGATGAAGAGTTACAAGAGTTAAATCATATAAAATTGGGGTGTGTATAGAGATGGCTGTTATAATAAAAACAAAAGCACTTCAAACGATATGTAGGAGTTTAGGACTAGAAGATAAAGGACGAGTGCAAGCTTTTTTGGATAAAACAGTAGCAGAGAATTTACAAAAGTATGTTTCTAGAAAAGGTGGAGTACAAGAAAAGTCTATTCCCATTGCTTCTAAGTATGGAAGTGGGAAAGTGATTATTAATGTGCCTTATGCACGATTTCAAGCAGAAGGAAAGGTAATGGTAGGTATAAAAAGTCATAGTCCTTGGGCAAGAAGAGGGGAACGAAAGGTAGTGACAAGTAAAGAATTAACCTACCATAGTGAAAAACTAAGAGGTAAACACCCCTTTGAG
>CAMXQX010000051.1 GCA_947246355.1 uncultured Bacillota bacterium | reverse complement strand
AAAATAATAATAAACTTGCAGTGATAAAAAAAAAGAAGAGCTTACCTCTCCTATAAAAATCTCAACAAAGTATAAGATTTCTTTCCTTTTCTTATAACCACAATTTTTCCTTCGATAGCAGTATCTTTTGTAATTTCGAAATTTAAATCTTCTACCTTTTCACCATTGATACGAATCGAACCATTACCGACAAATTCTCTAGCTTCTCTTTTACTTGTTGCAATACCGCTTGTAACTAAAATGTCAACAAGATTGCCACCTTCTGTTAAGTCATAATGAGGTACATCTCTAAATCCTATTTCTAACTCATTTAAACTTAGTTCTTTTATATTTCCACTAAATAAAGCTTCACTAATTTTAACAGCTTTTTCATATTCTTCCTGTCCATGTAAAAATGTAATAATCTCTTCTGCTAAAGCCTTTTGGCCTATTCTTAAATGAGGTTCTACATTATGTTTCTTTACTAAATCTTCAATTTGTTCTTTCGATAAGAAAGTATATGCTTTTAAATACGTTTCTACCATCGAATCTTCTGTATTCAACAAAAACTGATAAATTTCATAGGAAGACGTTTTCTTCTTATCCAACCATAAAGCATTCCCTTCCGATTTACCAAATTTTTTTCCTGTTGCATCTGTAATCAAAGGCATAGTAAATGCATAAGCTTCTTCGCCTGTTACCTTTCTAATTAAGTCAACTCCAGCTGTAATATTACCCCATTGATCAGACCCTGCCACTTGCAAAGTACAATTCTTTGTCTTAAATAAATGTAAAAAATCCAATGCTTGCAAAATCATATAGGTAAACTCTGTAAAAGAAATTCCTGTATCCAGTCTTCTTCTTATAATATCCTTATCCAACATATAATTAATATTAAAATACTTCCCATAATCCCTTAAAAAAGTAACCACATCTAACTTCTTAATCCAATCATAGTTATTAACCACTTCAAAGCCAAATAAATCTTTCGCTTGTTTGGTTAGTCCTTCAACATTCTTCTCAATCTCTTCGATGGATTTCATACTCCGCTCTTCTGTCGGTTTAGGGTCCCCAATTCTTCCTGTTGCACCACCAATTAATAATATTGGGTTATGTCCCGCATCTTTTAAACGCTTTGAAATTAAGAAACTAGACAAATGTCCTAAATGCATAGAATCAGCAGTAGGGTCTGTTCCAATATAAAAAGTCATGCCTCCTTGATTTAGTTTTTCTTCTATCTCTGGACTCGTATAATCTTTAATAAGCCCTCTCCATTTTAAATCTTCAAATAACGTCATCCTAATCCTCCTTAATAATCTGTATTTAATCTCTCTTCTATAATTCTATGCTTTTTATCAATCGCAGCAATGATTTCTTTTTCTTCAAAACCAAGCAAATCTCCCAAATACAAAAGATTTCCAAAAAGTTCTTCTACTACCCCTTCTTTGCTAATTAGTTTTGTTGCAAGTAAAAATAAATAATTAATCAATTCTAACTTATCTCCACTTTCTATATGTGCATACTCTTGCTCTATTTCTAAATGATAAAAATTAAAGAAAACAAGTACCATTGTAATACAATCTGCATATTCTTCTAATACTTTCTCTTTGTTGGGTTGTTTGCTACTCCAAAATTTAAAACATTTCGTTTCGTTGACAAATTCACCCAATTCAACCAGCATCTCAATACAATTGTACTCATAATAATTTTCTATTTCTTCATATTTTTCTAAAAATATGGTATCCAGTCTTTTATTATTTTCATAAATTCGCCTGTATTCATTCATAAAAATTTTCCTCATGATGGCAAGTACAAGGAGAACTACAACGTCCTTGGCAGCCTTCTTTCTTTTCTTTTTTTAATACACCTAGCCCTGTATTGGTCGCAAAATGTGTGACACTCGCCTCAAGCAAAACTATGGCTTCTTCTTCCATTAAGTTTTCTTTTACAATGCCGATTTCAAGCAATTCCCCTTTCTTATTTTTTATACAATCAATCAAAGTTGGATTGATATTGCCACAAAGCGTTATTGTATGAATAAATGTTTCATTACAAATTTCCACTATTTTTTCTAACTGTTCTTCTTCTAAAGAAGAAGGCACAACAACACTCAGTGTACGTCCACCTATCGCATCACGAATCGTTTCAATCTCTTTTTTGCTATAATCAAAAACTTGGTCTTTGATACAACCTACATTGAGTACAAGAGCAATTTCCTCGGCCCCTTTATTGATTGCATCGATGGCTTCGTATTCTTTGGCCTCTAACGTATTCATTCCATAAGGATAACCAATAATTGTCTTAATACCGACATTTGATTTTTCTAACATTTCCTTTACAAGTGGTACATAAAAGGGAGAAACACAGACCATCTCAAAATGGTACTGCATTGCCTCTTCGCAAATTTTTTGGATATCATCTGTTTTACTATTTCCATCTAAATTTGTATGCTCTATATATTTACTTAATTCCATTTCAAAATCTCCTTTCACTTTTCTATAGCATTCTTCCTTATAGTTCGTTACCATTTATTTATAAATACCGACGTTTTCTCTTATTTTACATACCTTCTTTTATCATAATTCAATACCATTGGCGAGGGAGCTGTACTTGTAAAATAAAAAAAAGCTATTACAATTTAAGGGCGAAAACATCCGCGGTACCACCTTAATTCATAATCGCTTATGCACTTTCTCTCTTAACGCGAGAAAACGTTTTAATTCCAAATATGTATGTTCAAAAGTCCTCTTGATTTACTTGCATCACCCGTAAATTTTCTACATTTCCAAGGATTTTTTACTTTTATTTTTCATCATTAAATTTTTTATAAGGAAAAACTTTCCTAAATCAACTATATCATATTTTTCTCATCATTACAATCTAAATTTTGAATTGCTTTCAAAAGACCTAACTTTCCATAGGAATAAGTCAAAGATCCTTGCTGGTAAGCAATATAAGGTTCTCGAATAGGCCCATCACAAGAGAATTCTATGGAAGAACCTTGTGTAAAACTTCCTGATGCCATAATGACTTGGTTATCGTAACCTGGCATATCCCAAGGAAGCGCCAAAACATGACTATCAACAGGAGAACCCTTTTGTACACCTTGCACATATCGAATAAGCTTGTCTGCATCATGGAAAATGATGTTTTGCACAATATCGACTCTTTCCTCTTCTGCTCTTGGTTCTACTAAATAACCCATATTTTCTAAAACTTTAGCAGTCAAAACAGCTACCTTTAAAGAAGATGCAACAACACTTGGGGCTAAATAAAGACCTTGTAAAATCGACTTGTTCATTCCTAAACTTGGCCCCACTTCCTTTCCTTCTCCAGGAACAGTGAGCCGCTCAGCAACAAGTTCTATTAAATCTTTCCGTCCAACAGCATAGGCCCCATTGGGAGCAATGCCTCCTCCTAAATTTTTAATCAAAGAACCTACTACAATATCCGCTCCAACTTCTGTAGGTTCTTTCCCACTTACAAATTCACAATAACAATTATCTACCATGATTATTGTTTGAGGACTTATTTTTTTAATTAAGGAAATAACTTTTGCTACTTTATCTAAAGAAAGACTTTTTCTCGTTGAATACCCTTTTGAACGTTGTATTTCAATCACTTTGATTTTTTTATTCTTCAGTGTTTCTGCAATTTGGTCATAATCGAAATCATTTTCTTTCAAATCTATTTCCTCATAATGTACCCCAAATGATTTTAGAGAACTTTTATTTTCTTTGATTCCAATCACTTCATGAAGTGTATCATAGGGAGTCCCACTAATACTAAGTAATGTATCTCCTGGCCTTAAAAGGGCAAAAAGAGTCACCGTAAGAGCATGGGTTCCTGAGATAAATTGACTACGCACTAAAGCATCTTCACATTTAAAAACTCTTGCATAAATTTTCTCAATCGTATCTCTTCCTATATCATTGTATCCATAACCAGTCGTTGAAGAAAAATGCATTTCGGATAACTGATTTTCTTGAAAAGCTTCTAATACTTTTCGAGTATTTTGCAATTCCATTTCTTCGATTTTTTCAAAAATAGGTTTTATTTCTTTTTCGGCATTCATTATTCTTTCCATATTTCTCCTTAAGAATAGTGCCCTCCATCGACACGAATCACTGTATTGTTGATATAACTTGCCTCCGTGCTTGCTAAAAACGAGGCAACATTTGCCACTTCCTCTGGAGTTCCTATTCTTCTTACAAAAATTTTTTCACTTTCTAATTCGATATATTCTTTATCCAGTTCTTGCATTTCATTTTCGGTTGCAATAAATCCAGGTGCCACTGCATTGACTCTGACATATGGTGCATATTGCATTGCTAAATTATGCGTTAGGGAAATTAGTGCAGCCTTGGAGGCATCATAATCCAAACACATAGGATAATAAGTATCGATTCCATTGGTAGACGTTATATTGATAATTACGCCACTTTTCTCATCAAACATACGGTCTGCAACCCTCCGACTGAGTAAGAATGTCCCAACCACATTGACTTCCAAGGTCTTCATAAAATTTTCCTTTGTTTTTTCTTCATAAAGAGTATCCAAACAAAAAGCAGCGTTATTCACTAAAACAGAAATAGAACCTAATGTTTGCTCAATTGCCTCTATCATGGCTTGGACTTCTTTCTCTTCTCTTAAATCAGCTTTTATACACATTACTTTTACAGAATAGTTTTTTTCTACTTTTTCTTTTAAAAGTGTAGCTTCCTTTTGATGTGTAAGATAGTGAATGACTACATTATAACCGAGGGACGCAAATTTTAAAATACAAGCGGAACCTATTCCTCTTGCGGAACCTGTTACAAGTACAGTTTTCATTTCAAAAAAAGAACGTTAAGCTCTTGATGAGTACTTTCCGTCCTTCGTTGTAACAAGTATTTTTTCCCCTTGTTCTATAAATAGCGGAACACGAACCAACATTCCTGTTTCTACATAAGCATCTTTTTGGGCATTATTGGTCGTATTTCCTTTTACAGCAGGTTCCGTCTCAACAACTGTAAATTCTATTTTTTCAGGCAATACAATTCCTAAAAGCTCACTTTCATAGAAAACAACATCAACCATTCCATTTTCAATTAAATAATTTTTATTGTCACCCACTTGTGCTTCTGGAAGTTCAAATTGTTCATACGTCTCCATATTCATGAAATAGTAAGAATCTCCTGTATTGTATAAGTATTGTACATTGCTTCTTGTAATATTTGCTTTTTCAAACTTAATATTCGTATTGAATGTTTTTTCAACAATACCACCTGTTCTCATATTTTTTAGTTTGGTTTTCATAAATGCAGAACCTTTACCAGGTTTTACATGCAAAAACTCTAATACTTGGTAGATATTACCTTCAATAATTAACGTCATACCATTTTTAATATCATTTACACCAATCATTGTTTTACCTCCTTTACAGAAAAAATAAAGATTTTCCTATTTTCCTCTTACACATCCTCTTTTATGAATATTCTTCCCTAAAACTTTTTGTTTTGGGGTTTCTGCTGTGGGTAAAATTCTTTTGGTCCCCACTTCTTTGTTCGCATCCAATTCTATCATTCTTTGATAATCATATACATCTTGAAAATTTCCATGAATCAATGGTTTTGTATTTTTTTTCAAAAATTATCCTTCTCTCATTATGCCTCTTTTGATTCTCTATGAAGTGTATGTTTTCCGCATTTTTTGCAGTGTTTATTTAATTCTAAACGTTCTGTATTTTTTTTGTTTTTTTCTTCACGGTAGTTTTTCTCTTTGCATTCTGTACAAACAAGAGTGACTAACCCTCTATTTTCTTTTCCTTTTGCCATACTTCTTGCCTCCTTTATAAAATAACTATTACCATTATATCAAAATATCCAAAAATAGCAACTCTTTTTTTATGTTTCCTCTTGTTTTTCAATCTCAAAATAAGCATCGCTTACTCTTTGTGTCAGTCTTCGATTGACAGCAGTTGTATATTCACTTCTTCCCTTTTGATAAAAAACATTTGGCGAGGCAATCACAAAACTGACCTTTGGTTCATCATACGGAGCATAAGCCGCAAAAGTATGTGTTAATGTTTCTTTATCTACTTTTCCATCATTATTAGAATCAATAAAACTTTGACTTGTTCCCGTTTTACCAGCAGGTTTATACTTGGCTTTGATATAATTGTATCCTGTACCCCCTGGCTCTAAAACTTGCTTAAATCCCTCTTGGATTCTTTTCATATATTGTTCTTCTGTTGTGACGGTATTTAAAACCTTTCTTTCATAAGTTTGTAACATTTCATCAGATGTAGAAGATATTACCTTATCCATCAAATGAAGTTGAAGCCTTTCTCCATTATTAGCAATGGTTGTAATATACTGGGCAAGTTGGAGGGGTGTATAGGTATCGTATTGTCCAATGGAAAAATCTAAAAGAAGTCCAGGTGTATCGTTTTTTCCTATAATTCCATTTTTTTCATTAGGAAGATCAATCTCGGTGAGTGTTCCTAGTCCAAATTCTTTAAAGGTATTGCGATAAGTTGAAAACGTATCTTCACCTAGTTTAAAAGAACCATTATAAACATACTGATATCCTGCTACTTTCATAGCTGTATAAAATTGATAGGTGTTAGAAGAATATTTAAGTGCTGTTAAATCGTTTAAACTTCCTAAAGATTTCCAAGAACATTTCAAAGGAGTCGCTGCTAGTTTAACACATGTATCCATCCTTCTTTCCCCTATTTTTAAAGCTCCTGTATTATAGCCTACAATATGGGAAGCACCTTTGATGACAGAACCAACCGTCAAGGAGGAAGTAAATACCCCCGGCGTATAATCATAAATTTCATATCCGTCTTTTCCTTCCGTAATCATTTTTCCAGCCATTGCTAAAATACCACCAGTTTTGGTATCCGTTACAATGACAAAAGAATGATCATAATAATCCGTATTGGCTTCTTTTTTCGCTTTTTTCAACTCATCTATTAAAATCTCTTCTACTTTTTTTTGCAGTTCTATATCGATAGTTAAATAAAGATCGTTTCCTCTATTTCCTTTTTCAATTAAAATATCTCCTTCGTTTGTTTTTTGATATACATCTTTTTTTCCTTTTAAAATAGCATCATATTCATACTCTAAATAGCTTATACCTACACGATCATCCAGTGTATATCCCTTTTTTAAATACTCCTCTTTCATATCTGCTGGAATGCCTGTATCATAGGTAGAAACATTGCCCAAAATACTTTTAAAAACATTGCCATAAGGATAGGTTCTATTCCAAGTAAGCCGCACATTGAACCCCCTTAAATTGCCTACGTTAGAAGCGATATAGGCATATTCTTCATCTGTAACATCGGTTGTTTTTATCATCTTCTCAGAATAAGCATACCCTTTATTCATTAAATGATATAAGTAACATGCTTTTCTGTCTTCTTCTGTTAAGGATTGTAGCTCTTCTATTGTAACTCGCTCTCGCTTTAATGCCTCTATCTCTGCTGTTTTCATCTTTCTTTCTTCTAAAGCTTGCCACTCTTCCTTTTTAATTTTCTTTTCGGCTTGGTCAACATGATTTAAAACCCAAAATTCCCTTAACATTTTCTCGGTTACTTTTTCATAATCGAGTTGTAATTTATAAGAAACTTGATAAGCAAGTTTTATCTCTTCTTTTGTATTTAGGTTGTTTTTTTTATAATAAATGGTCTTTACAGGTTCATTGTCAACAAGAAGCCTTCCAAACCGATCGTAAATTCGGCCACGAGCCGCCGTACTTCCCTCGTACGTTGTGACTTTAGAATCCATTACTTTTTGTGTATAATACTCCTGCTTTACAATTTGTATATAATATAGACGTATAAATAAAAAAAGGAGTAGTAGGATAATAAGTATCGATAATATATTGTATCTTTTTTCAATTATTGCTTTGGTCGTTTTAAATGTTTTAGAGGGATTGTATCTCTTTTGTTTTTTCTTCATAAAGGGCATTGATTTCATCATAATTTAAATAATTGAAAAAATTCTGCATATATTCCTCTTTTTTTTGGTGGTATTTTAAAAAATAGGCATGTTCCCATAAATCAAGGCTAATTAAAGGATAAAACCCATAAAAGTCAGGTAGTTCTTGGTTACTTGTATTGATAATTAACATTTTTCCATCCTTATCCAGTACTAAATTGGTGTACCCAGATCCTACCAAATACGAAGCTACCTTTAAAAATTCTTCTTTGAAATTAGAAAAACTTCCATACGTTTCCTCTATTTTTTTTAAAAAGGGAGTCTTTTTTAAAGAAGAATGAGGGTCTAAAATAGTAAAATATCTCTCGTGGTTTAAAACCCCTCCTAAATTATATAAAATCGTATCACGATCTTTTATTGGAAATTCTTCTATATGCTCTATCAGTTCTTCTTTTGAATAACCAAAATCATAGTGATTTTGGTCTAAAACTTTGTTTAATCTATTTAAATAGTTCTTATATAGGATATCAAAATGAATGGTAAGTGTTTCCTCATCCAAAAAGTTTTCTAAATCCTTAAAATTATAATCCAATTCTATACTTTTATACATAGTTTCACCTCTACTTTATCTTATGGAAAGTTTAGAAACATTATTCAATCAATATGACATATAATAAACTAGGTGATTTTATGATAAAAAAATATGTTTCCAATTATATTAAAAAATTAAGTTATGAAGATATGGTCAACTATATCAATAAACAAGATATTTTCTTAACAGAAGCAGAATATCAATTTTTATTTCAATACACAAAAAAGAATTGGGAACTTTTATTTTCAAATAGAGAACGGATTTTTAAA
>CAMXQX010000050.1 GCA_947246355.1 uncultured Bacillota bacterium | reverse complement strand
CCCAATTATTCTTCCCACATCCACATAGACACAGAGTGTATACTAAAATTAATAATGTTTTTTTTCATATATCCTCCTTGCTAAACCCTATACTAGCAGTCAACTATAATTTACCATATTTTGACAAAAAAAGATACTATTTTTTAGCATCTTTTTCCTTTTTTAAAATTTCTATAATCTGCATAGCCTGTTCTATGTTATCAACCCCTGCATTTTTAAGGGCAGTTCTTAATTGTTCAATTCTATCCATGTCTTCTTGTGTGAAATCAAATAAGTAGTTTGGAGTAACACCAAAATATTTTGCAATTTCTAACATTATTTCATATGGTGGCTCTGTTCTTGAACTTTCCCAACTAGAAATAGTTCCTTTTGATACACCAAATAATTCTCCAAATCCTTCTTGACTTATTTTTTTTGACGTGCGTAATTCTTTTAACTTATCTCCAAACAGATAAATCACATCCTTTTTAACTTTTTTGGTAAAG
The DNA here is from genome assembly GCA_947246355.1 of uncultured Bacillota bacterium. Classification (GTDB taxonomy): domain Bacteria; phylum Bacillota_I; class Bacilli_A; order RF39; family UBA660; genus CATOJL01. The sequence continues at coordinate 8,419 of CAMXQX010000050.1, read as the reverse complement.
TATATATAATATTATAGCATAAGTAATTTTAAAAATGTTCTTTTTTTCTTAAAAAATCAACGAAATTTAAACTTTTTTTCAAAAAGTATTAAAAATGTAGAAGATATCGTTGACAATGTTTTGGTTTTGTAGTATCATGTAATCACAGGGTACAGAAAACGTATTCTGCAAGTGATAAAGTGGTGTAGCTCATCGCCGACCTTTCTAGGTCCCTTTGTTAATAAATAGTGCTACACACCTAAAAACTAAAAAAGAAAACGAGCTCAGCGACCAAACTTGACTCGTTCTCAAATCAATAATTAGAAAAGTGCTACACAAAATTAAGAAGCTACTTTTTTATGATAGTCTTATTAAAAGAAATATCACCAGTTTGAATGGTTATTGAACCATCAAACATAGCCTTAATAAGCGTGCTAAATACACTTTTCATAATACCACCTCTTTTCTTTAAGGTCCTCCTTTCTTGGATTCTCCTTTCTAGAAAAGCGGTATACACCACTTATCACAGGTATATGAAACACCTATGACAGGTAGTACTTGAATTGTACTACAAACACCTTGAAATGTCAACTATTTGGCGGTAATAGGTGTTTTTCTTATACCCAAATTTAGAAAGAAAGGAGAGAGATACAACGGTGATAAAAACTATCGACAAGCATTTCTATAAAAAATTAGGGATGCAACTTAGAAAGGCACGACAGGATAAAGAACTTAGTTTAAAAGATATGCGAGAAAAGACAGGTTTTTCAAAAACATTAATTGACCTTTGGGAGCTTGGACAATCCAAAATTAAACCAGACCAATACAAAATTTTATGTGATGTTTTAGATATTGACGCAAACTTTGAAGTTGAAATCAAATTGTAAATTTATGTACAAGTGCAATACATGTAAATGTCATTTTGAAAAACCATTATTTATGCACACGGCATATGAAGAATTTTATGGTGTTTATGAGTTATTTTCTAACCATAATCAACTTGAATTACAAGTATGTCCAAATTGCAAAAGTGAAGATATAGAGGAGGATTTTATTATGAGAAAAATTATTGATTTAAGAGATACAAATATGACTATTGATGAAATTTTTGAACTACAAAATTATGTTTGGAAAGATGATCAATTAGTACCTGTTGAATTATTAGAAGGTGAATAGTGGAACAACCAAATTATTATGCAATTATACCTGCAAATGTTAGATATGATACTGAACTAACTGATAAAGCAAAATTACTATATGGTGAAATAACGTCTCTATGTGATAAAGAGGGATTTTGTTGGGCAACCAACGAATATTTTTCTAAACTATACCAAACATCAGAGAAAACTATCACAAGGAATTTGAAACAATTAGAAGATAAAATGTATATCAATCTATTTTATCAAACAATTGGAGCAATAAAAAAACGATATATTACGACGGACAAAAATGTCCTAGAAAGGACAAAAATGTCTCTCGACGAGGGACAAAAATGTCCCATAAATAATACAAGTAATAATATAAAAGAAATAAATAATAATAAATTATTATTTACAAAGAAAAGATTTGAGAAACCATCTTTAGAAGAAGTACAAGCATACTGCCAAGAAAGAAATAATAACATAGATGCTGAAAAGTTTATTGACTATTACGAGTCTAATGGTTGGAAGGTAGGACGCAATTCTATGAAAGACTGGAAAGCTTGTATTAGAACTTGGGAAAAAAACAAACAAGAAAAAAATAGCACAATAAAAACTTATAAAACAAATTTTGAACGAAGTCAACAAGCTTTAGCAGAAGCTAGAAAGGAATATCAAAATGACTAGACAAGAAGTAGATAGTTTGCTTGAAAAGATACAAGCTTATAGACAATCATTTTTAATAACAAAAACAGTGATAGCTGAATGGCGAAGAGTATTGGAACCTTACGATAGCGAAGATGTAAATAAAAAACTAGATGAATTTTTTAAAAATACAGAAGAAAATTTTGGGCGATATCCAGATGCTTACTATTTAACTAAATATTTAAAACGACACGACGAAAAATTAAAAGTAGGTATCAATTATGTTCGATGTCAAATATGCCAACAACCAGTTGAATTAACAGAATATGACAAACATTATGACAGATGTAGTTCAATTGAGTATTTATGTAAAATTGCAGAAAAGTATTACAATCGCAAACTTAATAAAAAAGAACTGTGGAAGTTAAGCGATAAAGATTTTGAAGAAAAATATTGGAAAGTTTGTGAAGAACTACAAAGTGGACAACAAAGTGAACAACAAAGTGAACAACAAAAATATAGCTTAGAGAATGCTTTATCAACACATAAAGGCGGAAAACCACATGAATTTAAAATATCCAATACGGATATATCGCACAAAATGAGAGGAGTATATGATGACTAATTTAGTTGATTATATTGATTTAACGAATTGGAAAACCAAAAATCAAATCATATTTGAACTTCATCGTGACTGGGGAATTAACATAAGCAAAGATGGTCGCGAATGGAGAGAAGCAGTAGAAAGACATAATAAATCTTTTGCAAATAATGAAGTTCCATTTTATATAACACATTCAAACAGTATGGGATACAAAGCAACAAAGAGTTATGAAGAGGCTAGGATTGGTAGAAATGATTATGTAAAAAGAGCAATTAACATGATGAAAAAGGCACGTGAATGTGATTTAGCATTTCAACAACAATGCAATTATCAAATAGATTTTGAGAAGGGAGAGTTAGTATGAAATTTATAGATTGGTTTAAAGACAAAGCTAAATTGATTAATGAAAATGACAAGATGAGAAAAGGCAAAAATGCAGTTGAATTAAAATATCAAACTTTGCAATCGGATTACACAGATATATCAAAAAAATATGTTGCATTTTTAGAACAAAAATCCGAGAAATTTGATTTGTATATCAAGTATCAGGAACAATGTGAAAAACTTGCAGAGGAGAGAAGAGAATTAAAAAAACAACTAGCAGAAGCGAACGAAAAATATACAACACTAGGTGATACAAATGTAGAACTTTCAAGAAAGATTGAAAAGCTAGAGCGTAAAATCAAACGATTGGAAAAGAAAAATGAACCATCAGCTTAGTGAAAATATTGAATACAGTTATGATTGGCTTGTTAAAGAAATCATCAAAACAGATTTTAAACAAAAGCAAACTGGACAAGTTCAATATGTAAAAATGAAGAAAATTGATTTGCTAAGACTGGTGCAAAAATTTATAAAACTAAATGAAGAGGTGAAATAGTGGAAAAGAAAATAAGATGTTTGCGTGCAGACGAAATTGAAATTAGGATTGCTCAAGTATTAGAAAAAGGCGTTCAACTATTGCTATACAAAGATAGTCGTTGTGATAAAAGAATACTTGATGAAACATTTGGAATTCATGGGTGGAAAGATAGGTATGAGGAAATAAAAGGCAATCTATTCTGCACAATATCTATTTGGGATGATGAAGAAAAACAATGGATTGATAAATGCGATTGTGGAACTGAAAGTTTTAGCGAAAAAGAAAAAGGCGAAGCAAGTGATGCATTTAAAAGAGCAGGCTTTAATGTTGGTATAGGCAGAGAATTATATACAAGAATTTTCTATTTTGCAAATGTTCCAACAAGACGAAAAGCAGACGGAAAGTATGAATTGGTAAATAAATACGAAAAATTTACAGTAGCTGAAATATCAACAAATGAAGAAACGGAAAAAATAGAAAAAATCAAAATTATTAATAGCAATAATGAAATTGTGTTTAGTTATGGATATCCAAAGCAAACCACAAAAAAAGGAGAAAAAGTGGACGATCCTGTTGAAATGATGGAAGAAGGACAATTGCAAGCAATTAGGATATTACTTGATAAAGATGATACATTAAAACAAAAAGTGTATAAAAAATTCAAAATCGAACATTCGGAAGAAATGCTAGCCAAACTTACAAAAATAGATGCAACAAAATTGATTAAGCAGTTGAAAGAAAAATTGGGTGAGTAGGTATGAAAATAACCAATCAGCTTGGATTACCTAAACAGCTTGTGGAATTAGTAAATAGCAATTATAAACCAACACAACATCAATATTCATGTACAACAATTTTAAAACCAACAAGACAAATTATACTTGAACGAAGATATGGTGAACAAATAGAACAAGATGTATCAGATATGTGTTGGATGATTTTCGGAATTGCCGTGCATAGTGTTATTGAAAATTCACAAGAAGATGAGGGACAATTCAAAGAAGAGAAATTGAAAGTAGATTTAGGAAAGTATTGGGAAGAACTTGAAGGATATTATTTGAGTGGACGTTCGGACATGATTGATTTAATTAAAAAGATGATAGTCGATTGGAAGACATGCAGTGCTTGGAAAGTTATTTACAAAGATTTTGAAGATTGGCGAAAAGAAATGCTTATATATGCTTGGGCAGTTAAAGATATAGGTTTTGAAATTAATAAAGCAGAAGCAATTGCATTTATAAAAGACCATAACAAAACAAAATCAAAAACTGACTCACAGTATCCAAAATTACCAATATGGGTAGAGAAATTTAAATTCAACGATAATAGTTTTAAAGAAATAGAGAAGTTTATTTATGACAAATTCATGGAGTTAAAAAAATATGAAAATGCAACAGATAAAGAACTTCCAATTTGCACAGATGAAGAACGTTGGAGAGAGCCAACAAAGTATGCAGTAAAGAAAAAAGCAAATATAAAAGCATCAAAATTGCATGATACATTAGAAGAAGCAGAAAAGCATTTAGAAAATTTGGAAAATAAAGAAGAATGTAAAGGATTATATGAAATTGAAGTAAGGGAAGGAACTGACAAGAGATGTTTGGAATATTGTTCTTGTTGTAATTTTTGCCCTTATTATATTAAAAACTATATGGAAAAGAGTGATTAAATGAAAAGATTTAAAGTAGGCGATAGAGTAAAAAGTGTTAATGGCTTTGGAACGATAAAGGAAATAGTAAAATCTAAACCAAACATACTTGTTTATCATGATGATTGGAACGGTGGTCATGATGGAAACTTTATCTCAACAAAAGTGTATCAAGGTAGGCATTGTTGGTTTTTTAATGAAGATGAACTTGAATTAATAGGCGAAATCAAAATAATAACACCATCATCATTTACAATAAAAGCAGACAGGTTAGATATAGGTGGATTATATAAAAGAGAAGTATTAGGAATGTGGGTAAAAGAAAACCCAATGATAAAGAAAGAAGGAAACGAAATGATAGAAAGTATGAATTTAATTGATTTATATGCTAGCAAGCATAAAGAAAGTGTCGAAAGAGAAACAAAAGAAAAAGTAGAAGAATTAAGAAAAAATTGTGATGTTATTAATAAATATAATGAATTAGTCGAACAATTCAAAAAAGACTGTGAAGAGTTATATTTATCACAATTTACAGAAGAAGAAAAGAATGAAATTATGATCAATCGTGTAATAGATGATAGTGATATGCAATTAAGAAGAAATTGTGGAACTTTATGTAATTATGCAGTAAATGAGAATTTTCATAATGATGAATACTTTAATATTATGGATTATAGGAGTGACAGATTATCTGAAATTGATGATTTAGTTAAAACAGTTAAAGCACATGTTAGCATTGCTAAAACTAAAGAAGAAGTGGAAGAAATACTAACTAGATATGGAATTATTGATAAGAAAGGTAAATTGGTGGTTTAACATGAAAAAATTTAAAGTAAGCATTCCTTATGATTATGTATGCGGTTATTTAAGATATGGACATGGTGAAGCAATAATTGAAGCTGAAACTATTGAAGAATTGAAAGAAAGATTATCCACAAAAGAAGGGCAAGAATATTTTGAAGAAGTTTGTGGCACAGAAGTAGATAGTTATGAGGTTACTGATTGTGGAAAATTAGACTTTGATGATATTGGAATAGAAGAGGTGACTGAGCAATGTATAACAGAACAATTTTAGTAGGGCGCATTAGTACAGACTTAGAATTAAGGCAAACAAGCAATGGCAAATCATATTGCAGGTTTAATTTAGCAGTAAATAGAATGAATGAGGGAACAGATTTCATTCCTGTTACTTTATGGGGAAAATCGGCAGAGAATACAGCAACATATCAAAATAAAGGCAGTTTAATATTAGTTGATGGTTCAATTTCTATGAGTAATTATACAGACAAAAACGGAAATAATAGAACGTCATTTGAAGTAATGGCACAAAATGTTCAATTTCTAGGAAGTAAAAATAGTTCATCTAATATACAAAATGAGGCAAACAGTTCAACTGATGAAGAAGATGTATTTAGCCAATTCGGTGAACAAGTAGATATTGATGATAACTTTTTAGAATGATTTTATGCAAAAACAGTTTGAAAGAAGTATGAAGAAATGAATACTCAATATGAAGAAGACAAAAAATACAACAAGGATCATGTAGCTACTCCTCGTTGGGTAGTAGAAAATATATATGATTTAATAGATATTAAAAGTTTTAAAATGATATGGTTTCCTTTTAATAATTATGATTCACATTTTAAATTAAAAGCTGACGAATTAAATCTTAAATATAAAGCAACACACATTTTTGATAATTTAGGAAATGATTTTTTTACTACATTACCACCTAAAAATTGTGATTTATTGATAAGTAATCCGCCGTTTTCACAACAAAATGAAATTATAAAAAGAAGTTTTGAGTTAGTGGAGCTAGGTTTAGTTAAGTCTTTCTGTTTATTACTTCCTTTATCTACTTTAGAGACTCCTAAAAGAGCCGAGATATACGAAAAGTATATTGATAAATTATCGATTCTTATTTTTAAAAAAAGAATTCAATTTCTTGGATGCACTACAGGATTCAATAAAGCATGTTGCTGGGTATGTTACAACATTGAATCACTGAAGGGGAAAATGATATGGATTTAAAAATGAAATTTCACTGTTTTTTCGAACAAAGCGGTACATTCAAAAATGAATTTAAAAAATTAGGTTATGAAGCATATGATTATGACATTTTAAATGAATTTAACGAAACCGATTTTCAAATGGATTTATTTAATGAAATAGAAAAAGCATATGAGAATAAAGAAAGTATATTTGACGATATAACAAGTAAAGATATGATATTTGCATTCTTCCCTTGTACAAGATTTGAAAATCAAATTCAATTGTGCTTTAGAGGAACAATGAAATCTTTAGCAAATTGGAACAACGAGCAAAAACTAGAATATGATTTGAAATTACATAAAGAGTTGAGTCATTTATATGAATTGGTTACAAAGCTAGCGATTGTATGCATTAGAAAGAACATACCTTTGATTATTGAAAATCCATATTCTACAACGCATTATTTGGTCAAGTATTGGGCAATACCTCATACAATTTTAGATAACAATAGAACATTACGAGGAGATTATTTCGAAAAACCTACACAATACTGGTTTATAAACTGTGAACCAAAAAACAATATTATATTCGAACCACTATTACTAGTTGAAAAGAAAAGAATAACCGCTAGAGTAAAAGATGGTGGAGTAAATGATACAACCGAAAGAAGTTTAATTCACCCACAATATGCAAATAGATTTATAAGAGAGTTTATTTTGGAAGAGAAGGTGATATAGATGAATGAAGAATTAAATAAAGAATTGTCAAGATTACAATTGTTAAATAGCAGATATAAAAATAAATTAAGAATGTGTCCATTAGAAATTAAAAATGAAGAAGCGAGAGCGTTCGTTGTATTTAATTATATAAAACAACTCCAACAAGAAAACACACAATTAAAAGAAAATTGGGACAAGCTAGAAGAGTTGATAAAAGAAGTTGATTTTCTACATTTTAATAAAGCTATTTTTTTAGACAAAATGAATGAATTGAAAGGAAGCGAAAACGAATGAAAAAAGAAGTAGTAAAAGGCTATAAAGGATTTGATAAAAATCTATGTTGTAGAGGATTCCAATATGAAGTTGGAAAAACATATGAAATAAATGGAATATTAAAAATGTGTGATAATGGATTTCATTTTTGTAAGAAATTGTCTAATGTAAATGAGTTCTATGGTTTTAGTAATGAAAACTATAGATATTGTGAAGTCGAAGCAGTAGGACAAGTTATAGATGATGAAGATAGTGAAAAATCAGTAACAGATAAGATAAAAATTGTACGTGAAATTCCAAGAGAAGAATTTATAGAAATGTCGAACACTGGCGCGAATAATACAGGTTGGTGCAACAGTGGATACCGCAACAGTGGATACCGCAACAGTGGAGACTGGAACAGTGGAGACCGCAACAGTGGAAACTACAACAGTGGAAACTACAACAGTGGATACCGCAACAGTGGAGACTGCAACAGTGGAGACTGCAACAGTGGAGACTGCAACAGTGGAGACCGCAACAGTGGAAACTACAACAGTGGAAACTACAACAGTGGAG
>CAMXQX010000049.1 GCA_947246355.1 uncultured Bacillota bacterium | reverse complement strand
ATTGATAGACTATGGAGAACAGAAAAAACAGATGGAGATTGCCAAGAAGATGCTACAAATGAAGGATTTAAAGATAGAACAAATTAGTGAAGCAACAGGCCTAGATATAGAAACCATTGAAAAATTGGGATAGTTCTTATTTTCATAGAAGGTGATGGAAAGCCCTCTTTTTATTAAGCGGGCTTTATCATGGAAAGTTTTTAATTTATATGGCTATAAAAGTGGTTTCATCTATAAATTGATAATTAGTTTTATATTTCAGTTCTCGAGTAAGGCGAAATAGAGCTTCGTCTTTGGCTTTGGCTTCTAGCATAATATCAATATCATAAGGTAGATGTTTAATATTTTCAATAAAATCAATAAAGGTATCACTATCAATATAGTCATGATGAGAGCGGAATTCTTTCTTTAATTTACTTTTGGGAGACGAAAAATGAACCTTTGGCACTCTTCCTTTCCATGTTTTAAAAATATCTTCTATATAGGGAAAAATAGAAAATTCACCATTACATAGATGATGATGGTAATCCAAAACCATGGGAATAGAAAGTTTTTGTGCTAAAGAGAGGGTATCCATAGCATTAAATATTTTATCATCGTTTTCAATAGCAAGGCTTTTTTGTATATTCTCCTCCAAGGTATAAAATTGATTACAAAATCGTTTCATCGAATTTTCTTTGCCAAAAGTCGAAGAACCAATATGGAGTAAGATTACTTTATCTTTATTATCCAAAATGGAAAGGAGTTTATACTGATATTCTAAAGTTTTTTTAGTAGAGATAAGTACTTCTTCTCTAGTACTATTTAAAACAGTATATTGATTAGGGTGGAAACTAATTCTTATTTGATTTTTTTTTATGATTTTTTGTAAATTTTTATATTGTTCTTGAAATGGACTTATATAATCAAAAGAAAATTCTTCTACAGTTACCAGTGGAATTAGATTAGAAGATAAGCGAAATATATGGATATTATTTTTGGCATTATAAAGCAGCAATTTTTCTAAATCTTCTAAGTTAGAGGAAACAATATTTTTCCACTTTGTATAGGAATTACTATCTTCTCTAAATTTCGAAAGAGGATAAGGTGTAGAACTTGTTACTTCTATTGTTTTACTTAAACAGGCATAGCCCAGTCTTATTTTCATCGTATCACCTAAATTTAATATAAAAAGAAATGTAAATTTTATACATATAGCCACATTTACTCCGCTGGAATGATTTCATAAATACTTTATATAGTTTACAGTAAGATTTATTTGCTACTTCCAAAGTAATCAAAATAAATTAATTGCAAAATTTTATAAAAAAGGTATAAGAAGTACAGAAATGGATATTCTAACAATGAAAATAGAACATGTTTACAACCTTGATGCACAATTCGACAAATTTTCAAATAATTATTGACTATCATGAAAATTTTATGATAGACTAATATTGTAAACATAGGAGGAGAATGAATTATGAGAAGAAATAAGAAAGGTTTTACATTAATTGAATTATTAGCGGTTATTGTTATCTTAGCTGTGATTGCATTAATTGCAACTCCATCAATTTTAAGTATGATTGATAAGTCAAGAAGAGGTGCTGCAGAAGAAAGTATGCGTGCATATGCTGCAACGATTGAGAAAGAATTATTGATAAATGATCTTGGGGCAGGACAATTACAAAATGGTACTTTCTCAATAGTAGATGCAAAGCACATTGCTTTAAGATCTAAAGATGCATCTGGAACTGTTACAGATGCCGCTAATTCTGTAAGAATAGAAATCAAAGGTAGTGGTCCAGTAAAAGTTGATGGCAATTACGATACTCAATACGTATATGTAGATGGAGAAGGAAACGTACGTCAAGCAGAAATGAAATTTAGTTCTTACTATATTTATTACTACTACAATTCAGATGTATCTGGAGATGAAGCTGATACGGTTATTTGCTCATCAACAAAATCATTTAGTGATGCTAGAGGGCAATCTGCTTGTTCTGGAAAGAGCGTTACCAATGAAGATCAAGTTATTATAAAGAAAACTACTACAGGTGCATAATAATTCAAGCAAAGAAAAACTGACAATCGTCAGTTTTTCTTTGCTTTTAAATCAAACTATTGTATAATGAATAATAGGTGATAGAATGAAAAGGGTAATGACAGTAGATGGCAATGAAGCTTGTAGTTATACAGCTTATATGTTTACAGAAGGAGCAGGAATTTATCCCATAACTCCATCCAGTCCTATGGCAGAACATTTAGATGAATGGAGCAGCAAGGGAAGAGTTAACCTTTTTAACGATAAAGTAAAAGTGATTGAAATGCAAAGTGAAGCAGGAGCTGCTGGTATGATACATGGTTCCTTGCAAGCAGGACTTTTAACAACGACTTTTACAGCGAGTCAAGGACTCCTTTTGATGATACCCAATATGTATAAAATAGCTGGAGAAATGCTTCCTTGTGTCATGCATGTAGCTGCACGATCCTTAGCCACACATGCTTTATCCATTTTTGGAGACCACCAGGATATTTATGCTACAAGAACGACCGGTTTTTGTATGCTTGCCTCTTCTTCTGTACAAGATACAGCTTATTTATCCGCTGTAGCCCATTTATCTGCTATTAAAGTGAGCCTTCCTTTTCTACATTTCTTTGATGGATTTAGAACGAGTCATCAAATTGATAAAATCGAAGTTTTAGAACGAGAGGATATGCAAAAATTAGTAGATGAGGAAGCAATTTTAAAATTCCGTGAAAAGGCACTCAATCCAAGAAAGCCCGTTATTAGAGGAACCGCCCAAAATGACGATATTTACTTCCAAGCCGTTGAGGTGCGTAATACATTTTATGAGAAAGTCCCATCCATTGTAGAGTCTTATATGAAGGAAATCAATACGTTAGCGGGAACCGATTACAAATTATTTAACTATTATGGTTCTAAAACGGCCAAGCACTTGATTGTAGCCATGGGTTCGGTTTGTGAGACAATCAAAGAGACCATTGATGCTCTTGGTGGAGATATTGGGCTTGTAGAAGTTCACTTGTATCGGCCTTTTGATGTGAAAGCTTTAAAAAAGGCGATTCCAGCAACGACGGTAAATATGGCTGTACTTGATCGAACCAAGGAGCCAGGAAGCTTAGGGGAACCTCTTTATTTGGATATTGTCGCTGCTTTACAGGATACTCGCATTCAAGTAGTAGGGGGAAGGTATGGTTTAGCAAGCAAAAATACTCCTCCATCCAGCATTAAAGCGGTTTATGATATGTTAAAGGGAAAAACAAAACATAATTTTACGATTGGAATAGACGATGATGTTACGTATCTCAGTTTAAAAGAAGAACCTTTCAAAATTCATCTCCATGATGAATACTTAATTTATGGCTACGGGTCGGATGGAATGGTCAGTGCCTCTAAATCTTTGTTGAAATTAGTAGGGGACTATACAGACAAGTATGTTCAAGGGTATTTTCAATATGACTCTAAAAAATCGGGAGGAGTCACCTTAGGACATTTACGTTTTTCAGAACAAAAAATCCGCTCTACCTATTATGTAGAAAACCCAAGAGTCATTGTAGTAGCGAAAGATAGTTATGTTTCTGCCTTTGATACTATTTCCAATATACAAGAAAAGGGAATTTATCTAGTCAATACGATGAAAAGTGATGAGGAGTTTAAAAAAATGATTCCAGACCATTTAAAAGAAATTCTCATTCGCAAACATGCGAAAGTGTATACCATCAATGCATATGAACTGGCTCGTAAGGTGGGACTTCAAAATAAAATTAGTATGATTATGGAAATGTCTATTCTTTATTTGTCCCAAATGCTTGACTTTTCTTTTGCCAAAGAAAAATTAAAAGAACAAGTAAAAGAAAAGTTTGCCAAAAAGGGAGAAAAAATGGTACAGGCCAACTTTGATGCAATCGATTTGGCGGTAGATTCGATGCAAGAAGTATCTTTAGAAGAAGAGATTTTATTTGTAGAAGAGGAGAAGCAATTAAGCACTTTTGAGACCATTGTGAAAAGGAAGGGAGATATACTCAAAACATCAACTTTCTTAGAAAATCCAGATGGAACATTTCCTTGTGGAACCGCGAGTCTAGAAAAACATTGTATCAGCGATATCGTTCCTAAATGGTTAAAAAGCAATTGTATTGAATGTAATCAGTGTTCTTTTATTTGTCCTCATGGTGTTATTCGTCCTTTTCTTTTAAGCGAGGAAGAATTTAAAAATGCACCTTCTTCGATTCAAGAAAGATGTATTATCCCCATGCATCAAGAATTAAAACAATACCATTATACGATAGGTATCTCCATTAAAGACTGTACAGGCTGCGGTCTATGTATGAAAAATTGTCCAGGAAAGAAAGAGGGAAAAGCCCTTGTTTCTGCTGATTTCATTTTAGAGAACAAGGAAAAGGTACAAGAGAGATTCGATTATTTGACACAACACATTACAGAAAAAAAAGAAATCGATAAAACCATCATTTCAGGAACCCAATTTGTACAACCCAAATTTGCTTTTTCAGGTGCTTGTGCGGGATGTGGAGAAACCGCTTATATCAAACTCTTAACCCAGCTTTTTGGCGAGAAGATGATGATTGCGAACGCAACAGGATGTTCTTCCATTTACGGTGCTTCTGTTCCTTCCATGCCTTATACCGTTCCTTGGGCCAATTCTTTGTTTGAAGACAATGCAGAATATGGATACGGCCTTTTAATGGGAAACACGGTACTTCGAGATCGAATTGAGAAAATCATGAGGGAAAACATAGAGGGGGTAAATCAAGAATACTATACGAAATGGATAGAAAATAGAGAAGATTATGAAATTACAAAAAGTGTGTATGAAAATATCGATTATACACAAGCCCCAAGGGAACTGTTGGCTTTAAAGGATTATATCGTAGCAAGAAGTGTTTGGACCATTGGAGGAGATGGCTGGGCATACGATATTGGCTATTCTGGGATTGACCACGTGCTTGCAAGCAACGATGATGTGAATATCTTAGTGTTAGATAGTCAAGTCTATTCCAATACAGGAGGACAATCTTCCAAGGCGAGCCCCAAAGGAGCCATTGCCGCTTTTGCCACCAGTGGTAAGCAAACACATAAAAAGGATTTAGCAAAAATGGCACTTTCCTATTCCCATGTGTATGTCGCACAAGTCGCCATGGGTTATAATATGCAACAAGTGGTACGAGCATTCCATGAAGCCGAAAAGCACAAAGGACCATCGATTATTATTGCTTATACTCCTTGTATTTCACATGGTATCGAAGGAGGAATGGAAAATTCCATCGATATGGAGAAATTGGCTGTGAAGTGTGGCTATTTTCCAATATTTCGATACCATCCTATCAAAAAAGAATTCCAAATGGATTCTAAGAATGTAGACTTTGATTTGTACGATACTTTCTTAAATAAACAAACAAGGTACAAAATGTTAAAGAAAGTCAACGAAGAACATGCGTTAGAACTTTTATCTTCACAAAAACAAGATGCTATCGATAGGTACCACTACTATGTAGCTCTTAGTGAAACTGTAAAATAGAGTGTAAAAAAGAGGAAAAAGAGGAAATTTGTGACATATTTCCTCTTTATTTATGATATATTTATAATGTCCAAGGGGGTTGCTGAGAGTAAGTTTCGTGAAAGGACAAATTGGGGTAAAAAAAGAAACTGTCCCCCCTGAGAACAGTTTCATAAAAGAATAAAAAGGGGTTGGCTAGTGTGATACTAGCACCAATTCAGACATTTCCGAACTGGTGCTTTCTATAATAACCGAAAAGGTGGTTATTGTCAATTCTTTTTTTGTAAAATTGCTAAAAAAATACGAAAAGTATTTTTATTTTTCATTTTATCAAGAAAATCGATATAAAGTAGTTGTCGATAGGCGTCTTTCATGCTATAATAAACACATCGAATATTGACTTTTTAAGTCTTTTTTTGTGAGGTGAGAACATGAAAAAACCATCCGTTGCCTTGGTCGGAAGACCCAATGTCGGAAAGTCTTCTTTGTTTAATCGTATTATGGGTAGGAAAATAGCCATTACGGAAGAAATACCTGGAGTAACTCGTGATAGAATGTATGGAAATGCTACATTCCAAGACTATTCTTTCTATTTAATTGATACAGGAGGTATCTATAGTGGAAAGGATGACTTTAATACAGAAATTAAAATGCAAGTTGAACTGGCAATCGATGAGGCAGATGTCGTTATTTTTATCGTAGATGGAAAAGAGGGAATCACCAAAGATGATCTTATTGTAAAAAATATGCTTGCCAAATCTGGCAAAAAAGTCATTGTAGCCATCAATAAAATGGATGCGAAAGAATATAAGGAACACATGTATGATTTTTATGAACTTGGATTTCAAGAATATGTTCCCATTAGTGCTGAACAAAACGAAGGCGTGTATGACCTTTTAGAACTTATCTGCTCTGATTTTAAAGAAGTCGAAGAAGAATATAGTGAAGACACAATTAAATTTTCAGTGATAGGAAGACCCAATGTGGGAAAGAGTAGTTTAGTCAATGCTCTTTTAGGAGAAAATCGAGTGATTGTGTCAGATGTTGCTGGAACGACAAGAGATTCGATTGATATGCCGCTACGCTATCATGAAAAAGAGTACGTAGTGATTGATACAGCAGGAATGCGCAAACGGGGAAAAGTATACGAAAGCATCGAAAAATATAGTTTACTTCGTTCTATGCGAGCGATTGATCGTTCGGATGTTTGTCTTCTTGTTTTGAGTGCTACAGATGGCATTGTCGAACATGATAAACATATTGCAGGCTATGCACTAGAAGCGGGAAAAAGTATCGTGATTGTAGTGAATAAGTGGGATGCTATTGAAAATAAAGAAGAGGAAATGAAGAAATTTAAAGCACAAATTGCCTCTGAGTTTGCTTTTATTCGTTATACACCAATCGTCTTTTTATCCGCCCTAACCAAAAAAAGAATTCATACATTGATGCCAGAAATTTTACGTGTGTATGAAAATAGCAAACGGGAAATTAAAACAAGCGTATTGAATGAGGTACTACGTGAAGCTTATCAACTCAATTTGCCTCCTTCTTATAAGGATAGACGACTTAAAATTTATTTTGCTACCCAAACTTCTACCCAACCACCTGTTTTTACAATCCAAGTCAATAGTAAAGGACTGATCCATTTTTCTTATGAACGCTATTTAGAAAATAAAATTCGTGAATCCTTTGATTTTACAGGTGTACCTATTGTTTTACAATTTAAAAACAAAGGAGAGGAAGATTTATAAAAAGAGTAATTTTTAGTTACTCTTTTTGTTTAGCATAAGCTGATTTACGGTTTTTTCATCCATTGTTTTGTGATAGCGATTGCGACTTTCTTTGACAAGAAGGTGTATCTTCCATTTAGGTTCATAGTTTTTGAAGTGACAATTCAGCATTTCTTCCAATTGGCATAGATAAGGAGTTTCCCTTTGCTTTTGTTTTGGATAAACGTATTCTTCTAAAAAGCGGTATCCAATTTCACAAATGACATTGACTTCTTCTGTTTTATATTCTTTGATTCGTAGGGTGGAATAGGTAAGAATATGGTATAGAAAAGATAGAGTGGTCGCTAGTTCCTCTTCCATTTGTCTTTCTTCTAAACTTTTTAAAATGGGAAGACCTCGTTCTAAGATATCTGCCGCCTTTTGATGTTTGGATAAAGAATAACCGTAAGGCTGCTTCTCTTTGTATTCGAGTTCAAAGAAAAGAATTTCTTCTATTTTTTGTCTTTCTTCTTCTGTAATCAGTTCTGCATAAGTATGAAATTGATTGAAAAATTGTAAGAAAAATCGAAAGAGTGGGGGTTCAAATCCAACAAGCTCTTTATTTTCTAAAAAAAATTGATATATAGAATTAAAAATGGTAAACATTTCTTCTCTCACCATTTGTTTGAAAGTATGGTAAGATTTGTTCTCTTTTTCATATAAATAAAGTTGGCCTGTTCTTCGCTTAAACTCTTCATACATTTTCTCTATTTTTTGGGCCTGTTTTTTAAGATGTTTTAAAACATCATATTCCTTTTTTTCTTCTATTTCGATAAAAGCGATTTGTCCCTCCATAAAATTTACTCCTTTACATCGTATCTATTGTATCATAAAGAAACACAAAAGAAAAAGAAAAAGTTCTTTTTTCTTTTCTATAAAAGTAGCTATTTTTCCTCTAAAGGACAAAAGCAATTAAATTTCCAGAACCTTTATTGACAATTTTATTTAACGTTTGGGTTAATTTAAAACGAATATTTTCTGGCATTAATGACAATTTTGCTTGAATACCTTCTTTCACAATGACATCCAAACTTCTTCCAAAAATCTCACTTTTCCAAATATTTTCTGGATTGGTATCGTAATCTTTCATTAGATAGTTAATGAGTTCCTTACTTTGAATCTCAGAACCAATGATTGGTTCAAAGGTTGATTCCACATCGACTCTTATCATATGAATGGCAGGGGCAGTCGCTTTTAATTTAACACCATATCTGCTTCCTTGTTTGATAATTTCTGGGGTGTCGAGTTTCATATCCGATAGTGTTGGTGAAGCGACTCCATATCCTGTTTGTTTTACCATTTTTAAAGCCGCTTTAAATTGTGAATATTCTTCTTTCATTTCTTTGTAATCTTGGAAGAGTTTTAAAAGTTCTGATTTATTGGAAATATCGGTATCAATCATTTCTTTTAAAATTTGATTGTATAGATTGGCTGGAGCCTCTAAGCGAATGGTTACAACCCCTGTTTCTGTGTTGATGGACGAAATATAAGATTTCTCAATGTACTCACATTCTTTAAAATGACTCGTAATACTGTCAGCATCTTTTAGTTTGTCGATTTCTAAAACACATTCTTTAATGAAGTCAATGTATATTTTTTTAAGCCAATTGGTAGGAGAGAGTGTCGCTATCCAATCAGGCATTTCGACATCGACTTCCAAAACAGGAAATTCATACAAAGCTTCTCTTAAAATCGTATAAATATCTTTTTCGGTCATGGAATCAATATTCATAGGTAGAACAGGCACTGTATATTCCTCTTTTAATTTTTCTGCTAGACGTTCTGTTTCTGGAAGCATTGGATGGGTTGAATTTAAAACAACGATGAAAGGACGGTTCATTTCCTTTAATTCACTAATGACTCTTGTTTCGGCATCAATATAACTACTTCTTGGAATTTCTCCAAAAGAACCATCGGTTGTGACAACAATACCAATCGAAGAATGCTCTTTGATGACCTTTTCTGTGCCAATTTCTGCGGCTTCAATAAATGGAATCTCCTCATCATACCAAGGACACTTGACCATACGTGGTCCATTTTCATCCTCATACCCTTGGGCATCTTTAATGACATAACCCACACAGTCAATCAAACGGATACTTGCTTCCATTTCATTGATTTTTATTTTTGCGGCATTGGAAGGTACAAATTTGGGTTCGGTTGTCATAATGGTTTTTCCAGCAGCCGATTGAGGGATTTCGTCCAGTGCTCTTTTTCTTTCATATTCATCTTCAATGTTTGGCACAACTAAATTCTCAATCACTTTTTT
>CAMXQX010000048.1 GCA_947246355.1 uncultured Bacillota bacterium | reverse complement strand
GGATGATACTATGAAAATAAATACTCGTGGTAGCAATTTAGAAGTTACCGAAGCCATTGCAGATTATATTAACAAAAAAATATCTAAGCTTGATAAGTATTTCGAAAATCCTGAAGAATTTACAGCCAGTGTTTTAATTAAAACAAATCGAAATAGTGAAATTGTAGAGGTTACTATTCCAATTAGAAAGGTCATTTTAAGGGCAGAAGAAAGTAGCGATGATTTATACAAATCTATTGATTTGGTGAGTGAAAAGCTAGAACGACAAATTCGAAAAAATAAGACACGATTAAATAGAAAAACACAAGAAATTTCCTTTGTTTTTCCTATAATGGATGAAGAAGTAGAAGAAGAAAAAGGGAGCATTATTAAAAGAAAACAAATCGATATGAAACCAATGAACGAGGAAGAGGCCATTTTGCAAATGAATTTAATTGGACATGATTTCTTTCTTTTTGAAAATGCGGATACCAATACTCCCTCCGTTATTTATAAACGAAAAGATGGAAATTACGGTATTATAGAATTTAAATAGAATAGACTGTTTAGAGAATGTGAATTCATTTTCGACAGTCTTTTTTTGCTTTCTTAACAAGGAAGTCTATATTTTTTCCCGATTTTCTGATAAAATAAGTTGTATGGGAAAGGTTGATGCAAATGAAATTTTTAAAAAAAATTTTTAATACAGAATATAAAGAATTAGAGAAATTTAAAAAAATAGCACAAGAGGTAATCGCACTCGATGAGGAATACAGTCAATTAACGGACGCGGAGTTAAAAAATAAAACGGTTGAATTAAAAAAGCGTTTAGAGAATGGAGAAACCGTTGAAGATATTAAGGTAGAAGCTTTTGCTACTGTTCGTGAAGCTGCATTTCGTGTGATTGGAGAAAAGCCTTATTTTGTTCAAATTGTAGGTGGACTTGCTATTCATGAGGGGAATATTGCAGAGATGCGTACAGGAGAAGGAAAGACTCTTACTTCCACACTACCTGCTTATTTAAATGCTCTAACAGGAGAAGGCGTTCATATTATTACAGTTAACGAATATTTGGCTGGAAGAGATGCAGAGTGGATGGGAGAAATTTACCGTTTTTTAGGATTAACAGTGGGAGTCAATTACCGTGAATTGTCGCCTAAAGAAAAACAACAAGTGTATGCTTGTGATATTACCTATACGACTAATAATGAGGTTGGATTTGATTATTTAAGAGATAATATGGTGGTTCGAAAAGAAGATAGGGTACAAAGACCACTTAATTTTGCTATTATTGATGAAGTGGATTCTATTTTGATTGATGAGGCAAGAACTCCACTTATTATTTCGGGTGGGCATATGGATTCTGCTAATCTTTATATGGATACGGATAAATTTGCCAAATCGCTAAAAGAAAATGATGGATATATTTATGATGAGAAAACCAAAGCGGTTACCTTAGATGAAAAGGGTATGAAAATGGGGGAAAAGTATTTTAAGGTAGATAATTTATATGATATTAATAATACCAATTTAGTTCATTTTATTACCCAAGCTTTAAAAGCCAATTATGCCATGAAATGCGATGTGGATTATGTTGTCAAAGATGGTAGAGTTGTAATCGTTGACCAGTTTACCGGTCGTTTAATGGAAGGAAGAAGTTTTTCGGATGGACTTCATCAAGCTATTGAAGCGAAAGAAGGTGTTGAAATCCAAAGGGAAATGAAAACACTGGCTACGATTACTTTTCAAAACTTATTTCGTATGTATAAAAAACTGGCTGGTATGACAGGTACAGCCAAAACGGAAGAAGAAGAATTTCGAGATATTTACAACATGTATGTTATTCAAATTCCAACGAACAAACCTGTCGCACGTACTGATTATAGTGATTTAATTTTTACAACGAAAAAAGGCAAATACAAAGCGATTGTAAATGAAATTAAAGAACGGCATGCAACAGGGCAACCAGTACTCGTTGGAACGATTGCGGTAGAAACTAGTGAACTTATAAGCTCTATGCTTAAAAAAGAGGGAATTAAGCATGAAGTTTTGAATGCGAAAAACCATGCTCGTGAGGCAGAAATTATCGCTCATGCGGGTGAAAAAGGGGCAGTAACGATTGCGACAAACATGGCAGGTCGTGGAACGGATATTAAAATAAGTGATGAAGTTAAAGAACTTGGTGGTTTATTTGTCATTGGAACAGAAAGACATGAATCAAGACGTATTGATAATCAGTTACGTGGTCGTTCCGGTCGTCAAGGAGATCCAGGGGCTTCCCAGTTTTGTGTGTCATTTGAAGATGAATTAATGGTTCGTTTTGGAGGAGATAGGGCCAAAGCCGCTTTAGCCCGTGTTGGAGCTGACGAAGATATGTCTTTGCGCCTTGGTTTTGTTTCCAAATCTGTTGAGTCCGCACAAAAGAGAATTGAAGGAAACAATTTCGATTCTCGTAAAAATTTATTACAATACGATGATGTGATTAATAAACAAAGAGAATATATCTATGAACGAAGAAATGAAATTCTAGATGCTGACTCGATTCATGAAATTGTTTTGGAAACATTTAATAATTTTATTTCTAGTTTTGTACAAGATCATATCGCACCAGAAGACAAATTAACAGAAGAAGATTTAAAAGAAATTTTAGAGTATACAAATGAACACTTGTTAAAAAAGAAAATGACATTGGATGAAATGAGTCATGATATCAATACTTTAATCGTTGATATCAATGAACGTGTTGTCAAAGAATATGAAGAAAAATTAAAGAGTTTGCCAGAAGAAGTGACTTGCGAATTTGAAAAAGCAATTATGTTACGTGTAATCGACACAAGGTGGACGAATCATATCAGCACTATGTCTAATTTAAGAGAAGGAATAGGACTTCGTGGTTATACAGAAAATCCACTTCGAGCTTATACTGTTGAAGGGTATGAACTTTATGAAAATTTATTGGATGCCATCGATAATGAAGTAACATTATTCTTAATTAATGCTGAAATAAGGCAAAATATAGAAAGAAAACAGGTCATTAAAGGGGAAGCTGTTAATGATTCGACTAAGTTAAAGAAGAGTGCACCTAAAAAATCCACAAAAGTGGGTAGGAATGAGTTGTGCCCTTGCGGTTCGGGAAAGAAATATAAGCAATGTTGCGGAAAATGATTGTAAAAGAAGGTTTTAAATAGAATTCTAAAAATTAAGTATAGGAGCAAATTGTACTTTGTCTACAAAGTATACAATAGACATAGGTAAAACACTAAAAAATAAAGGAGTGCTAACATAGATTAAATGTTGACATTCCTTTTTGTTTTAGCAAATTTGAAGGGAGATAGATAAGAAATAATAAATTAGTAGTGAATTATCTAATTACAAATAGTAAGGTAGATGAAAAAATATGATTAGTATTAGAGAACGTGGTAAAGTATATGAATATCAGTTTGAGGTGGCAAGAATTGATGGAAAAAGGAAGAGAATTACCAAATTAGGATTTAAAATTAAAAATGCTGCTTTAATAGCAGGTCAAAAGGCATATGATGAATATATAAATGGAGAATGTCATTCAGAAATATTTATGTCATATGGTGATTATTTAGATTATTGGTTAAAAAATTATTGTGAAGCATATTTAAAATATAGAACAATAGAAGAATACTCAGTAATTGTTAATAAATATTTAAAAATTGGATTAGGGCATTATAAACTTAATGCAATTACAAGTTATCAGTTAAATAAATATTTAATAGATGTATGTAGAAGATATGATTACTCTTATGGATACTTTAGAAATTTTGTAAAAGTAATAAAATGTTCATTTAGAATTGCAACCGATGTTTATGGTTTTATTAAATATAATCCTTCTCTCACTATAGAATTGCCTAGGACTATTAATTTAAAAAAAAGACAGTAAGGCATGTATATACGCAAGAGGAAATAGATCTTATATTAAGTAGATTTAAAAATAAGGATACTTTTACTTGTTTGTTTCTAACAGCATGCTATACAGGAATGAGAACAGGAGAGGTTTGTGCATTAACTTGGGATGATATTGATTTTGAAAAAAGTATTAAATCGGAAGTAATTAATAAAATATCTGATTATAAATAGCTGGGCTAATTGTTAAATTTAAATATTATTGGTATAATATAATCATGAATTTCTTTCAAAATTTTTGTAAAAATTTTGAAATGGAGGTAATTTTATGGCAAAAGATTTAACGGCTTCTATAATTGATAGGCAAAATATTTTAAACAATGATTTAGCAATTGAAGAGATAAAGAAAAATATAAATGTTCCAGGAATATACATTAACGATAAAATTTATTTTACCGTTGAGTATGTTGCCTCTTTTTATGAAGTTGATCCTAGAACAATAAGAAGATGTATAGAAAATCATAATCAAGAGTTTAAGGAAAATGGTTATGAAGTTTTAATTGGAAAGAAATTAAAAGACTTTTTCCAAAGTATTGAGAATTCTGGTAAGGACATTGATGTCCTTACCAAGGAAAAGACTACAAGGTTATCAGTTTTTGATTTTCGTACATTTCTAAATGTTGGAATGTTACTATCAGAAAGCGTAAGAGCAAAAGAAGTTAGAAAAATGATACTAGATATAGTCATAGATTTAATTAATAAAAAAACAGGCGGTGGTACAAAGTATATAAACCAACGCGATGAAGATTACTTAGAGTCATGGTATTGTGAGGAAAACTACAGAAGATTATTTACGGATGCATTAAGAGACTTTGTGGTAGATGGAAAATATAAATATGCGAGATATACTGATAAGATATATGAAAGTATTTTTAGGGAAAATACTAAGGAATATAAAGCCATATTAAGTTTAAATTCAAAGGATAAAGTAAGAGAAACTTTTTATGCTGAGGTTTTAGACTTAATATCATCATATGAGGGTGGGTTTTCTGAAATATTAAAGGATGAATGTAACAAAAAAGGATCCAAACTTGAATATTATGAAGTCGACAAGTTATTTGAAAAATTTTCATCTCAAAAATTATACGAACCATTAAAAAATAAGGCGAGAAATAAAATGGCGAGTCGCGATTTAGCATTTAGAGATGCCTTGCATTTAAGATTAACTGAATATATAAGCCCTTTAGATCAAACAGAATTTGAAAAATTTTTGGGTTTAAAAAGTCAAGAATTATTAGACCGCATGAAAGAGTCTGAAGAAGTTTTTAAGAGGTTGAAAGAACGTGAATAGGAAGATAATATATATCCCTGACAATTTAGTTGAAGAAATACATTCTAATACAATTGATGTCAGTGGTGGAGGAGATAAAGGAATTATTGATCTTGGACGATTAAAATCAGTTTTATGTCATATTCAAAATGATGATTATTATCCAAATTTTGCAGATAAACTCACACATTTATTCTTTTGTGTATGCAAGTTTCATGCATTTGTAGATGGAAATAAGAGATTAGCGATTACATTATCTGCCCAGTTTTTAATATTAAATGGATATGGATTGTTAGCAGGCAAGTTTATAACTGAAATGGAAAATATTAGTTACCATGTTGCAGCTAATAGCATTAATAAAGACTTATTGCATGATTTATTAAGTGCTTTCATTGAAGGAGAATATGAATCAGAAGAAATAAAGCTAAAGATTTATGAAGCAATATCAGCGGATATCTGTGAAACAAATTCACCTGATAATTTAGTTGAAGTATAGAATAATGATGATATAATTGTAGTAGTAAACGAATGTTGAAAAATTCCTCATTTAGGAAATACTGATAGTATTAATAGTACTTATAATACTATAAATATTGGATACTTCGGAGTCCCTTTTCCTTGTAAATACTAGTAATAACAGTAATACCATAAATACTATATATACTAGATTGAGCGAAACTTGCGGTTTGGGCAAAAAATACAAGCAATGCTGCGGAAAGTGAGATAAATAAAGGGTTTGCGAGGATTTTGCAAAGTTAAAAAAAGTTAACAAATTCATATTTGTTTGCAAATAATTAAAAAATATGGCTTAAATGCCCTAAAAATAAAGGATGTAAACAGAAAAAATATGTGAGCGTCCTTTTAAATTTCAAGAAAGTGAGGTAATATCTATTGAAAAAAGATGAAGTAACAACAGAAATTATTGTTAAAGAAAATAAAGTGGGAATTTTAAGAGTAGGTAATGTTAATTATATTTCATTAACAGATTTGGCTAGGTATCAAAATTCTAGTGATCCATCTTTTACAGTAAAGAATTGGTTAAGAAGGATTACAACTATTGATTACATTGGTTTATGGGAAGAAATTCATAATCCTGATTTTAATTTGGTCGAATTCGACCAAATTAAAACAGAGTATGGTAGAAACTCTTTTGCAATGTCCCCATCTCAATGGATTAAAAGAACCAATGCAATAGGTATTATCTCTAAGGGTGGAAGGTATAGCATTGGAACTTTTGTTCATCCGGATATTGCTTTTGAATTTGCTAGTTGACTATCTCCAAAGTTCAAATTATATTTAATAACTGAATTCGAAAGATTAAAAGCTAATGAAGCATATCAAGAAAAAATAGATTGGCAAGCTAATAGAATACTTTCAAAGTTAAATTATGTAGTTCATACGGATGCAGTAAAAACTTATATAGTTCCAACGCTTACAGAAGCACAAAAGAAATTTGTATATGCCGAAGAAGCAGATGTTTTAAATGTGGCATTATTTGGTATGACAGCTAGGGAATGGAGAGATAACAATCCAGAACTTGCAAAAGAGGGGAATATGAGAGATTACACTGATTTACTGCATTTAGTAATATTAATAATCTTCAAAATACAAATGCTGAATTGATTGAAGAAAAAGTACCTCAAAGTGAGAGATTAGTAAGGCTTAATAATTCTGCAAGAAGACAAATGAAAGTATTAAAAGACAATAAGAATATCAAAGAATTAGAATTATTACAAAAACAAGTTAATGAAGAAAAAGAATTATTAATTGATTAAAATAGAAGAGTGTTAACGATAATGTTAATGCTCTTTTATTTTATATAGAAAAAGAAAGGATGATTATATGAGAAGAGTAAATGTAAGAAAAAGAGGAAAGGTTTATCAATATCAATATCAATTTGAAATTGGAACTATTAATGGTAAAAGAAAATTAATTAACAAGTCAGTGTTTAAAACTCAAAATGAAACCGTAATTCGTAGGTATATCAAAAGTCAAGGTAAATAAGATACGAAATATAAGCAGTTATATCTAGAGCTATGAGGCACTGCTTGTTTGAATACTCTGTAGTTTACTGCGGGATAATTCATTGTTATTTTCGTCTACTCTGTTGGAAATAAAGCTTACGAAAGAATCGAAATCCTATTTTTAAATTGACATTATTCTTAATTCGGTATAATATATAAATAGGTGATAGAAATGGAATTTTTAACTGTAAAAGAAGCTTCTGTTTTGTGGGATATCAGTGAAAGAAGGATTATAAATCTGTTACTCGCAAATAGAATACCAGGGGCATTTAAGACAGGAAGACGCTGGAATATACCTAGAAATACAAGTAAGCCCCTCGATAAAAGAACAAGATTTTCAAAAGAAGAGATGTCTAGGAAAGTAATAGCTATTGCGGGTATTAATTCTGAAATAGGAAAAGAGCTTACTAAAATTTTATTAGAGAAGGGGTACTTTGTTATAGGTTTTTATCAAAAAGATAGTGCTATAGATAAAGTGTTAGTCGATGAGGATATTAGACTTATTCCTGTTGATTATTTTAACCGGGAGTCTTTATTAGACGCGGTTCGCTCTATTAAAATGGACATATTTGGATTTGTTTTTATGGAAATTTATTTTGAATTAGAGGATTCTCTTGCTTTTGATTATGATAAATTTGAGAATAGTTATAAAGTAAATGTATTTGCTGCAAATGTATTTGTTCGAGAATTAGTAAAGAGAATGAATTTTGAGTCAAGTATAGTCATTGTAAGTAGTATAGAGGCTTATCGAGGTTCTTTTGGAGCTTCAGCGTATGCATCTGCTCAAGCTGCTAAAGTAAACTTAGTGCAGACATTTGCCAATATTTATACAGAAATGTATGGGATACGTATTAATTCTTTAGTAGCTGGCTGGATAGGGGGCGTCATGGAAAGTGATGATTCTTTTAATAAAGCAAAAGAACAAATTCCGATGAAACGTCTCGGATTTCCAGAAGAAATTGCTGATGATATTTATTTAATGCTAACACGACATAAATATATGAATGGTAGTTCTTTAGTTTCTGATGGAGGTTATTTATCTTTTGATGAACAGTCTAAAACAGAGGACTTAGATTCAGGAAAATTTTATCGTATTTTGGATAAGTTTTTTAAAGAAACAAAAGCAGGTTCTCATATGTGGATTATTTCTACCATGATGGAGAATGAATGGAATGAAGATCCTGCCGAGAGAAAATTCATTCAAAGCAATTTTGATGCAGTAAATCGTGGTGTAAAAATGGAGAGAATTTTTGTTTTTAGTAAGAAAAATATTCCTTATTATAAAACAAATAAATACATTCAAATGTATCTAGCTAGCAATAAAATTATAACAAAATATGTTGATAGAGATGTATTAGAAGACCAATACCCACAATTACTTAAAATAATCAAAGAAGGATGGATTGGAATTGATGATTATGCCTTATTAGTTGATTTGCCAAGCGATGGAACTTCAAGAGGCTATGTCACGATGAATAAACAGGAAATTCATAAGGCAAAAAAGTGTTTTGAAGAAATACAGAAAATTGCTATTCCACTAAAGGAGATAATGAAGTAAAGAGGGGGTATAGTAAAAATTTTGTTAAAAAGGATTGGTAGCATGGATAGAAGAGAAATAGGAAAATTTATTGATAAACAAAAAGTGAATTTCATCTGCTCTATCGATGATGAAAAATTATCCTAATGTAAAAGCAATGCTAAAATCAAGAATTTGGATTGGATTAAAAGAGTTTTACTTCTCAACGAATACTTCTTCTATGAGGGTTCTTTAATTTTATCGTAAGGAATTCATTCAATATATAGGAGTGATGTTGAAAGGAAAAGTGGAAATTTTGACAACCCAAGAGACTAAAAATAAGATTTGGAAAAAAGGAGAAACGATATTTTACAAAAAAAGTGTCACTGCCCCTAATTATTGTGTACCAAAATTTACTGCTACAAGGGGTAGATATTATAAAGATTTTGAAATGGAGGAACTTTTATGGCAAGAGAAGTAAAAACGAAAGAATGTGTCAATACAAGATTGGCTACCAATTATGGAGGTTGGATGTATTGTGATACATGCAATGAAAATATAGGTTATCTATGTTATTCAACTTATGATCGATTGGAATTAACGTACCAATGTCCATGTGGAAGTCATGGTAGTGTCATTTTGGATTTTATAGATAGTAAAATGGGAGAGGTATGTGAGGAAGAATTAGTGATGGTAAAAAATAGACTATGTTGTCCCAAAGAGAGGGAGCCCTTGATTACAATATTGGATAAAAAAGTAGTAAGCTATGAAATGAAAATTGTTTGCAAATCATGTCAGAGTATTTATAGAAAAGAAAAAAAATCTATATAAGGAAGTGAAGTCCGT
>CAMXQX010000047.1 GCA_947246355.1 uncultured Bacillota bacterium | reverse complement strand
AGTATAACAAAAAAAGAACTGAATAGAATTTATTCATTTCTACTCAGCCCCTTTTTATGAATTAAGATGCTTTTCGGCTATCGTATTTTTTACGTTCTTGGGTATTTAAAATTCTTTTTCTTAAACGGAAGTTAAGAGGAGTGACTTCCACAAGTTCATCACCATTGATATAATCAAGGGCATATTCAAGACTCATTTGTCTAGGTCGTTTTAATACAACCGTATGATCCTTACTTGAACTTCTTGTATTGGTTAAATTTTTACCCTTTACAACATTGATTGCTAA
Organism: uncultured Bacillota bacterium; assembly: GCA_947246355.1. Classification (GTDB taxonomy): domain Bacteria; phylum Bacillota_I; class Bacilli_A; order RF39; family UBA660; genus CATOJL01. The sequence goes on along the minus strand of CAMXQX010000047.1, from coordinate 9,424 downwards.
ATCATTTTCGTGAGAATGTTCGCCAACGATCATTCCTTCATAAACATCTGTACCTGGTTCTACAAACATCACACCACGATCTTCTAATTGTCCAAGAGCATAGGCAGTGGCTTTTCCATTTTCCATAGAAACAAGAACACCTAGTTTTCGCTCTCCAACCGATTGACTCGCCATTTTTCTATATTCCTTAAATGTATGATTTAAAATTCCATATCCTTTGGTTAATGTCATAAATTCGGTTGAAAAGCCAATAAGTCCCCGCGATGGGATGGTATAAAGAAGACGTACTTGGTTTTCATGATTGACCATATTTTCCATCGTACCTTCACGGTTTCCTAAAGCTTCAATGACAGAGCCTACATATTCCTCTGGTACATCAATTTGGACATCTTCAAACGGTTCACAAACAACACCATCTATCTCTTTTTTTATAATAGCTGGCTTGGATACTTGTAACTCAAATCCTTCTCTTCGCATATTCTCAATTAAAATGGATAAATGCAGTTCGCCTCTACCTGAAACAATGAAAGACTCATTATCGTTTGGTTCTACTTTTAGGGAAACATCTTTTTCCGTTTCTTTCAAAAGTCTTTCCTCTATTTTTCGTGCAGTAACAATTTTTCCTTCTCTTCCCACAAATGGAGAAGTGTTGACTCCAAATGTCATCTGCAACGTTGGTTCATCAATACGGAGTAGGGGAAGTGCTTCTTCTTTTCCCACTTCACAAACGGTTTCTCCAACACTAATGTCTGGTAGCCCCGCAATCGCTACAATATCCCCCGCACTGGCCTCTTCAATTTCAATTCGCTTTAGTCCCATAAACCCAAACATTTTTTGAATACGAAATTGTTTGATGGAACCATCTGTGCGTACACAAGATACCATTTCGTTCACTTTCATTTTTCCTCTTTTTACAACACCAATTCCAATACGACCTACAAAATCATTGTAATCAAGTAGGGCAGGTTGAAATTGAAGTGAGCCTTCTTCATCGACTGCAGGTTCTGGAATGGTATCTATAATTAAATCAAAAACAGGGTCCATTGTTTCTTTTTGCGTAGAAAGGTCTGCGTCAAGCGAACTCGTCCCATTTAAGGCAGACATATAAACAACAGGAAAATCCAATTGCTCTATATCCGCACCAAGTTCGATAAATAAGTCGATAACTTCATCCACTACTGCTTTAGGTCGAGCGGTATCTTTATCTATTTTATTAACAACAAGAATAGGGGTAACTCCTGCTTCCAACGCTTTTTTCAAAACAAATCTTGTCTGTGGCATCGTTCCTTCGTAAGCATCAACCACAAGTAATACACCATCCACCATGTTCATGATACGTTCCACTTCACCACCAAAATCAGCATGACCTGGGGTATCGAGGATATTGATGCGATAGTCCTTATAGTGAATGGCTGTTGTTTTGGCTAAGATTGTAATTCCTCTTTCTTTTTCGATATCATTGGAATCCATTACGCGAATATCTACATTTTCATTTTCACGGAAAGTCCCTGATTGCTTTAAGAGCTGATCGACAATCGTTGTTTTTCCGTGGTCTACATGGGCAATGATTGCTATATTTCTTATTTTTTTCACTGTTACACTTCCTTTGGCTTTACGTATTATAGCATAGTTTCATATTGCATGTAAAGAAAAAATAGTTTACAATAAAAGAGGGTAAGGACTTTTCAAAGTGGAGTTCTTTTTTAGCGAAGTGGGTGTAGGTTATGCAACTAAACAAAGTAGACTTTAGGGATTTGGATAATAAGTGGATTGCCTTGGCAAGAGAAAAAGATATCAAAAAAATATATAAGAAGCTAAAATTAAAGTATGACGGCGGCTTGGTTCTTGCTTACTCTTTTCTTACGCATGAAAAAGGAATACAATTTCGTATTGCTGGATGCATTACAAAAGAAGAAAATTCTCTTTGTTTGGAAAACGAATTTATAGAAAAAAAGATAATCTTTCCCTATAAAAAAGATTTGAAATATCAGTTTTCCTTTGTTGAAAAAAAAGTGAGTGCAAAAATTAAAGGGACAAAAAAAATAGAAGAAGAAATTCATAAACAACAAGAAAAACCATCCATTCTAGAAGCAAGAAAAATAACAGAAATTGATGCATTTCGACATGAGGAGTATGTCGATGATGTTGAACTTTTATACAAAGGAAAGAAAAAAGACGAGTATCTATGGGCTAGAATAGAAGATTGTTCTAAAAAAAATCTTTTATTTGTATGTTCCTTATTAGAAAATTCTACACAAAATAAGAATTATAAAGAGGGGACACTGGTGCTTGCGAAAATTACAAAAGAGAAAAAGAACTCAAATTTGGTCATTGATGGTATTGTGGATAAAGTAAAAAAAGAATAGAAGGCTATTCTTTTTTATATATCTGTTATTTTATAAAACAGTTTTCATTTGCTTCCCGTTGTTTTTTCTGTTCCTGTACATTCATCCATTTTGTAGCCATCTGTGTTCTTTCTGTTTCTAGGATTAATGGGCTAGATGCTGTAGCAAGAATTTTTGTTTCATATAATTCAGCTTCTAATTGGCCCACTTTTTTTCTAAAACAGTTATTCTTTCAATTAATTCTTGTATCAGTGTCTCATTCATCAACTTATACCTCCTATATATATTCTTATAGTACAATATAAATAAAGAAAAAACAAATGTTAAAGAAGTGTAAAGAAAAAATTTTGTTTATTCAAGAACATTAGTTATTTTTATATTTGCTTTTTGTTCATAAATCGTTAGTTTATCATGAATATCTAAGGTGGCAAGTAAGATATTATCGTAGTTTTTATACCCTTTTACCTTTAGTTCTTTATCCAGCCATTCCTTTGTTTTTCCCATATTTTCTAAATTGTTAGGTAAAAGACGACTATCGATAATGACATTCGCACAAAGACTTGCTTTTTCTACTTTCACTTGCATGTCTTTGGGAGTGAGAGGCTTGTATTCACTTTTGGGTAAAATACTAATTTTCCCGTTCGCTTCTACTACGGCATATTCAATTTCACTCACATCGAAATAGCCATTACTCCTACATTCTTCTAGAAAATCATTCATATCATAGCGTGTTTTCTTCATATTGTCCTTAATAAATTTTCCGTTTTGAACAACGAGGGTTGGAACACCTGTAAAAAGACGACGCAGTATAATACTTTTCATCGTCACTTTCGCAACAATAAAGGCAATAATACCAAATAAAAGAACCGCCGCAATTCCATTAATTAAAGGAACATCAACATTAATTGTAATTTCTGCTGCAAAGTTTCCAATCGAAATACCAATAACATAATCAAATAAACTCAGTTCGGATACTTGTTTTTTCCCAATCAGCCTTGTTATTAAAAATAAGCAAAATAAAGAAAGTAAAGCTCTTGGAAAAACTTCAAGTAGAGATTTCATATCGATTTGCATACATGTATCACCTATTTATTATTATTGCTTGCATTTCCATTTTCATACAAAAAACTTTAAGTTTTATCCTTAAAGTTTTTCTCTTTTTTATGAAACTTCTTTTTGATTTCCTCTTGGTCAAATACAATGTTCGTTTTTAAAACAAAGATAAATACGAGCAAAAGTAAAAGACCATAAATAGCATAACCGACTGTGGCGTCGTTTAAAACATAAATAATAGAAGCAAAAGCAAATAAAGCATCAATAATATAAATAATAATGACTGTTGCTCGAACAGAAAAGTTTCGATTTAGTAATTGGTGATGAATATGAAATCGATCTCCTTGAAATAAAGGCTGATGCTTCAAAGCTCTTCTAAGTAAAGCAAAAAGGGTATCTAAAATAGGAATAGCTAAAATGAGTAGAGGGATAAATAGGGACGTTAGTGTTACATTTTTAAATCCTAAAAGAGCAATGACAGAAATCATAAATCCCATAAAATTAGAGCCACAATCTCCTGCAAAGATGAGAGCAGGATGAAAATTGTAAACTAAAAAACCTAAAGTAGAACCCAACATTACAAAAGCTAATATGAAATCTAAGCCTGATTTTTGTTGAATGACCGCAATAAGACCTGTTGTTAAAAAATATATAGAACTAATACCTCCTGATAAACCGTCTACACCATCAATTAAATTGATACAGTTAATACATCCTAAGATAAAAAATAGAGTAATAAACGGGGCAAAAAACCCAAATTCTATTTTCAATCCAAAAGCGGTAAGTTCATGAATTACAAGTCCACCATAGAAAACAAGAACAAGAGCTGCGGCTAGCTGCCCTATAAACTGTTGTAACGCTGTAAGTTCTGTAATATCATCAATAATACCTGTTAAAATGACTAAAAAACTTCCTATTAATACCGCATTCATGATCGAACTATGTGTTCCAAAAATCATATAACCAAATAAAAAACCTAAAAAAATAGCAAGCCCACCCATTTTGGGAGTCATATTTCTATGAATATGTCTACCACCTCTTGGTTTATCAACAGCATTGATTTGAAAAGCAACGTTTCTTACCAATGGCATAATGCTTATTACTAAAATAAAGGGAACAACTATCATGCCTATTATTTTTAGAATCATCTCTTGCGTCATAGAACCACCACATTCATTATAAAGGATTTTAAATAAAATAACAATATTGTGCTTACAATAAGAAAAAGGTGAGTAAAACTACATTTACTCATAACAAAAAAGTACCTCTATTCTATTGAATTATTTTTAAGTACTCTAATTTCTATTATAGCTATATGGAAGATAGAAATTTTTTAATATAGGATTTTTTATTTTATCCATAAATCGAATACATTCATCATAATGAAACTCAATGTTAATCATATAACGTTCCTTTCTTTTTTACTTGCCGTCAGAAATGATTATAAAAACATAATAAAATTTGAATCGTATTCATTCAAATAAAAAAGCAATATGGTGTTTACAATCAGATTCGAACTGATGACCTCTTCCTTCGGAGGGAAGCACTCTATCCAGCTGAGCTATGTAAACATAAATCTATTATAACATGTATACGATTATTTGAAAATAAAAAAGAATTTCTATATTCAACAAATCTTCTAAACTAAATAACCTCTAACAGTAGAATCTTGCTGAAGTTCAAGAAAGCTTGTTTTATTTAAATAGAAAAATTTTTTTCATATCGACTGCCTTTCATATATAATGCCTTTTTTAAAAATCTGTTCATATAATACCATGAAAGGAGGATATTATGAACTGTTTAAACCATAATTGTGGGAATGGAGATTATTCACAGGCACTACAAAAAATAGAGAATGACTCTAGATGCAAACCTAATTGCTGTATAGGCCAAGTTGGTCCAACGGGCCCAACCGGTCCTGCAGGCCCATCTGGTGGTGCAACAGGTCCTACTGGACCCACGGGACCAACTGGACTTCAAGGACCTACAGGGAATAACGCCAATTCAACTACATGCTTTTGTGTAGATCAAATGCGAAATATTATTCAGCAAATCATCACTCTATATCCGAATGATAACTTGATTGTTGCTATGGAAAGTGGAAACAATGCTAGTGGAAGACCAGGTTCACTACTTCCAGCACCTAATAACAATCCCAATTCTGGACTATTCCAGTTAATAAATAATCAAGGAATACCAGAAGAAGCAATATCTATTTGCAGGATTGCTTCTATAACAATAACAAGTAGTACATATAATAATGCGATTACTTTCTTACCAGCACCTAATCCAATTTCCCCAGGATGTGATGCAAATTGTGAAAATGCAATCCGCTCTTATTTACCTGTTGGTACACCAAATGTAGATATAAACGCAGGAGGGCAGACAGTAGCACAAGGCACAATTTTAAAAAGTGAATATGGAATGGTGGTCGTTGTTGGCAACAATAATAGTAATCCCACATTTGTTTCTTTATGTAAAGCAGAAATTATTAATAAGTAATCTCTTAAAACTTGGAAGGAGAATCATACAAAAAATTGTAAATTTTAATACTTCTATGTTTATCTTTGGTGATGCTTATCCACTTGCTACTACTACAATTCAAAATCGAAAAAACAACAATTGTAAAAAGGCAAATGTAAAACAAATTAGAATTCATGATTTTAGACATAGTTGTGCGAGTTTACTAATTAACCAAGGAGCAAGTATTACACTAATATCAAAATATCTAGGACATTCGGATAAAGCAACTACACTCAACACTTACTCTCATATGTTTCATAATGAACTTGAAACAATTGCTCAATCACTAGAAAATTTATAATGACATAGGGACTAAAAATCCCTATGTTTTTTTGTATCTATTTAAAAAATAAGATGTAATTAAGATGTAACTTGGTTTGGAACAATAAAAAAGCCTTGATTTACAAGGCTTCATTTTCTAAATGGTCGGGAAAACAGGACGAACTAGAAAGAAAATGATTACGACATAATCCACAGAAAACCGTGGATTTTTTCCGTTTCATTACGGATGATTCCTTTTTAAAACACTTAATTTTAGAGAATTTAAGTGCTGAATAAGTGCTAGAAAAGGAGGAATATTCATGTCAGTTTTTAGAATTAACAAGGATAAAAATTATACGGTTATGAGTAACTATCATTTACGTGATAAAAATCTTTCTTATAAAGCAAAAGGATTACTATCATTTATGTTAAGTTTACCTGATGATTGGGATTATTCTATGAATGGATTATGTAAGGTAAGTAAAGAAAACATTAGAGCCATTCGCTCTACTCTTCATGAATTAGAAGAATTTGGATATTTAGCAAGAGAACGTATCCAAAATGAAAAAGGACAATTTGGTTACAACTATTCTATCTATGAATATCCAACAATCCAATTACCGCATAACCATAATCCGCATACGGATATTGCAAATACCCAAGATGACCTACAAATAAATACAAATGAAATAAATACCAAAAAACAAATAGATAAAGTAGATAAACACTTCAATCCTATTACATTAGAATTAATTGTTAAGAAATATTTAAGAGAAGATGATTTAGAACTTTATAAATATGACAACTTTATCAATGAAATGGTAGAAGAATACGAATATCGAGAAGTCATTATGGCAGTGAACTACATTATTCAAAAATGGAAATCGAATAAAGGATTAGATGAAAATGGCGAAATCATTACAAACCAATATGGCTATTTTAAAAGTGCATTAGAAAGTAATTTACGAAAGATAACACAAGATATTGAATTATGGGAGATTGAACCATGAGTTATGCGATTTTTAGAAGTGAACCAATTCAAACACTTTCTGATCTAGCACAAATTGGTAGCCATAATAAACGTGAAAAACAAGCATATAAAAGTAATCCTAATATTCAATTAGAATTAAGCAAAGACAATATTGATATAGTTCCTTGCAATAATAAATATGTAAAACAATTTTATGAAATCACAAAGGAATATAAAAATGAGCATGAAGAAAAAATGAAAACAACACGAAAAGAAAGACAAAAATCTTTCCGTGATATGGTAAATGATTCTAAAAGTGTGGTTGCTGATGAATTACTATTTACAAGTGATAAATCCTTTTTTAAAGATATGACTAGAGAGGAAATTATCAAGTGGGCAAATACTTGCATGGATTTCGTTTATCAAGATTTAGGATATACCAAAGAACAGGTATTGCATGCTACTATCCATATGGATGAGAAAACACCGCATCTTCATTGTGTCGTTGTTCCACTAGTTCGTAAATTGGATAAAAGAACCAATACAGAAAAATATAGCATTAGTAAGAAACAGTATATTAGAGATAAACTCCATTTAAGTGAATTACAAGATAAATACCACGATAGAATGGTAAAAAATGGCTTTGATTTACAAAGAGGTATCAAAAATAGCGATAATATACATCTTTCCATGAAAGAAATGAAAAAGATGACTCGAAAACAAGATAGAAGATTAGAACAACAAGAATATCGATTAACAAGTATCTATGATTCTCTTTCTACTAAAATCAATAATCGAAAATATAAAATTATTGGTAATAAAGTACAAATGGATAAAGACACTTTTTATGAAGTTGAAAAATTTATGAAACAAGCAAAAGCAGTTATTGAAGAAACACCTAAAACAATGGCTTTGTATCACGAATTATACAGTTATGCCAAAAACTATAAAGATTTAGAAAAGGAAAAACAAAATATTCAATATGAAGTAAATAACCTAAAACATCAAAATGAGAAATTACAACAAGAAAACAATTCTTTGCATACTCTCTTACATCATATTTTCCAAACTTTAAAATTCATGTTTCGTAAAATCTTACATTTAGGTACTGAAAAAGAAAAGGACATTGTAACAAATGAAGTAATCGACTATTACAATCATGATTTTTATAATAGGAAAGATGTAGAAGATATTTGCAAAGATACTTCAAAAGAGGAAGAAATCAATAAAAAATTGCATTTCTGCCATGAAAAGGATTGGGAAAGAGAGTTTTAGTTGGAAATATATGGAATATTTTGTCGAACTGTGCTATAATTTAGTCAGATTTAGCAGTATTAGAATCTATGATTTTAATACTGTTTTTTAGTAGGAGGTAACTTATGATAAAAGAAATTGCAATAAATGAAGGATTAACTAAATATAAAAAAGATGTGAAAATAAATTTAGATTCACAATCGGCAATTATATTTGGAAATAATGGTAGTGGTAAAAGCAGTTTGTCAAAATTATTTTTCTATGGTAACAAACTAATTAATAATTCGATTATAACATCCGAATATCTTTCTTTAAAAAATATTGATGCAGATGATTTTAACATTATTCTAAAATATGATAATAACAAAAAAAGAACAGTATATTCTTCTAATAATATTTCCAATAATATTTTTATTCCAACATTTAATGAACAATACATACATGAAAAAATAGGTATTAATAAGCACTTTTCTGAAAATAAGATTGAAAATAAAAACTACCTAATGGAGACTATCCAAAGTCCTTTAAAATTGGAATACGAAGAGGCAATGCAAAAATTAGAAAAGTCTAATTCATTAATATCTGAAAAGGAAAAGGAACTGTCAGACTTAATTTCAAAAGAAACTAAATCTTTATTATCAGAAATCAACTCCTCTTCTTCATCAATCTTATCAATGGAAAAAGTAATATCATTTATAGATGAAAACAAACTAAAAAGGAGATTCAAGAATGTAGAAATAGAAAAGGCAAGCCATTTACAATTTCTTGAAAGCATCAAAAATGTTGATAAACTATACGAAAATGATCCATTTTTTCAATTAAGTACACCCAAAATATCAATAGATAAATATAAAGAAATAATTTCATCAACAAATAATCTAATTTCATTTGATGAAAATGATAGTAAAATTGAATATGCAATAGATTATTTTGAAAAATTAGAAGTTGAATATAGAAAATGGAAAATTGATGGTACAAAATATATTGATAATAATAAATGTCCATTTTGCAATTCCAA
>CAMXQX010000046.1 GCA_947246355.1 uncultured Bacillota bacterium | reverse complement strand
CAGATCAATTTCCATTTCGTGATTCTTTTAGAAAAGAAAAAAGCTTATTTTTAAATACAATATATCGAAAAAGGGAAAACCATGGCTCCATTACTATACAAGATGGCGTTTATCAATTAGAATATTCTCTTAATAAAAACTCTATTTCTTATTTTACTAAAATATTAAATAGCATACAAAAAGAATATTTCCCAAAGAAAAAGGTTTACTATGCGATCATTCCTGATAAAAATTATTATGTAACAAAAAAAAGGTTTCCAAAATTAGATTACAATGCATTCTATCAACAAATTCGAGAACAACTTTCTTCTTCTTTTCATGAAATTAATATTAAAAACGATTTAAATCTAAATTCTTACTATAGAACTGATTTGCACTGGAAACAAGAAAAATTAGAACCAGTCTTAAAAACACTCCAAAGAGAAATGCAACTAGATTCTACCCCTTTTCCAACAACCTCTACTTCTTTTTTTCCATTTTATGGAGCCTACTATAGTAAAGCCTCTCTTTCAATCAAACCAGATACCATCACTTATCTATCTTCTAAGGCTTTAGAGGCAGCAACCGTTTATAATTATGAAAAGAAAAAATATGGTCCCCTCTATCAAAAAGAAAATCTTTCTCATATCGACTCTTATGATATCTTTTTAGACGGTCCCTCTTCTCTTTTAATCTTGGAAAATAAAGAAAAGAAAAACCAAAGAACTTTACTCCTTTTTCGAGATTCCTTTGGTAGCAGCTTAGCCCCTTTATTTTTAGAAAACTATAGTAAAATTGTTCTCATCGATCTTCGTTACTTTGCAAGTCATCTGCTTTCTACAATTCCAAATATTGATTTTAATGACGAAAACCAAGATATTTTATTCTTATACAGTGTCCCTATTGTTAACGAAAGCAGCACATTAAAATGAAACTTTTAAAGCAACACCAAAATAAAAAGCAGAATTTTTTCATTCTGTTTTTCATTTTCTTAAAATGGTTAATTGCGCCTTCATATTTTCAATCTGAGAAAAAATAGATTCTAAGCGAGATTGTTTACCCTTATCAAGAAGCAACCGCAGATCACAAAGAAGAGAAAGCACTTGTACCACCTTAGGATCATAATTCTCGATCATTGGCATAAAAATATGACTAATTTCTCGGTCAAGATTTTTGATCATATAAATATAATCATAGCCAGGATCCGTAAATTTTGAGCATTCCATATGAATGATTTTTGTTTTTTGTGTTTCTTTATTATATAAAATATTTTCCATAGATAATGCACAATGATTATAAGTTGCAACAGCGGCAAACTCGGTTTGATCTATAAATTTTATAACTGTTCGTAAATCCTCTTCTTGCAAAAACTTTCTTTCTATCCCCTGCTGAAAGAAATACTTCAATTCCTTTTTGATTACTGCCTTTCCATTTATATCTTCTCTTTTAATTTGTTGGTAATCTTGGCATAGTCCTAACAAATACTTCGCAATCACCTCTTTATCCATCACTGATAAGTCCAGTTTATCTATGCTTGTGTATCCTTCATAAAATTCACTAATTGAAAATTCAAAATTAGGATCAATGTAATAAATGGTAGGGCGATAAAAAGACAAATTATTTTTTGTCAACACCAACCAGGATTCCAATTCTCTTTTTGCTTTATTTTGGTTGTCCTCCGTTCTTAATACATATTGCATTTTTTTATAGATAACGGGTGTCTTCTCCCCATTTACAGGAATTTCACAATTTATCAAAAATAGATTCTTTTTCTCTTCTGTAAGTTCCCCTAAAGGAATAACAGCAATTTGTTTGCCACAAAATAAAGGGATTTCTGTCATTTTACTTTGTATTTCCAAATCCATACTCTCATCTCCTTTTATAAGTATATTATATCATAAATTTTTCTCTATGAAAACATTCGTTTTCTCACTATTCTATATGGTTGTTTCTTTCTCCTAAAAAGGAGCAGTTGATACAATAAAATAAAAAGGAAATTGGGCAATAAAGAATAAAGAATGCTATCAAAATATAGAGATAAGGAAAAAGTCTGGTATTGAATAATAAGGAGAAGCAGATAAGTAAAAGTACGATAAAAAAAGATTTCTAAGATAACAAGAATGAAAAAAGTGCACTTGTTTTTTAATAAATAGGCATCGAACTTTTGAATAGTAAAGTAAAGAAATGGAAATAAAAAACTATTCATAAAGGGGGTTGTAGTAACAAATAGATCATACAATAAACCTGATAAAAAGCAAAAGAGATATTTTTCTTTGTTATAGTGATATTGGCGAGCAACATGCAACATGTACAAGTACCCAAAAAGAGGAAAAAAGCGCACTTTTTTAAAATAAATAGAAACAACCATCTCTAAAATATAAATCAATAATTCGAACAAAAGTTGTTTTTTCATCCTTCTGTCCTCTTTAAAACCGTAACATAGCGAATAGCATCAAAATCAACTTTGGATTCCATCTCAACAATCCGTTCCAAATCAAAATGATCTTTGGTAATACTTTTTACATAGCCAATTAAAATTCCTGATGGAAAGATATCTCCAAGACCCGTCGTTGTAACCTCCGCCCCCTCTATAATTTCTTTAGTTCCTGCAATTCCTTCGATCACAAATGTTCTTTTGTTACTATCATACCCTGCTAGTAATCCATAACTATAGTCTTCTTTTCCCTTAATTTTTACCGATATTTTTTGATTCACATCACGATTTGTCAACAATTGAATATCACTTGTGGTATAGCTTACATTCGTAACGGTTCCAATGAGACCCTCACTTGTAACAACCGCCATATTTTCTTTGATTCCACTATTAGAGCCTTTATCAATCGTAATTTTATCATAAAAATAACCTAAATTTCTACTAATAACGGTTGCATTAAGATAACTGCTTTCTAGTAAGGTACTATTTAAATTTAACATCGCCTCTAATTCCTCAATTACTTTTAAAGACTCATTATATTTAGCCGTCATGAAATCTGTTTTTTTAGCTGTCTCCAATAAATTTTCATAGTCTTCATGCATTTTCCTATGTTCTAAGAACTCCCCAACCCAACCTTCTATCTTTGTTATAGGAACTTCGATGACATAGGCTATCATATGAAGTGAATCTTTTAAAAATTTATCCAATACAGTAAAGTTTTTCTGTTGCTTTATGAAGAAAGACATTAAGCCTAAAAAAAACAAAATGGAAACAAAAAAAATAGTGATCACATACTTTTTCTCTATATTCTTTTTCATATATTCATCTCGCCATCCTCAAAAAAACTGTAGTACTTTTCTTTCCCAACAATGATATGATCCTCCACCTTAATACCGTGCAAATTACCAATCTTCTCTAATTCCCTTGTTAATGCAATATCATTTTTAGAAGGAACCACCTCTCCTGTTGGATGATTGTGAACAAATATTAAAGACACAGCTCCATTGATGAAGGCCTCTTTAAAAATTTCTCGAGGATGAACTGTGCTATAATTGAGGGTTCCTAAAAATAAAAGTTTATTTTCTAAAATTCGTTTTGTACTATCTAGATAAATGCAATAAAAATATTCTTGATTTTTATCCTTTAATTCTTGTATAAAATAAGCAACAACATCTTTGCTAGATGTCACTTTCGTATTGTATTCCAATTCTTTTCTTTCTATTCTTTTGCATAGAGTAATACAGGAAAGCAACGTTGCTGCTTTGACCGGTCCCATCCCTTTTTCCTCTATCATTTTAGAAAAGGGCAAATCCTTTAATTTATGAATTCCACCTGCCTTTTTTATTATACTTTCTGCCAGTTGTTTCGAAGAACAGTTCTTTGTTCCTGTTTTTAAAAGTATAGCGAGCAATTCCTCATTACTCAAAGAGTCTACTCCGTTTTTAAGAAGTCTTTCAATAGGTCTTTCTTCTTTAGGAAGTTCTTTTATTTTAGTCACTTAAAACCAACTCCTCATATTTACTAATGACTTGACTCATGATTGTTTTGATTGTCTTTGTATCCTCAGTTTCTTTCAACATCAGATCATACTGTGCTAAAACCTCATGAAAAGCAAGATTGGATACCTTTTTCTCTTTTCTATAAATAACATAGCCCAAATCTTTGAAATACCCTTCTAATTTTTCTAAATTAGCACTCTCTTTTGTCATTCCAACATAAGCATAGAAGAGTTTATCCGTTTGCTCATAAATATAAGTCTCCACATTTTTTAAACTTTCTTTCATGTTTTCTAAACTCGAATAGACACCAATTTGAAAAAAATAGACATTGTTTTTTTCATAAGATACTTTTTCTGCTCCTTTTTTATCGTATTGCTGAAACATAAAATTACTCATAAAAAAACCAACAAGTATACATAGGATAGCGGGTAAAATACTTTTTAAATTCATATCCTTCACCATCTCTACTATAACGAGTTTGTTGGTCGCATTTTGTCGAATTAGTACTGTAATGCCCAAATAACGTGTTCTTTAGCCTCGGCACCACAGCAAACACATTTGGAATCTATTTTTTCTCCCTTTTCTAGAATGCATCTTGATTTACATCCTTTTATTTCCTTGATTTTCTCTTCACACTCTCTTTTTCCACACCACATGGCATGAATAAGTCCAGGCTGCGTATTTAAAATACTCTCCATCTCCTGCAAATTATGGGCTTCAAAGGTAAGTTCTTTCCTTCTTTTTAAAGCTCTTTCATACATGTCTTTTTGGATAGTATCCAACATATTTTTAACATATGAGGTGATATCCAAATCTACCTTTTCTTGGATTTTTTCCCTTGTATCTCTTCTTACAAAAGTAACATTTCCTTTTTCTAAGTCCCGCTCACCAATTTCAATGCGAAGAGGAATACCATTTACCTCTGCTTCGGCAAACTTAAAACCTGGCGATTTTTCACTTCTATCTACATCTACTGTAATACCCTCTTTTCTTAACTCTTCTTGGTATTTCAAAGAAAGAGAGATCACTTCTTCCTTTTGTCCTATGGGAATAATAATGACTTGTTTAGGAGCAATTCTAGGTGGGAGGACAAGCCCAAAGTTATCACTATGAACCATAATGAGTCCTCCTATCATTCGAGTAGTCGTTCCCCATGAAGTTTGATAGACAAATTCTTCTTTGTTTTCTTTATTTGTAAATGTCACACCATAGGCTTCAGCAAACTTTTGGCCAAAATAGTGCGAAGTTCCTGATTGGAGTGCGACACCATTATACATTAAGGCTTCATTGGTTAAAGTATACTCTGCTCCTGCAAATTTTTCTTTTTCTGTTTTCTTTCCACAAATCGATGGAATCGCTAAAATTTCATTATGAAACCAGTGGTACACATCCATCATTTGTTTGGTCTCCTTTTCGGCTTCTTCCCTTGTTGCATGAATGGTATGTCCTTCTTGCCACAAAAACTCTCGACTTCGAAGGAATGGTCTTGTTTCTTTTTCCCAACGAAGTACATTACACCACTGATTATAAAGCATTGGTAAATCCCTATGTGATTTTACATGGTCTTTGTAGTAATCACAAAACATCGTCTCACTTGTTGGGCGAATGCAAAGCCTTTCTTCTAATTCTTTTTGTCCACCTATCGTTACCCAAGCTACCTCAGGGGCAAAACCGCTTACCAGCTCTCCCTCTTTTTTAAGTAAACTTTCTGGTATTAAAAGAGGCATCTGGCAATTGACATGTCCGAGTTCCTTAAACTTTTTATCAAGTATCTCTTGCATCCGCTCCCATAGTGCATATCCATTTGGCTCAATCACAATGCATCCTTTTACAGAAGAATAGTCAGCTAATTTGGCTGCTCGAACTACATCTGTATACCATTTTCCAAAGTCAATGTCACGACTCGTAATCGCATTATTTTTCATAATTCTTCCTTCCTAACTTTTTTCTATTAATAACGAAAAGAGGTTGTTCTTTTATATTTTGTTTTCCCTTTTTCTTGTGGTATCCAGCACCAGGGGGCACATGTATCACAAAACGTTTCTCCTTGTTTTGCTTTATTGTACCCCTCTTGCATTAGATTTTTCTCTATCTCCAACACATCTTCAAAAACTTGTCGTACTTCACTTCCATAAGCATATTCATACATTTTCAGTGATTCCTCTGTCATTAAGTTCTGATAAACTTCTTCAAAATCCCCTTTACCACAATACCTTACATAACAAGAACAAATTCCTCTTAAAATCATATTTGTTTTCACACAAATACAGCGAAGCTCATAGAAAAGCATTCTAAACTCTTCTGCAAAGAAAGTAAGTAGATATTCAATATCATACTCAAGTTCTGGTGTATTTATCTCTTGTATTGCGTTTACCAAGGAAACTTTTAAACTTCTAACTCTATCTCGGTCATAAGAAACTTTTTCACACTCGTTTAAAAAATATTCTTCCATTTTCTCTCTTACATTTTCATCCTTTAAATAGGATAAATTTCTTTGGAAAGTCTCTACTATATTAGGATAATATTTCTCCATATATTCTTTTGGTTTCTGCACTTTTTAATACCCCCTATCTGATTTCAAAGGTTGTTCCTTCTCTTGTATCTTTGATAATAACTCCTTTTTCTTCAAGTTCAAGGCGAATCGCATCCGCCAAGTTATAATTCTTATTTTCTTTAGCTAGACGTCTTTCCTCGATTTTTCCTAAAATGTATTTCTCCAAATCACTCGATATCCTTTTTTCTTCCTCTTTTAATAATTCCAAAGAAAGGACAGTATCAAAACTTTTCACGAGCTCCTTTTTAGTCCTATCCTTTAAACCATCATCCTTTAAAACGGCATACAAGACAGTTAACGCTTCTGCTGTATTTAAATCATCGCCTATTTTTTCTTTAAAAAGCGTGTTGCACTCATCAAACGGTTCTTTTTCTATTTCTCCCTCGTCTTTTAAAGCAAGGACTTTCTTTTTTAGTTTTTGATACGTGCTACTTGCTTGTTCTAAGGCTTCATAACTAAAAACCAGTACTTTTCTATAGTGAGAATTTAGACACATAAAACGATAGGCTAAAGGATCATATCCTTTTTCTTTGAGCAAAGAAATCGTTAAGAATTCTCCCTTGGATTTGCTCATTTTTCCTGTCTCATCGTTTAAATGTTCCCCATGCACCCAATACTTACACCAAGAATGCCCTAAATAAGCTTCACTTTGGGCAATTTCATTGGTATGATGCGGAAAAATATTATCCACTCCACCACAGTGAATATCTAAATCTTCCCCTAAATATTTCATACTAATACCAGAACACTCGATATGCCATCCTGGATAGCCATAGCCCCATGGCGAATTCCATTTTAATTCTTGCTCTTCAAATTTGGATTTGGTAAACCATAAAACAAAGTCTGCTTGGTTTTTCTTAGCTATATCCTCTTCTACACCGTCTCTTACACCAATCACCATGTCATCCACCTTATGGTTGGTAAGGCGATAATAGTCTTCTAATTTGGAAGTATCAAAATACACATTACCTCCACTTTGATAGGCGTAACCTGTATCCAGTAATTGGGTAATAATTTTAATATATTCCTCAATACAATCGGTTGCCTTTACGACAATTTCTGGCCACTTTATATGTAAAGCTTCCGTATCTTTTTTGAATGCTTCTGTATAAAAGTCTGCAATTTCTAAAACCGTTTTATGCTCTCTTTTGGCGCCCTTAAGCATTTTATCATCGCCTGAATCGGAGTCACTCGTTAAATGTCCTACATCGGTAATATTCATACAACGTTTGACATTGTAACCTAAATAATGCAATGTTTTTTCTAAAATATCTTCAAAAATATACGTTCGTAAATTCCCAATGTGCGCAAAATGATACACGGTTGGTCCACACGTATACATTGTAACGCATTCTTGATTTTTAGGTTGAAATTCCTCTATTTTTCGATTTAATGTATTATAAATTTTCATTTTATCACATCCTCTGTTATTGTATCACAAAATAAACAGTTTTCCTATACAATTTCATAATCTAAAAGGGTAATTCCTAAAGTCTTCTCTTCCTTCCAAGTTCCTAAATCGCTAGAGATATATTTTTTTAAATCATCGGGAAAAACGGTCACAATTTTACCACCAAGTGCTTCTTCCATGCGAATAGCCGCGAGTAAATTGGCTCCAGAAGAAATGCCGACACCCAGTCCTAACTCTTTCGCAAGAAGACTAGTTGCTTCCATGGCTTCCTCATCGGTAATCAATAAAATATTTTCTATTTTGTCTTGTTCCACTAATGCCGGAATAAATTCATCCCCTATCCCATCGATTTTATGGGACAATGTCACCCCGGTTTTTAAAAGGGACATATTTTTAGGTTCAAGGGCCCATAGATGAAAATTAGGATTGCCCTCTCTTAAAGCTTCTCCTACACCCATTAATGTTCCGCCTGTTCCAATACCCGAGATAAATCCATCTGCTCTTACTTTAGAAGCAATCTCCTTTCCCGTTGTTTCTTTATGGGCTATTTTATTTTGAATATTCGAAAACTGATTGGTTAAAAAGCCATCGTGTTCTTCCGCATACTTTTCAGCCTCTTTAATACATCGTTGAAATCCACCTTCTTCTTTGGAATAAAGATGTACTTCTGCTCCATACATTTTTAAGATTTTCTCTCGCTCTTTGCTCACCCAATCTGGCATAAAGATTACTACTTTTCTCTTTAAATAGGCTCCAATGGCGGCTAAAGAAATACCCGTATTGCCACTCGTTGCCTCAACAATAGGCGTATCTTCTTTTAAAATACCTATATCAAGTGCCTCTTTTAACATATAATAAGCAACTCTATCTTTAATACTTCCTGTCAAATTATAGTATTCCACTTTCACATATACACTTCTTTTCTTTCCCTTATAAATATAGTTAATTTTGATAAGAGGCGTATTCCCAATTAACTCTTTCATTTTAATAATCATTCCTTTCATTACAGTCACACATCGTCATGAATCTTACAATCATTTTTCAGACGATTACCTATAGTATTGTATACAAAAGAAGAAAAAAGTTACAAAACCTATAATGTATAAGAATACCTTAATAAATAATACTAGATTTTATATTGTATTCATATCCTATTCACCCCTTCAAATTCTACAAATATTTAAAATAACGATAACAAAAATCTTTATGATAATTTTCCATTCCATTGTACCAATTATGTTAAAAGTTGGTTTTGACATCTTTAGCAAAATTATGATATTATAAATAACTAAAAAAAGGAGAATAAATATTATGGAACATACTGTAAACAGAGCAAAACAAGTGAAAATCTTAAACGATAATACGTTGGATACATTAGAGGTGGAACATTTATTTAATCAATATGGATGGAACAAAATAGTTCAACCTCATGAATGGAAATTTGTATATATGTTATATCGAGACATTTTAATAAAACAGCAAGAACTAATATATCCATTTTTAGATTTCTATCATCAATATTATCCTAATTATCGCTTTTCTATTCCACAAAATTCTTTAGGGGCAGTAGTAGTAGAAGCCGACCTTTGTCATATGTTATTTACGCAATACTATAAGTATAAAATAAATGTTAATCTTGATAAACCTTTTCAATTTGGTGAAATAGTTACAGAATTTATGATACGTTATTTAGGATATAGTCTAATAGGACTTAGTGCGCAAAAAATTATATTGACAGCGCAAAGCAATTGTGAGAAAAGATTTGAAACATACTTAGAAAAAGATAAATATACTATTTTTAGATTATCTAAATTAAAATATGAAAATCATAGATTTCAAAAACTACCCATTTTACCTACAAGGGGAACCTATTTGCAATTTGATGAATATATAGAAGATGAACATGGAAAGAAACACCTTGTATTAAGATAACTGTTTCGCAAAGTAAATATCTTGAAAGAAAACGAAATTTTTTTCTATTCTAAAAGAAAGGAAAGTAATATTTCATTGGATAGATAAAATTTGTCTAAGGGAATACGAACAGAATCATTTATGACTTCTATCAAACCTTTTTTTTGTAAATCACAAATAGGGAAAATGTCTTCCATTTCCGCTTTGAATTTTTCTTTAAATTTGTAGATAGATACTCCTTCTACTTTCCGTAAACCTAGCATCATTTCGTATTCCATATCTTCTTTTAAGTGAATCTGTTCTTCTTCCTTTTTGTACT